>NZ_CP075715.1:0-325000 GCF_024584805.1 Streptomyces sp. FIT100 | reverse complement strand
GGCGACGATCGTGCTGTTGGCCTCGTCGACGGTGATCGTGCCCTGGAACTGGCCGTGGATCGAGTCGCGGCGCAGCAGCGAGGCGCGCTTGACGATGTCGTTCTCGCCGCCCTGGCGGACGACGATGGCGCGCAGCCGCAGGCCGTTGCCCGAGCCGGCCTTCTCGATGAGCAGGCGGGCGACGAGGCGGCCGATGCGGCCGAAGCCGTAGAGGACGACGTCACGCGGCTCGCGGCGCTCGATCTTGTTGGCGCCGGTGGCACCCGAGACGGCCTTGGCGGTGAACTCCGCCACCGTGAGTCCGCGGTCGTCGGCCTTGTACGTCGCGGCGAGCATGCCGATGTCGATCTGGGAAGGGCCGAGATCGAGCGTCGTGAGAGCCTGCAGGAACGGAAGCGTCTCGGTGACCGAGAGCTCCTCACCGGCGATCTGCCGGGCGAATCGGTGGGTCTTGAGAATGCTGACCACCGACTTGTTCACCAAGGAGCGGCTGTGCAGCAGGACCGTGACGTCCTGCTCCCGGTGCAGCTTCCCGATGATCGGGATCATCGACTCCGCGATCTCCTCGCGGTTCTTCCAGTTGGTGAACGAGTCGTCATTGACAGTCACAGGTTTATCTTTCGAGCTAGGCGGCGCTCACATGCTAACCCGCCGCCATTTTGATCCTTCAAACGGTGCCGCTCAGACGCCCTCGGGGCGGGTGATGCGGACGCCGAGCTCCCCGGCCAGCAGCGTCGTACAGCCCTGGCGGCCCTCGCGGGCACCGGTGAAGAGGCGCTCCGCTTCGAGGTGGAACGTGACGGGGGTCACCGTGCCGGGCGGCAGGGCGATCCTGCGGAACGCGACCAGCTCGCGCACGCGCGGCCAGGCGGGGCCGCCGGTCCGGTGCGCGTAGAGCTGGACGACCTCGGACAGCGGGCGGGGTGACTCGTTCTCCAGCTCGACCGTGACGACGATCCGGTCCGCCGCCGCGGATCCCTCCCCGGCGCCGGCGAGGAGCCCCGTGACCCGGCTCGTGCGGTAGCCCTGGCCGTAGCCGAAGGGGCGCAGCACGGCGCGGGGGGCGTCCACGTAGACGCCGTCGGCGGGCCGCCGGTCGTTGTACCGGACGGGCACCGCCCCGGCATCGGCCGGCAGGGTCATCGGCAGGCGTCCCTCCGGTTCCGCCTCGCCGAGGAGGACGTCGAGGACCGCGTCGGCGCCGTACGGGCCGGGGTATCCGGCCCACAGGGTCGCGTCGGCGAGAGCGAGGACCTCCGTGAGCACATGGGGGCGTCCGGCGACGACGACCGCGACGAGCGGGGCACCGGTGGCCGCGCGGGCGCGCCGCAGCAGGGCGTCCTGGCCGCCGGGGAGCCGCAGATCGGCGAGGTCGACGCCCTCGCCGCAGGTGGCGCGGGTGTGCAGGGCGGCGCCGTTGTCCGCGAAGCCGTCGCCGTAGTGCCGGTGGCTGGTGCCGCCGAGCACCGCGAGCACCAGGTCGGCCGATGCCGCAGCGGCCTCCAACTCCCGCCCGTCGCCCTGGACATGGCGGACCCGGACCCGGTCGCCCAGCCTGTCCCGCACCGCGTCGAGGACGCTGCGCTCGGCCTCCGGGAGCAGCGGCGGCACGTAGTCGCCCAGCAGAGCGGTCGCCGAAGCCGCGTTGGGGCCGATCACGGCGATCTCATGGACCGCGTCCGGCGCCAGCGGCAGCGCGCGCCCCCGGTTCTCCAGCAGGACGAGCGAGCGCCGGGCCAGCCGCCCGGACAGCTCGGCGGCGGGGCGTACGGGTACCGGCGCCACCGCAGGGCGGACCGGGGCCGCGTCCAGGAGACCCAGCAGGCTCTTCACCCGCAGCACCGCCCCGCAGGCGCGGTCGATCGCCTCCGCGGTGCCCGGGTCGTCCCCGGCCGCCTCCTCCAGGAGCGTGTACGCCTCGTCCCACAGCGAGAGGTCGACACCCGCGAGGAGCGCCGCCCGCGCGGCCTCCCGGAGCGAGCCGGTCATCGCGGCCAGCCGGTCGACGGCCTTGCCGTCCGCCATGACCAGGCCGTCGAAGCCCCAGGCGTCCCGCAGCAGTGCGGTCAGCAGCTCGGGGTTCGCGCAGCACGGCACACCGTCGATGTCGTTGTACGCCGCCATCAGGCCGACCGCCCCCGCACGGATCCCTGCCTCGGCGGCGGGCAGGTGGAGCTCGTGCAGATCCCGCTGGCCGAGCACCGCGGACTGCCCGTTGCGGCCCCCGACGCCCTCGCCCTGTGCGGCGAAGTGCTTGAGCACGACCCCCACCCCGCCGCCGGCCAGCGCCGATCTGCCGGCTCCCTGCATGCCCTCCACGAGCGCGCGCGTGAGCTCCGCGGCCAGCAGCGGGTCCTCGCCGAAGCACTCCTCGGCGCGGCCCCAGCGCGGATCGCGGAGCAGGTCGAGCGCCGAGACCAGCGCGAGGTGCACTCCGCCGGCCCGCAGTTCGGCGGCGACGGCCCGTGCGCACTCGGCGAGCAGTCCGGGGTCCCAGGAGGCGCCCGCGTTGAGGTTCACCGGGAAGAGGGTGGACCCGAGGGCCTGGTGGCCGTGCGGGGCCTCCTCCACGATGAGCGGGGGCACGCCGTGCCGCGATCCGCTGCGTACCGCGTCGGTGACCAGTGCGGCGACCTCCGCCCGCTCCTCCGGGCGGACGCCGTCCTTCCAGGACCGCCCCGACCAGGCGTCGGCCCGGAAGAGGCCGTACAGCGCGCCGAGCCCGCCCCAGCGCTCGACCTCCGTGTGGAAGGTGTCGGTCAGCTCGAAGCCGCCGCGCCGGCGGGCCACGCACTCCCAGCCGAACAGCCGCTGGTTGAGCTGGCCCACCTTCTCGCGGAGCGTCATCCGGGACAGCAGCTCATCGACGTCCTCGTTCACACCGGTCACCGGGTTCATCCCGTTCGCCCCGTTCCCTGCGTTCCTCCCGTTCACCCCTTGACCCCGCCTTCCTCGACGCCCTTGAAGAAGAAGCGCTGGAGCACGAAGAAGAAGACCAGAATCGGCACCACCGCGATCACCGTCCCGGCCGCCACGATCCGGGGGTCGTCGAAGAACGTCCCGCGCAGGGCGTTCAGGCCGACCGTGAGCGTGTACTTGTCCTGGTCGGACAGGACGATCAGCGGCCAGAGGAAGTCGTTCCAGGAGCCGACGAACGCGAAGATCGCGACGACCGTGATCGCCCCCTTGACCTGCGGCAGGCAGATCCGCAGGAAGCGCTGGCGGACGTTGGCCCCGTCGATCAGGCTCGCCTCCTCCAAGGCGGCGGGGACGGCCAGGAAGGCGTTCCGCATCAGCAGGACGTTGAGCGCCGCGACGGCTGTCGGCAGCGCGACGCCGAGCAGGGTGTCGTTGAGCCCCATGGAACGCATCAGCAGGAACTGCGCCACGATGATGATCTCCGCGGGCACCAGCAGCGCGACCACGAACACCGAGAGCGCCGCGCCCCGCCCCCGGAACCTCAGCCGGGCCAGGGCGAACCCGGCGCAGGTGGCGCCGATGACGTTCGCCGCGACCGAGATCAGGGCCACGGTCGTGGAGTTGAGCAGATACCGCAGGACGGGTACGAGCCGGGTGACCTCGGCGTAGTTCCCCAGGGTCGGATCGCTCGGGACCAACTGGGGCGGCCGGGTGTACAGATCGTCGCCAACGCCCTTGAACGACAGGGACAACTGCCAGACGAACGGGCCGACGAGGACGACGAACATCAAGACCAGGGCGGTGTAGCGAAGCGCGGCCCCTCGGTGCCGCACCCACGTCCGCCGGGGCGTCGTACGACTCATTCCGCATCGCCCTCCCGCCGCTGGAGCCTCAGCTGCACGAGCAGCATGCCGAGGGTGATCAGGAACATCACGACGCTGACCGCCGCCGCGTATCCGGTGCGCGCCGTGAGGCCGGTGCCCTCGCGCTGGATGAGCATGGTCATCGTGAGGTCCTCGCCGCCCGGTCCTCCGGTGTTGCCGGACAGCACGTAGATCTCGCTGAACACGCGGAAGGCGGCGACGGACGACAACACGCCCACCAGCGCCATCGTGCCGCGGACACCGGGGACGGTCACCGAGAGGAACGTACGGACGGGGCCCGCACCGTCGACCGCCGCCGCGTCGTACAGGACGGGGCTGACATTGGCCAGGGCGGCGACGTAGATCACCATGTAGTAGCCGAGACCGGTCCACACGGTGACGAACATCGCGCTGAAGAGGAGCAGCCAGCGGTCCGTGACGAACGGGACGGGCGAGGAGACCAGATGCAGCCATGACAGCAGCTCGTTGACGAGCCCGCGGCTGTCGAGGAGATTCGTCCAGATCAGACCGACCACGACCGCCGACATCACCACGGGCATGTAGTACGCCGTCCGGAACATCCCGACGAACCGGCCGGGCCTGCTCACCAGACACGCCAGCAGCAGCGGCAGCACCACCATCACCGGCACCACGCACACCACGTACAGCGAGGAGTTGAGCAGCGCGGTCCAGAAGCGGTGGTCCTCGGCCAGCCGGGCGAAGTTGCCGAGACCGATGAACCGGCCGCCGCGCACCATCGTGGCGTCGGTGAAGGCCAGCACCACCGTGTTGAGGAACGGGAACAGGACGAAGAGCAGCGTGACGGTGAGCCCGAGGACCAGGAAGAGCCAGGGCGTGCCCCACCACCTGTGCGTACGACCCGCCCGGTGCGGGGTCTGCGCGGACCCGCCGCCCCCGGGCCGCCGGGGCGGCAGCAGCACCCGGCGGCCCGTCGCCGCGGAGCCCGAGGGCGGGGAGTCCGACGGCGGGCTGTCCGCCGAAGGCGCGGAGGTCATGCGCGGCCGAGCCTCTCGTTGCAGAAGGCCACCGTCTCGTCCAGCGCCTGCTGCGGCGACTTCCTGCCCTTGATGGCGAGGGCGACCTGCTCGCGCAACTCGTCGACCATCGCCTGCGAGAACGCCGGCGGCCAGTACACGACCGCCCTCTTGGTCTGCGCGGCCGCCTCGACACGGACCCGGCCCTCGTCCGTACCGTCGTCCGCGGTGAAGTACGGGTCGTCGAGCGTGCCCGCGGTCGCCGGGAAGATCGCCGCCTCGTGGGCGAACGCCAGCTGGTTCTTCGCGTTCGTCGCGAACTTGGCGAAGGCGATCGCCGTCGCCGCGTTCCTGGTGTGCGCGCTCACGGCCAGCGACTCGATGTACATGTTCGGCGCGGCGTTGGCGATCATCGGGCCGATCGCGACGCTCTTGTAGACCTTCGGGGCGGTCTTCTTGAAGTCCGCCAGGTTGTACGCGCTGCCCGGCAGCCAGCCGAGCCGGCCCGCCTTGAACTTGTCGACCTCGCCGGTCTGCTGCTCGTTCAGGACGTCCTCGGTCAGCGCCCCGGCCTCGTACATCTCCTTGAAGCGGGTGAGCAGTTCGACGCCCTCGGGGCCGTTGAAGGTGAACTCCGTGCCCTGCCGGTTCATCAGCGGGACGCCGTAGGTACCGAAGGTCTCGATCACCGGCGTCCGGCCGATCATCGAGTACGAGCCCTTGGCGGCGCCGGCCATCCTCGTCGCCTGGGCGAACAGCTCGTCGTAGGTCGCGGGGATCTGCGCCGGGTCGAGCCCGGCCTTGGCGAGGAGGTCCTTGTTGAAGAAGGACGGACCGGTGTTGAGGTAGAAGGGGTAGCCGTAGGTGCCGCCGCCCACGCCCGGCCAGGTCATGGCCTCCCACGCGGCGGGAAGGAAGTCCTTCCTCGCCTCGGGGTCCTCCTTGGCGATGTCCAGGAGCCGGCCCGCGCCGGCGAGCGTGTAGCCCGCCTCGGGGCCGAGGTCCATGACATCGGGGAGGGTGCCCGCGGCCGCGTCCGCCGACAGCTTGTCCGAGTAGCCGTCGGCGGGCTGGTCGACCCACTTCACCTTCGTGCCGGGGTGCTGCTGCTCGAAGGCGTCGACGAGTCCGGTGAAGTACTTCTCGTAGCCGCCCTTGAGGTTCCAGGTCTGGAAGGTGATCTCGCCGGCGATCTTCCCGTCCCGCGCGGAGCCCGCGGCGTCCTGGGCGGCGCCTCCGCCACCCACACCGCAGCCGGTCAGCGCCAGGGCGAGGGCCAGGCCCACGCCCAGGACGGCTCGGCGTCCGGTCCTACTCATGGTGAACTCCCTTGTGTGTGACGGGTTCCCGGGCGTCGTCAGACCGAGCGGCGCAGCCGCAGCGTGACCACCTGGAACGGTTCGAGGGCGAGACGCGCCCCCCGGGCCGAAACGCCGCCGTCCGCGCCGGCCGGCCCCGGGGCCAGGAGCACCCGCCGGATGCCGCTGGTCGCGTCGAGGTCGCGTTCCAGCAGGTCGGTCTCGCGCACGGACGGGGCGTCGCCGAGGTCGGCCGAGCAGTGGAGCACGGCGGTGGCCCGCCCGCCCGCGGCCTCGTGGAGACGGACGACGACATCGCCGGAGCCGTCGTCCGCGAGCTTGACGGTGTCGATGACGGGCAGTCCCGTGGTCGCGGTCAGCTCCACGAGCGGAGCGAGCGCCGGAAGCCCCTCGACCACGGGGGAGTTGAGCGCGTACCCGGCGGCGACCGTGGCGGCGATGTCCGGCGACGGCACGACCGCCCAGCGCATCCGGTGCGCGCCCTGATCGGTCTCCGGGTCGGGGAAGGTCGGCGCGCGCAGCAGCGACAGGCGCACGACACTGCCGCCGCCGGGGCCGCCGATGCGGGTCACGTCGCAGCCGTACGACGAGTCGTTGACGACACCGGCCCCGAAGCCGGGCTCGGCGAGGTGCACATAGCGGTGCGCGCAGACCTCGTAGTGGGCGGCGTCCCACGACGTGTTCTCGTGGATGGTCCGCTCGACGCTGCCGAACTGGGTCTCGTAGCGGGCGCTCGTCGCGTGCACCGCCAGCGGCAGCGCGACCTTCAGCAGCCGCTCGCACTCGTGCCAGTCGACGTCCAGCTCCATATCGAGCTGCCGTGAGCCGGGGGCGAGACTGATGGTCATCGCGATGCGCGACGCCCCGGTGGAGCGCACCACGCGCACCCCGGCCGCGCCGCCCTCCAGGGCGGGCACGTCGATCGCATCCGGCTCGGTCAGATCGGTCCGCATGCGCCGGGCGTCCCGGTCGATGTCCCACGCGTCCCAGCGCACCGGTTCGTCGCGGTGCAGCTGCAGCACGCCGAGCACCTGCCCCGCGGGTACCAGCTCGCGCCCGCTGTCCCGGTCCACCAGCGAGGACACATGGCCTCGGGGGTCGATGACCACACGCAGCAGCCCGTTGTCGAGGACATGGGAGCCGTCCTCCGGCCGCTCCCGGCGCACCGCTTCGGCGGCCTCGCCCGCGCGGACCGGCGCCCAGGCGGCCCGCCCCGACCACGGCAGCGGTACGAGACGTCCCGAGTCGGCCGTACCGGACGTACCGAGCGCGGCGCACGCCTGCCCGATCAGCCGCTCCAGGCGCTCGGTCAGCGCCCGGTAGGTGGCCCGCGCCTCGCGGTGCACCCAGGAGATGGAGGAGCCGGGCAGGATGTCGTGGAACTGGTGGAGCAGCACCGTGCGCCAGATGTCCGCCAGCTCGGCCTCGGGATAGGCGTAGGCGCCGGTGCGCAGGGCCGCGGCCGTGGCCAGGTACTCGGCCGTTCGCAGCAGTGCCTCCGCGCGGCGGTTGCCCTGCTTCATGGCGAGCTGCGAGGTGAACGTGCCCCGGTGCAGCTCCAGGTACAGCTCGCCCACCCACACCGCCGCCCCGCCGTTCCCGGCGAGTTCGGCCTCCGCCTCGGTGAAGAAGGCGCGCGGGCTGCGCACGTCCACCGTCGGGGCGCCCTCCAGGTCCGCGAAGCGCGCGGCGCGCGCCAGCATCTCCCGGGTCGGACCGCCGCCGCCGTCGCCGTGGCCGAAGGGGACGAGGGAGTGCGACGAGACGCCCTTGTCCTTGAAGTTCCGTACCGCGTGGCCGAGTTCCTTCGCGGTGACCTCGGCGGCGTAGGTGTCCACGGGGGGAAAGTGGGTGAAGATCCGGCTGCCGTCGATCCCCTCCCACTGGAAGGTGTGGTGGGGGAAGGTGTTCGTGTCGTTCCAGGAGATCTTCTGGGTGAGGAACCAGCGGAAGCCGGCCAGCCGGGCCAGCTGGGGGAGTGCTCCGGAGTAGCCGAAGCAGTCCGGCAGCCAGACCTCCTCGGGCTCGATCCCGAAGCGCTCCTGGAAGTAGCGCTTGCCATAAGTGAACTGACGGACCATCGACTCGCCCGACGGCATCGTCGTGTCCGACTCGACCCACATGCCGCCGACCGGGATGAACCGGCCCTCGGCCACCCGTGCGCGTACCCGCTCGAAGAGCTCGGGGCGGTGCTCCTCCAGCCAGCTGAACTGCTGGGCGGACGACATCGCGTAGACGAATCCGGGGTCCGTGTCCATCAGGTCCAGTACGTTGGACACGGTGCGGGCGACCTTGCGGACCGTCTCGCGCACCGGCCACAGCCAGGCGGAGTCGATGTGGGCATGGCCGACGGCGGTCAGCCGGTGCGCGCTGGCGCTCGCCGGCTTCGCGAGCTCTCCGGCGAGCGCCGCCCGTGCGGCCGGTACCGTGCCCGCCAGGTCCTGCGGATCGGCGGCGTCGAGGGCCGTGTCGATGGCGCGCAGCAGTGTCCAGTGCCGGGGATCCTCCGGCGGCACCTGGGCGGCCAGTCCACCGGCCACCTCCAAGTCCCGTACGAGCTCCCACAGTTCGGCGTCGAAGGCGCACACCTCGGCGCGGACCAGGCGGTATCCGGGGTCGGAGCCCGCGGTCTCCTTCTCGCCGAGGCGGGTGGCGATGAACGGGACGACATCGAGCAGCAGCGGGTTGGACGCCGCTTCGACGTAGACGGTGAAGGTGCCGTCGGGGCGCACCAGCGACTCGGGGGCGCCGGGACCGGTGAGCCGCACCCAGCCGCAGCGCGGGTGCACGGCCTTGAGGACCGAGCCGTCCGGGCGGTGGACCAGACCCTCGGCCTGGCCGCCCACCGAGTGGTCGGCCCAGCCGAGGTCGACGACGAGCTCGACGGGGCTCGGGGCCAGTTCGGCTGTGACAGCGTTGTCAGGGATCGTGCCGTCGATACGGAACCAGGTCGTGCCCCAGGTGGGCCCCCAGTCCTCGCCGACGGCGAACGGCTTGTACGCGGGCGCCGGGCGTCCCGGGAGGAGCCCGAGGCCCAGGGCGTGGGCGGCCGGCACCGGTTCGCCGTCGCCGTCGACCTCCCACGCGCAGACGGAGACGTCGCTCAGCCGGGTGTGGATCCGGGGGATGAGGCGCTGCCGCAGCACGCGCTCCAGGCGGTCCAGAGTGTTCCGCGGTGCCGTGTGCATCGTGTTCCCCTCGGTAGACCGGGCCGGCGCGCTGGCGACACTAAGGCGCTTAAGTTGGCCACGTCAACGGTTCGGTGAAACCGCTTTCCCGGATCCGTACCCCCGCGGAGCCGCGGAAGACCCGCGCACAACTGCCGGTCAGGGAGGGGACGGTGAGGGGCGGCCGGACTACCGGGGCTCCGTGTGCGCCCGCACGCCGAGCGTGCTCGCACGGGCCAGCAGCGACGGCACCCGCTCCGCGTAATCCGCCACCGGGGCCCCGGCGAGCAGCCGCAGCAGCCGCTCCGCGACATCCGCGCCGAAGCCCGCCGCGTCCCTTTGGAGCGCGGTCAACTCGGGCTGCAACGCCGTGCACACGGGAGTGTCCTCCCACACGACGACCGCCACATCGGCGGGGATGCGCAGCGACAGCCTGCGCACGGCCCCCACCCCGGCGACGGCCAGCACCTCGTTGTCGTAGATCACCGCGGTGGGACGCGGACGCGCGCGCAGCACGGCCTCGGTGACCGAGCTGCCCGCCGCGGCGGAGAAGTCGGTCGACTCGACGCGGCAGTGCCCGAGGGACAGCTCGCCGCCCGCGCGCTCGAACGCCTCGATCCGCCGGTGGACATGGAGCATGGACGGCGGCCCGGAGAGATAGGCGATCCGCTCGTGGCCCATGTCCCTCAGGTGCCGCACGATCGCCGTCATCGCCGCCGCGTCGTCGATCGAGACCGAGGGCACCAGGCCCAGGGGATCGGGGCCGCCCGCGATGAGCGCGGGCAGTCCGAGCTCCACGAGGGCGGCCGGGCGCGGGTCGTCGCGCCGCAGGTCCACCAGGACCACGCCGTCGACCCGCTGTTCGGACTTCCAGCGGCGGTACGTCTCCAGCTCCTCCTGGACCGAGTCGACCGCCTGGAGCAGCAGACCGTAGTGCCGGCGGCTCAGCACGGCCTGCATGCCCGACATCAGGCGGTGGAAGAACAACTCCGAGCCGACGTCCTGCATGCTGCGCGCGATGACCAGGCCCACGGTCGACGCGCCCGCGCCGGAGAGGGCGCGGGCCGCCTGGTGCGGCGACCACTTGAGCTCCTCCGCCACCTCGCGGACCCGGCGCCTGGTGGCCTCGGAGACGCCCGGCTTCCCGTTCAGCGCGAACGAGGCCGCCGCTTCGGAGATGCCGACCCGCTCGGCGATGTCACGGAGCCTGGGGCGGCGGCCCTCGGCGGTCCCCTCGGTCGTCATGGAAGCCTCGATGTGGTCGTGTTCCGGGCCGGTCCGGTATGGGGCCGTTCAGCCTATCCGGTGGCCCCGGGCAGTTGCCCGGGCGTCTCCGGCACCGGCGGCGACGATCCGGCACGACCCCTTGTAGAACTCAACTTTAGCGCTTTAGTCTCGGGCGCCATGTCTCCTCACGAGCACAACTCCGCGCGGCCACAAGCACGTCAGGACGGCCGGGAGCGGGCCGCCGTGCCGCTGCCCCGCCGCCGGTTCCTGCACCTCGGCACGGCCGGAGCCGTCGCCGCCGCCCTGCCGCTCACGGCCGCGGGCAGTGCCTTCGCGGCGGCCCCCGGCACGGGCCGGGCCCTCGCGGCACCGGCCGCCTTCGGCCCCGAGCCGCCCCTCATGCACGGCTACTCGGGCCCCCAGGTGAAGGCATGGAGCCCCGAGACCGACCGCCACGCGCGCTATCTGCGCTCCCGGGTGCCCCTCGCCCCGCGGATCGCCCCCTTCGCGCCCACCCAGGCCCACCCCGGCCTCGACCCCCGCCCGCGGCTCATGGTCCTGGCCAACGACTACGTCCAGCCGGGCTGGGAGACCGAGGGCTACCCGTACGGCCCGGTGGCCGAGGCGTACGCCCTGCGCTTCTGGCAGTACGCCGACCTGTACGCGTCCTGGCACGGGCTGCCGCTCGACGGCAGACACGACGTCGAGGAACCCCCGTACGGCTTCATCAACGTGCCCAACCCCGGCTACACCGACGCCGCGCACCGCAACGGCGTACGCAGCCTCGGCTGCTGGTTCTGGCCGCGCCCCGAGGACTTCGCGGAGATCGTCGAGAAGACCCCGCAGGGCACCTTCCCGGTCGCCGACAAACTGATCGAGATGGCCGGGTACTTCGGCTTCGACGGCTACTTCATCAACCAGGAAGCCGTCATCCCGGTCGAACAGGCCGAGGCGCTGATGGAGATGCTGACGTATCTGGCGCGCACGGCACCCGAGGGCTTCCACGTGCAGTGGTACGACTCCCTCACGGTCGACGGCGGGATCGACTACCAGAACGAGTTCAACGCGGTGAACTCGCCCTGGGTCGTCGGCTCCGACGGACAGCGCATCAGCACCAGCATCTTCCTCAACTACTGGTGGAACGACGCCAAGGTGAAGGCGTCGCGGGAGCACGCGCTCTCCCACGGACTCGACCCCTTCGAGGCCGTCTACACGGGCCAGGAGATCGGCAAGTACCAGTTCGGGCAGCCGTACGACCCCGCCGCGATCTTCCCCGAGGGCGGTGAACCCCGCACCAGCTGGGCCTTCCTCGGCTCCGAGATGGTGTGGGCCACCGTCACCGGCGACAAGAGCACCATCGCGGCGCAGGCACCGGCCTACACCCGGGAACGCCAGCTGTGGTCGGGACCGGCGCAGGACCCCTCGCGCAGCGGCCGCACGCACGAGCCCGACACCGGCAAGCCCCTCGACCCGGGGGGCTGGGACGGCACGGCCCACCACATCGTCGAGAAGTCCCCGATCGGCCGGCTGCCGTTCGTGACCCGCTTCTGCACCGGCACCGGCGAGCGCTTCTTCATCGACGGCGAACAGGCCGGCGACCGGCCCTGGTTCGACATCGGCGTCCAGGACCTGCTGCCCACCTGGCAGTGGTGGGTCCGGGACGGGGACGGGGCGCCGTCCGACGCCGTCCGGGTGGACTACGACCACACCGACGCGTACGACGGCGGCTCGTCGCTGCGCCTCACCGGCTCGCTGAAGCCGGGCGAGTCCGCGGGCGTCAGGCTCTACAAGACCGCCCTGACCCTCACGCCCACCACATCACTCGGCCTCGTGCACCGGCGCTCCGGAGGGGCGGCGGAGCTCACGGTGGGGCTGGTCTTCGCGGACGACCCCACCGGGACCACCTGGCTGACGGTCGAGGACGCGGCGGGCCCCGGCTGGACCCGGTGGACGCGGGGACTCGGCCGCTGGGCCGGCCGCACGGTCGCCGCCATCGGCGTCGGGCTCACGGCAGGTGCGCACGGGGCGCAGGACCTCGCGGTCAACCTGGGCGAGCTGCGGCTGACCGCCGACGAGCGGGAGCGCGCTCCCCGCACCCCCGCCGGGTTCACGGTCGACCGCGTGGTGCGCGCTGCCGATGTCGCGAGCGTCTACCTCGGCTGGGAGTTCGCCCCGCGGGGCGTGGCCCACTACGACCTCTTCCGCAGGACCCCCGACGGCGGCAGGGAGTGGCTGGGACGCACCTTCGACGGCGCGTACTGCGTCCCCTCCCTGGCGCTCGGCGCCGAGTCGGGCACCGCGCGCCTGGAGCTGGAGGCGGTCTCCCCGACCGGCCGCCGCAGCGAGCCGGCGCACACGCGGCTGACCTGGTGAACCCCGAGGGCCGCCGGGCGACCGGCGGCCCTTCCGCGACCCGTTTCCGTGGTACCCGGTGGCGGCCGGGCGGCGTTCGCCCTGGGATACGGGCAGACCAGTACGTGCGCCGGCGCGTCGAGCCGGTCCGCACCGGCCGGCAGCTCGCGGCGGTCGCCGCCGTCCTCCTGCTCCTGGTGATCGCCAACGACCTCTACGCTCCCGCCGGAGCTCCATGCCGGACGAGAAGGTATACGAGAAGGTGTACGAGCAACTGCGCATCGGCGAGCGGCAGTCGTCGGTGGAGGACCGCCTGCCCGCGCAGGAGGTCCAGTCGGCCGGCGTTCCCGCCGAGCCGCCCCGCACCGGCGCCTGCCGCTGCTACCGCACCCCCGCGGACGGGCGGTCGCCCGTGTACCGGCGGTGCTTCACCGACCGGCGGCTGTCGCACAAGACCGAGCTGGACATCGGCGAGTGACGCGGGGCGCGGCCGGGCGCCCCGCGTCACTCGCCGAAGACGCGGCCCCGGTGTCAGACCTGCACGCCCGGCACGCCGTCCTCGACCACGACACTGGCCCGGGTGCTGACCGGTGCACCGGGCCGGGTGAC
Organism: Streptomyces sp. FIT100; assembly: GCF_024584805.1. Lineage (NCBI taxonomy): Bacteria > Bacillati > Actinomycetota > Actinomycetes > Kitasatosporales > Streptomycetaceae > Streptomyces > Streptomyces sp. FIT100. Next base: position 311,549 of record NZ_CP075715.1, on the reverse strand, counting down.
GTACGGCAGCACACGGAAGTCGCTGGTCCAGCGGTCCCGGTCGACGTGGACACGTACGTAGCCGCGCTGGGAGTTGAAGAACTTCATGTGCGGGTTGGCCGCCAGGAACTGCTCGCCCTGCGGCGTCATGTCGGCGCCGTCGCCGCCGCTGGTGACAGACGTGCCGACGAACTCGCTGCCCACGGTGGGTGATCCGGGGTCGGCGTAGTCCCGCTTCAGGTCCCAGGCGTAGTTCTGGTGCCGGTCGCCGGTGACGACGACGAGGTTGCGCACCCCGCGGCTGCCGGCCTCGGCGAGCAGGCGGTTGCGCTCGGCGACGTAACCGTCCCAGGGGTCCAGCCAGACCAGGGTGGCCGCCCCCGGGTCCTGGTCGGTCTGGCCCATCGGGGCCTGGTTGCCCAGGATCTGCCAGCGGGCGGGGGAGCGGCTGAAGCCCTTGAGCACCCAGTCGCGCTGGCGCGCCCCCAGCAGGCTGCGCTGCGGGTCGAGGCGGTCGGTGCAGTTCGCGGACGCGCCGTCGCCGCAGGGCTGGTCGTCGCGGTACTGGCGGGTGTCGAGCATCGTGAAGTCGGCGAGGCGGCCGTAGGACAGCCTGCGGTACATCTGGACGTCGGGGCCCTTGGGCAGCTGGGTGTGGCGCAGAGGGGCGTGCTCGTACAGGGCCTGGAAGCCGGTGGCCCGGCGCAGCATGAACGTCTCCGGGTTCTCGTTGTTCTCGGAGATCTCGTCGGCCCAGTTGTTCTCCACCTCGTGGTCGTCGAAGGTCATGATCCACGGGAAGTTGGCGTGGGCCTGCTGGAGCGGCGCCTCGGTCTTGTACAGCCCGTACTGGAGGCGGTAGCGGGCGAGGTCGACGGTCTCGGTGTGGAACCTGGGGTCCGTGGTCACACCGCGCTTGTTGGTCTTGACCCCGTACTCGTAGAGGTAGTCGCCCAGATGCACCACCAGGTCGAGGTCCTCGGCCGCCATGTGCTCGTAGGCGGTGTAGTAGCCGTCCTGCCATGCCTGGCAGGAGGCGAAGGCGAAGGTGAGCTCGCGCGGGTCGGATCCGGCCGCGGGGGTCGTCCTGGTGCGCCCGGTGGGGGAGAGGTGGCCGGCGGCGCGGAAGCGGTAGAAGTAGACGCGGTCGGGGCGCAGTCCGTGGATCTCGGGGTGCACGGAGTGGGCGAGTTCGGGCGTGGCGACGACGCTGCCGCGGCGCACCACGCGGCGGAACCGCTCGTCCTCGGCCATCTCGTACTGGACCCGCACGGGCGCGGCGGGCATGCCGCCCTTGCCGTCCTCGGCGAAGGGGTCGGGGGCCAGGCGCGTCCACAGCACCACGCCGTCGGGCAGCGGGTCGCCGGAGGCCACGCCGAGCGAGAAGGGATTGCCGGTCAGGACGGGCGCGGCGAGCGCGGAGTCGGTGCTCCACGCGCCGGTGCCGAGCATCAGGGCCGCGGCACCGGCGGTGCCGTAGCCGAAGACCTGGCGTCGGGACAGGGTGTGTACGGCCATGGGGTCCACGGGGAGTCCTCTCGTGCCGACGGTGGAAACCGTCAGCACCATTGGCTCCGTGGGTGGCGCCCGAACTCCCGGAACATGGCTCGCGGTGGAGAAATGCGTGAACGCACCATCGATATGTGTCGACGGCCGCTGCCGCGTTGAGTCCGGCGGAACGGGCGGTGGCCCCACGGGGAACGGGACCTGATGGGGACTCAGTGGCGGCGGTGCGCCGAAGCGCCGCGAACTGTTTCTTGACGCAGGAAAGAAACTAGGGAATGCTCCCGTGTGGCCCCGGCCCGCCCGCGAGCCGGGGGCCGCCGGCCGGCAGTCAGCAGCCAAGGGTGGGGTGGTGGGGGATGGCGGCGCCGCACGGCGCGGTCCGCGAGGACCGATACGTCGTACGCGATCGGAACAGGGCCGCCGTCTTCGGTGCGATCGTCACCAAGGGCCCCATCGCCCGCAGCGAGATAGCCCGGTTGACGGGCCTCTCGCAGGCGACGGTCACCAAGGCCGTGGCACCGATGATCGAGGCCGGATACGTCGCCGAGCAGGAGGGCAGCCCGGGCGGCCCGGGGCGGCCGCGGGTGCCGCTGCACATCTGCCCGGACCGCCGTTTCGCCGTCGGCGCCAAGGTCACCGAACGGGAGGCCGTCGGCGTGGTCGTCGACCTCGCAGGCAAGGTGCGGGCGGAGCACCGGGTGACCCTGGGCTCGGGGGCCGTCCCCGACGTGGTGGCCCGCATCGCCGAACTCGTCGGCCGGCTCCTGGAAGAGGACGCCTCGTTCGCCGAGCGCACCTTCGACCTGGGCGTCGCCCTCGGCGGGCAGGTCGACCCCGACCGGCAGGTGCTGCGCACCTCGGCCATGCTCGGCTGGAGCGACGTCCCCCTGGCCTGGCTGCTGGAGGAGAGTACGGGCCTGCACACCGTCATCGAGAACGACGTCAACGCGCTCGCCGTCACGGAGCAGTGGTTCGGCGTCGGCGTGGACGTGCCCTGGTTCGCCGTCGTGACGCTCGGGGCCGGCGTGGGCGGCGCGCTCGTCCTCGACGGAAAGCTCATGCGCGGCGCCCGCGGCGCGGCCGGGGAAGTGGGCCACGTCATGGTCGAACCCGGCGGACGGCTCTGCCGGTGCGGCAACCGCGGCTGTGTGGAGACCATCGCGTCCGACCCGGCGATCCTCGCCGCGATCGCGGAGACGGGCGGGCCGGCCGGGCTCGACATCGCCGCCGCGGTGGAGCTGGCCCGCGCGGGGGACGCGGCCGCGTTCCTGGCGTTCATGCGGGCCGGCGCCGCCCTGGGCTCCGGCATCGCGGCGCTGGCCAACCTCGTCAACCCCGAGCGGATCGTCATCTCGGGTGAAGGGCTCGTCGCCTCCGACCTGTTCATGAACAGCCTGCGCGAGACGTTCACCGCCCGCACCCTGCTGCCGGCCGACGACTACGAACTCGTCACGCGCCCGCTGTCCGACGAAGCATGGGCCCGCGGCGCCGCCACCGTCGCCTTGCAGGGCATCTTCGTCGGCGCCCTTCGGCCGGCCGGTGCCGCACCCACGACCTGATGAGCACCCCCTGAACGACACCGCACCGGGCTCCCCGCCCCCGACAGAACCGAGGGTCACACATGTCCGACAACCACCGTGAGTGGTGGCGCAGCGCCGCCATCTACCAGATCTACCCGCGCAGTTACGCCGACGGGAACGGTGACGGCATCGGCGACATCGCCGGAATCCGCGCCCGGCTTCCGCACCTGCGGGACCTGGGCGTGGACGCCGTGTGGATCTCGCCGTGGTACGTCTCGCCGATGGCCGACGCCGGGTACGACGTCGCCGACTACCGCGACATCGACCCGCTCTTCGGCACCCTCGAAGAGGCCGAGGCGCTGATCGCCGAGGCCCATGAGCTGGGCCTGCGGATCATCGTCGACATGGTGCCGAACCACTGCTCGGACCGGCATCCGTGGTTCCGGGCTGCGCTGCTCGCGGGTCCCGGCTCGCCGGTGCGCGAGCTCTTCCACTTCCGCCCCGGCAAGGGCGAGGCCGGCGAACTGCCCCCCAACGACTGGCAGTCGTGCTTCGGCGGCCCGGCGTGGACGAGGGCCGACGATGGGGGCACCTCCCAGGGCGAAGCCTCTGAGGGAGAGTGGTATCTGCACATGTTCGCCCCCGAGCAGCCCGACTGGAACTGGGACCGCCCGGAGGTGCGCGAGGAGTTCGAGTCCGTCCTGCGGTTCTGGCTCGACCGCGGGGTCGACGGCTTCCGTATCGACGTCGCCTCGCTGCTGATCAAGCAGGAAGGGCTGCCCGACAAGGCGACCCTGCCCGAGGGGGCGCCCGCACCGGACGCGGACCGGCCCGAGGTCCACGAGATCTACCGCTCCTGGCGGCGGATCGCCGACTCCTACGAGGGCGAGCGGGCCTTCGTAGGCGAACTGTGGGTCCCGCCGGAGTCCCTGCCCCGCTACCTGCGGGCGGACGAGCTGCACACCGGCTTCAACTTCCCCTACATGCAGTCCCCGTGGGACGCGGCCGCACTGCGCGGTGTCATCGACGAGACGCTCGCCCAGCACGCCCCCGTCGGCGCCCCGGCCACCTGGGTGCTCGGCAGCCACGACGCCACCCGCGTCGTCACCCGCTACGGTCGCGCCGACACCTCGTTCACCGATCGGCAGCAGCCCGTCCCCGTCGACCTCGAACTCGGCACCCGCCGCGCCCGCGCCGCAGCCCTGCTCAGCTTCGCCCTGCCGGGCAGCGTCTACGTGTACCAGGGCGAGGAGCTCGGCCTGTGGGAGGTCGAGGACATCCCCCTCCACCTGCGCCAGGACCCCGCCGTGCAGCAGTCCGGCGGGACCGACCCCGGCCGCGACGGCTGCCGTGTACCCCTGCCCTGGGAGGGCGACGGGACACCGTTCGGCTTCAGCCCGGAGGGCACCGGCACCAGCACCGACATCGGCACCGAGCCATGGCTGCCGCAGCCGCCGGCCTGGAAGGACCACACCGTGGCCGCCGAGACCGGCGACCCGGACTCCATGCTGGAGCTCTACCGCACGGCGCTCCGCGTCCGCCGCACCGAACCGGCCCTCGGCGACGGGCCGATGGCCTGGCTCCCCGCCGCCGACGGTGTGCTCGCCTTCTCCCGCGGATCCGGCTTCGTCTGCGTCGTCAACCTCTCCGACACCCCTGTCGAGCTCCCCGGCCACACCACACCGCTCCTCACCAGCTCCCCTCTCGACCGGGGCCTCCTGCCCCCGGACACCGCAGCCTGGCTCCGCACCGAGTGAGCGGCGCCGCCCGGTTCAGCCGCACGCGAAATCCCGGGTGCGGGCACGCCCGCCGGGCAGGGTGACGGGGCGACGGCCGCCCACCGGACCGCGGACGGCACGACACCGTCGGCCCCCGCAGCGGCCGTCGCCCGCCCACCGGCGACGAGGGGACCAGGGACCGGCGGATGGCATCCACGGCGGCGTACGACGCGATCGCGGACTGGTACGAGCGGGACTTCCTCGGGCCCGGCGCCGAGGCGACGGACGGGAATCCCCGCCGCCTCGGCCCGCTGCTCGACGAACTGCTCGGCGAAGGCGCGGGACCCTGCCTGGAGATCGGCTGCGGCACCGGCGTCCACGCCGCCCGTGTCCGTGACCTCGGCTGGACACCGGTCGGAGTGGACCTGTCCGACGGAATGCTGCGCCACGCGCGCGGACGCCTGCCCGTGGCGCGGGCCGACGCCGCGCGGCTGCCCGTCCGCGACGACTCCGTTCCGGCGGTGATCATGATGATGGTGCACACCGACATGCCCGACTACCCGGCGGTGCTCCGCGAGGCCGCCCGGGTGCTCCGACCCGGCGGAGTGTTCGTGCACGCCGGCGTCCATCCCTGCTTCTGCGGAGGCTTCGCCGACCGCGGCGACCCCGACGCCGTCGTCGTCGGCCGCGGCTATCTCGACGGCACCTGGACGAGGAAGTCGTGGTCGGACAGGGGAGTACGCGCGAAGGTCGGGGCCACGCACCTGCCGCTGGCCGCGCTGCTGAACGCCGTCCTCGACGCCGGACTCGTGCCCGAACGGTTCGCCGAGCAGGGCGCGCCCACCCCGATCGTGATGGCCGCCCGGGCGCGCAAGGCCCGATGACACGGGCCGTACGCGCCCCGGGCGGGGCCCGTCACCTGTCGGCGAGGCGGCCGGCCAGGAGGGAGGAGCTGATCTCGCCGGCCCGCACCGCGGTCGTCGACAGCAGGGTCGACGTGAGGCCGTGGGTGTGTTCCGTACCGCCCTGGAGGTAGATGTCCGCGGTGACGTTCGGGCTCGTCGCCACGCGGTGGTCGCGGCCGACGCGAAGGGCGTCCTCCTCGTCGCGGAGGCAGAGTTTGACGACCTCGCCGAGGTTGTCGCCGATGCCCTGGGGCTGGTACCCGGTCGCGTAGACGAGGAGATCGGCGGCGAGCTCCTGGCGCTCGCCCGTCGGCAGGAACTCCACCGTCACCCGGACCTCGTCCGCGCGGACCTCGACCTCGCGCAGGCGGGAGACGTTCATCATCCTCAGCCGCTGCCGGCCCTGGACCTTCTCCTGGTACATCGTCCGGGACAGGGCCTCGATCAGGTCCATGTCGACGACCGAGTAGTTGGTGGAGCGGTGGTAGTCGAACAGCGACTGCTTCACCTCGCGCGGCGCACCGTAGTAGAGGTCGACGGCCTCCGGGTCGAAGATCCGGTTGGCGAACGGGCTGTCGTCGGCCGGTGTGTAGCCGTACTTGGCGAAGACGGAGCAGACCTCGGCGTCGGGGAAGCTGCGGTGGAGGTAGTCGACCGCCTCCGCGGCGCTCTGGCCGGCGCCGAGCACGACGGCGCGGCGTATCGGTGTGCCGGAGCGCAGCAGTTCACCGACCCGGGGCAGCAACTCGCTGTTGTGCAGGACGCGTTCCGAGCGGACGGCGTCGGGCGGCAGGTGCGGCTCAAGACCGGTGGCCACGCAGATGCTGCGGGTGCGGCGGACGGTCAGCCGGTCGGGGGCGGCGGGGTCGCGGCTCGTGACGTCGAACCAGCGGACCTCGCCCTCCTCGGTGACGGGCCGTACGGAGACGACCTCGGCGGAGTACTCCACGAGGTGCGCGACGCGTGCGGCCGCCCACTCGAAGTAGTCGTGGAACTCGACGCGCAGCGGGAAGAGCGTCTTCTGGTTGAGGAAGTCCACCAGCCGCCCGCGCTCGCGCAGATAGCACAGGAAGCTGAAGTCGCTGGTCGGGTCGCGCATGGTCACCAGGTCCTTGAGGAAGGACACCTGCATGGTGGCGTCGTCGATGAGCATGCCGCGGTGCCAGCCGAACCGCGGTTGTCTCTCGAGGAATCCGGCGCGGACCTCGTCCCGGCCGAGCGACCGCGCGGTGCGCTCGTGCAGCGCGATCGCGAGTGCCAGGTTCGATGGGCCGAAGCCGATGCCCACAACGTCGTAGATGGAGTCCGGCCCGCTCTGCAGTGTCGTCACCGCGTCATCGCCTCCCCTAAGCAGGCTCATGTTAGATAAGGTAAGCCTTACCTTGCAATGGCGGAGGAGGGCTCATATGCGGGTCGTCATGTTCGGCTACCAGACCTGGGGACACCGGACGCTGCAGGCGTTGCTGGACTCCGGGCACGAGGTCGCGCTGGTCGTCACCCACCCCAGGAGTGACCATGCGTACGAGCGGATCTGGAGCGACTCGGTCGCCGACCTCGCGGAAAAGCACGGTGTGCCCGTGCTGTTGCGCAACCGGCCGGGCGACGAGGAACTGCTCGGCGCACTCCGGGACGCCGGGCCGGACCTCATCGTGGCGAACAACTGGCGGACATGGCTGCCGCCCGAGATCTTCGACCTGCCGTCCCACGGCACGCTCAACGTCCACGACTCGCTGCTGCCGGCCTACGCCGGCTTCTCGCCGCTGATCTGGGCGCTCATCAACGGCGAGAAGGAGGTAGGCGTCACGGCCCACCGCATGGACGGCGAGCTCGACATGGGCGACATCCTGCTCCAGCGCGCGGTGCCCGTCGGGCCGGAGGACACCGCGACGGACCTGTTCCACCGCACGGTCGGTCTCATCGGACCGATCGTGACGGACGCCCTGGAGCTCATCGCGTCCGGCAGGGCCGTGTGGACCCCCCAGGACCGCTCGCGGTCGAGCTTCTTCCACAAGCGCTCCGTCGAGGACAGCAGGATCGACTGGGCGTGGCCCGCGCAGGACCTGGAGCGCTTCGTGCGCGCCCAGTCGGACCCGTATCCGAACGCCTTCACACACCACCGCGGCGCGCGCATACGGATCGTCTCGGCCACCGTCTCCGAGGGCCGCTACGGGGGCACACCGGGCCGGATCTTCATCCGCGAGGGCGACGGCGTCGTCATCGTCGCGGGCGCCGAGGCGCGCTCGGGGCGGCTTCCCGGACTGGTGGTCAGGCGGGTGCGGACCGAGGACGGCAGCGAGCACGCCGCCACCGACTACTTCCGCACCATGGGCGGGTATCTGACCGCCCGCCCATGAACCGTGATCCGTGATGCGTGAACCGTGATCCGTGAACCGTGATCCGTGTCCGTGCTCGTCAGCCGCCGGCGCCCGCGAGGGGCACGGCGGCTGACGGGTCCGGGGCTCCGTGGTGACGGCCCATCGGCACGACCATCGGCGTCCCGCTGACCGGGTCCTCGCCGACCATGCAGCGCAGCCCGAAGACGTCCTCCACCATCGCGGCGGTGATCACGTCGGCGGGGGCGCCCTCGCCGGCGATGCGGCCGCCCTTCATGGCGATGAGGTGATCGGCGTACCGGCAGGCCTGGTTGAGATCGTGCAGCACCATCACGATCGTGCGGCCCTGCTGCCGGTTGAGGTCGGCGATCAGGTCCAGGACGTCGATCTGGTGCGCCAGGTCGAGATAGGTCGTCGGCTCGTCAAGCAGCATCACCGGCGTGCCCTGGGCGACCGCCATGGCGATCCAGGCACGCTGGCGCTGGCCGCCGGACAGCTCGTCGACGGGCCGGTGCGCGAGGTCGCTCATCGCCGTGGCCCGCAGCGCCTCGTGGACGGCCCGCTCGTCGGCGGACGACCACTGCCGCCACCAGGTCTGGTGCGGTGAACGGCCGCGCCCCACCAGGTCGATGACGGTCAGCCCCTCCGGCGCGACGGGGGACTGCGGCAGGATCCCGAGGCGCTGCGCGAGCCGGCGGGTGGGGATCGTGTGGACCGAGCGCCCGTCGAGGTGCACGGCACCCGACCTGGGTGCCAGCAGCCGGGCGAGGGCGCGCAGCAGCGTGGACTTGCCGCAGGCGTTCGCGCCGACGACCGCCGTGATCCGGCCGGAGGGGATCACCACGTCGAGATCCTCGACCACGATCCGGTCGCCGTATGCCAGGCACAGCCCCTCGGCCCGCAGATCGGGCCCTTCGACCGTCCCGTCGGGTTCACCGTCGATCCCACCGTCGAGACCGGCGGCCGGGGGAGCATCGAGGGGAGCGTCGTACGTCGATGACACGGTTTCAGCCTCCTGAGCCGGCACGGTTGGCGCGGACGAGCAGCCACAGCAGTACCGGAGCGCCGAGCACCCCGGTGACGACCCCGACCGGAAGTTCCGTGGCCGGCAGGGCCTTCCGGGCGATCAGATCGGACACGAGCACCATCACGGCCCCGGTCAGCCCCGCCGTCACGGGCGGCGGGGCGGCGGTGCCGGCCAGCCGCTGGGCGACCTGGGGCGCGGCGAGCGCCACGAACGCGACCGGGCCTGCGGTCGCCGTCCCGAAGGCCACCAGACCGACCGCCGCGAGGAGCACCGCCATCCGGACGGCCTGCACACGCGTCCCCAGGCCCCGGGCGACGTCGTCGCCGAGCTGCAGGGTGCGCATCAGCCGTCCGAGCAGCAGCGCCGCCGGCACCAGCACGGCCATGGTCGCGGCGAGCGGCGTGATCTGCTGCCAGGTACGCCCGTTGAGGTTGCCGACGAGCCAGCCGAGCGCCGCCTGGGCCTGGAAGCGCGCGCCACGGGCCATCAGGTAGTCGGTGGCGCTGGTGCAGATCCAGGCCACGCCGACGCCGACCAGCACGATCCGGTAGCCGGTGGTGCCCCGCTGCCAGGCGAGCACGTACACCAGCAGGGCCGCCACCAGCGCGCCCACCAGGCCGAGGGCCTGGGTGCTCAGGCCCGCGTCCCAGCCGAGGACGATGCCCGCGACCACCGCCGTGCCGGCGCCCTGGGTGATGCCCATCATGTCCGGGCTGGCGAGCGGGTTGAGCGTGATGGTCTGGAGCAGGGCCCCCGAGATACCGAAGGCGATGCCGACGAGCAGTCCCGCCAGGGCCCTCGGCAGGCGCAGTTCATGGACGATGAGCCGGGTGCCGGGATCGCCCGCGCCCACGACGGCCCGCATCACGTCGCCGAGCGGCAGGGGGATGTCCCCGACCGCGGCCTCCACGCAGAACAGCAGGAAGGCGGTGGCCGCGAGCCCCAGGCACACGCCCCCGAGCCGGGGCCGCAGCACACCCGAGACGGGCGGGACGGACAGCCGGAACGCGATCCGGCCGGCGGCGCGGCGCACGGGGATCCGCCCCGCGGAGCGGTCCGCATCCGCCCCGTGTTGTCGGTGGCCCGGGTGCTCCCGGTCCGGTCCTGGCGCGAGTTCGGTCGTCATCGGCTCACAGCTCCGCTTCCGGCGCGCGTACGGGTCGTCATGGGCTCACTGCTCCGCGAGCCGCCGGCGGCGGACCATCGCGATGAAGAACGGGCCGCCGACGAAGGCGACCAGGATGCCGGCCTGGATCTCGACGGGCCGGGCGATCAGCCGCCCGGCGATGTCCGCGGCCAGCAGCAGACCGGGGGCGAGCACCGCCGACAGGGGCAGCAGCCAGCGGTGGTCCGGGCCGATGCCGGCGTAGTGCGCGAGGACCCGGGCGATGTGCGGGACGACCAGGCCGACGAAGACGACGGGTCCGATCACGGCGACCGCCCCGCCGGTGAGCAGCGTGACGGCCAGCACCCCCTGGACGCGGACCAGCCCGAGCCTGAGCCCCAGGGACTTCGCGACGTCGTCGCCGAGCGCGAGGCTGTTGAGGCCGGGCGCGCAGGCGAGGGCGAGCATGGCGCCGACCACGAGGAACGGCAGGACGCGCAGCAGGACTTCCTCGTTCTGACTGGCGAGCGAGCCCGCCGACCAGAAGCGGTAGCGGTTGAGCGCATCGGGGTCGGTGAGCGCGACGGCGCTGGTCAGCGAGAAGAGCAGCGAGGTCACGGCGACCCCGGCCAGGGCGAGTTTGACCGGCGTGTATCCGGACCGGCCGAGCCCGCCCAGGAGATGGACCAGGACGCTGGCGCCCAGCGCACCGGCGAAGGCGAACCAGATGTAGCCGTACACGGAGCCGATGCCGAGCACGCCGACGGAGAGCACGACGGCGAAGGCCGCGCCCGCGCTGACGCCCAGGATGCCGGGGTCGGCCAGCGGGTTGCGGGTCAGCGCCTGCATCAGCGCCCCCGAGAGGCCCAGGGCGGCTCCGGTCGCGAGGCCGAGCGCGGTGCGCGGGAGGCGTACGGACCAGATCACGTTCTCGACGCGGCTGCTGGGCGCGTTGCCGAGCAGTGTGTCCCAGACCTCGCCGAGCGGGACGCCGAGCGCCCCGAACGCCATGGACAGGGCGCACAGCGCGAGGAGCACCGCGCCGGACAGCGCGAGCAGGAGCACCGCGCGGGGCACAGGCGCCGCCCGGACCACCGAGGCCGTCGAGGTCCCCACGTCAACTTCCTTCGGTCGGAGCGGTCTTCACACCGGCGTCACGACGGGACGCGGCCCGTCGCCGTCCCACCATAGCCACAGGAGAACACTGTTGGATTAGGTAACCCTTACCTTAGTATGTCGCCGACCCCCGGCCCAAGGGCCGGGACCGACCGGCTGGGGAGGCACGCTGCTGTGTGCGGTTCCGAGGAAGTCCTGGCGTACTGGCGGCGGTTGCTGGCACCACTCCCGCCGGAGATCTCACTCCCCGTCGACCGGCCCCACCCGCCGGAGCCGGCGCACGAGCGGCACACCCGGGAACTGCCGGGCGGCCGGGGCGCCGCCGACGTGCCCGACGCCCCCGACCCCGTGCTGCTCGCGGCCTTCGCCGCGCTGCTGCACCGCTACAGCGGTGCCACGGACCTCACCGTCGGACACGGCGGGCTCCCGCTGCGGGTCTCCCTCGACCACGAGCCCACCTTCCAGGAGCTGGTACGGCGCGTGACCCAGGCGTGGGAGGAGGCAGAGACGCACCGGGCGCCCCTGGAACTCCTCGTCGACGAGCTGCGCCCGCAGCCGGCGCGCGGCGGCGGGCTGTTCTTCAACACCGCCTTCGGCACGGCCGCCCGGCCCGCGACGGAGCTCCCCGCCCCGGTCGACCTGCTGCTGCAGGCCGGACAGGGCAGCCTCCGCGTGACATACGATCCCGGTGTCTTCGACGGCGCCACCGCCGAGCGGTTGCTCGGCCACTACCGGACCCTCCTCGCCGACGCCCTGGCACGGCCCGGCACCCCCGTCGCCCGGCTCGCCCTCATGGACGAGGACGAGTACCGGCAGACCGTCGTCGACTGGAACGCCACCGGCCACACCGTCCCTCCGGCCACCTGGCCCGCCATGTTCGCCGAGCAGGTCCGGCTGCGCCCCGACGCCGTCGCCCTGGTCTTCGAGGACGAGGAGCTGACGTACGCCGAACTCGACGAGAGGGCCAACCGGCTCGCGCACGCCCTGCTCGCGCGCGGCGCCGGCCCCGAGCGGATCGTCGCCCTGGCGCTCCCGCGCTCCGCCGAGCTGATCGTCGCCGAGGTGGCCGTCCTCAAGTCCGGCGCCGCGTACCTGCCGATCGACCACGACTACCCGGCGGACCGCATCGCGTACATGCTCGGCGACGCCGGACCCGTCTGCATGGTGACGACCTCCGGCACCGCGCGGGAACTCCCTGAGCGGGACGGCATGGCACTGCTGGAACTCGACGCTCCCGGCACGGCCGCCGAGCTGCAACGGCGGCCGGCCCACGACCCCACGGACGAGGACCGGGGCGCGCCCCTCACCGTCCTCGGCGCCGCCTACGTGATCTACACCTCGGGCTCGACCGGCCGGCCCAAGGGCGTCGTCCTCGCCCACAGCGGAGTCGCCAAACTCGTCGCCACGCAGAGCGAGCGGTTCGGCATCGGCCCGCACAGCCGGGTCCTCCAGTTCGCCTCGCCCAGCTTCGACGTCGCCTTCTGGGACCTGTGCCTCGGGCTGCTCTCCGGCGGCCGCCTCGTCGTCGTCCCCGCCGAGCGACGCGTCCCCGGAGCGCCGCTCGCCGACTACGCCTACGCGCATGGCATCACGTTCATGATCCTGCCGCCCGCCCTGCTCGCCGCCATGCCCGACGACGTCCGACTGCCGCCCACCGCCACCCTGCTGGCCGGCACCGAGCGGGTCTCGCCCGAGCTGGTGGGACGGTACGCGCGCGGCCGGATGATGTTCAACGCCTACGGCCCCACCGAGGCCACCACCAACTCCACGCTGGGACTGTGCGATCCGGACACCCCGGCCGGCGCCATCGTGCCGATCGGCGTACCCGACCCTGGCACCCGCGCCTACGTCCTCGACGCCTGGCTCCAGCCCGTCCCCGCGGGCGTGACCGGCGAGCTGTACCTCGGTGGCGCGGGCCTCGCCCGGGGCTATCTCGGCCGCCCCGCCCTGAGCGCCGAGCGGTTCGTCGCCGACCCCTTCGGCGCGCCCGGTGAGCGCCTCTACCGCACCGGGGACCTGGTCCGCCGGAAGACGGACGGGCGGCTGGAGTTCCTCGGCCGCGCCGACGCCCAGGTCAAGATCCGCGGCTTCCGCATCGAGCCGGGCGAGATCGAGTCCGTACTGCGCGGCCACCCGGCCGTCGACCAGGTTACCGTGATCGTCCGCGAGGACCGCCCGGGCGACCGGCGGCTCGCCGCGTACGTCGTCCCCGCCCTCGAAGCGCCACGCGCCGAGGACCCGGACGCCCAGGTCGAGGAGTGGAAGGACCTGCACGAACTCCTCTACCGTGCCGCCGGATCGGAGGGCCTGCGCGAGAACTTCGCCGGCTGGAACAGCATGTACGACGGCACGCCGATCCCCGTCGAGGAGATGCGCGAATGGCGGGACGCGACCGTCGAGCGCATCCGCGGACTCGGCCCGCTGCGCAGGGTGCTGGAGATCGGCGTCGGCAGCGGACTGATCCTGTCCCGGATCGCCCCCGGCTGCGAGACCTACTGGGGCACCGACCTCTCGCACGAGGCGATCGCCGCACTGCGCACCCAGGTGGCGGCCGACCCCGACCTGGCCGCCAAGGTCGAACTGAGCGCCCGGCCCGCACACGACACCGAAGGGCTGCCCACCGGCTACTTCGACACCGTCGTCCTCAACTCCGTCGCCCAGTACTTCCCCAGCGCCGACTACCTCCTCGACGTGCTCCACCGCCTCTCCGGGCTGCTCGCCCCCGGCGGCCGGATCTTCGTGGGCGACGTACGCAACCTGCGCCTCCTGCGCACCCTGCGCGCCGCCGTCGAGACCCGCCGCGCCGCCACCGGCGGTGATGCCGAGGACAAGAGCGCCCTGCGCGCCGCCGTCGAACGGTCGGTGCGCTGGGAGGGCGAACTCCTCCTCGACCCGGACTACTTCGCCGCTCTCGACGGCTTCGACGCCGACCTGCGGATCAAGCGGGCCGTCCACCACAACGAGCTGAGCCGCTACCGCTACGACGTCGTCCTGCGCCCCGCGGAGCCCGCTGCTCCCGCTGCTCCCGCTGCTCCCGCACCGGACGAGCGGGAGGTCCCCTGGCCGGCCGCCGGAGGCCCGGCCGGTCTCGCAGGACTGCTCGCCGAACGGCCGAGCCGGCTGCGGCTCACCGGTGTGCCCAACGCACGCCTCGCCGACGACCTGGCGGACCTGCGGAGCCTGGAGGACGCCGGCAGCGGCGGCGCGGCTCCCGGAGCCGACCCGGAGGACATCCGCACCCTCGCCGCCGAGCACGGCTACCGGGCCGCCCTCACCTGGAACGGCAGCGCCGACGACGGTGCGTTCGACGCCGTCCTCGTCCCCGGCGACCCGGGAGACGCACCCCTCACCGGGGTGTACCGGAGCACCGGCGCATACCCCCGCGCCAACCGGCCCGCACCCTTCCGTGACGTCGCTGCGCTGATGAGGACGGTCCGCACGCACGCCGCCGAATGGCTGCCCGAATACATGGTCCCCTCCGCGTTCGTCCCCCTGCACGCCCTGCCGGTCACCCCGAGCGGCAAGATCGACGCACAGGCGCTGCCCGTCCCCGACCTCACGGCCATGAGCTCCGGTCGGCCCCCGCGCACCGCCCGCGAGAAACTGCTCTGCGGACTGTACGCAGACGTCCTCGGCCTCGCCTCGGTCACGGCCGAGGACGACTTCCTCGCCCTCGGCGGCGACAGCATCAGCGCCATCCGGCTGCTGATCAAGGCGCGCGAGGCGGGCCTGCGGCTCACGCCCCGCGACGTGTTCCGGCACCGCACGGCCGAGGCGCTCGCGAAGGCGGCCGTCGAACGGACCGAGGAGTCCGCCGAGTCCGCCGAGAACGAGGTGCTGATCGCGCCGGACGCGGCCGAAACCGCCGAGATCCAGGGCGAACACCCGCTCGCGATCGAGGAACTGCTGCCCCTCACCCCGCTCCAGCAGGGCTTCTACTTCCACTCCCTGACCGGCGGCGCGGAAAGCGACACCTATGTGGTGCAGCAGGTCGTCGACCTCGCGGGACCGGTCGACGGCGCCGCCCTTCGCCGCGCCGCACAGCGGCTCCTTGACCGCCACGCCCCGCTGCGGGCCGCCTTCCGCCGGCGCACCGACGGCACCCCGGTCCAGATCGTCAGCCGCGGCGTCGAACTGCCGTGGCGGGAGGTCGACCTCTCGGCCCAGGACGGGACGGTCCGGGAGACCCTCGGCGAGGAGGTCGCGGCGGAGGAACGGGCCGCGGGCTTCGACCTCTCCGCACCGCCGCTGGTGCGCTGCGCCCTGCTCCGCCTCGGCGACGCCCGCAGCCGCCTCGTCCTGACGTTCCACCACATCGTCGCCGACGGCTGGTCCCTGCCGGTCCTGCACCGCGAACTCATGTCGTGCTACGGCACCGACACGCCACCGCTTCCCGAAGTCGCCCCGTACCGCGCCTTCCTGCGCCGCCTCGGCGCACAGGACGGGGACGCGGCCCGCACCGCCTGGCGCACCGCACTCGCCGGGCTCGAAGGACCCACCCGCCTCGACGGGGGGACCCGGCTCGTCGGCACCCCGGCCGCGGGCGCGCCCACCCGCCCCGCGCACGTCCGGGTGGAGCTGTCCGAGCGCACCACGGCCCGCCTCGGCGAGCGGGCGCGCGAGCACGGCGTCACCCTCGGCACCGTGGTCCAGGCCGCCTGGGGGCTGCTGCTCGGCAGGCTCACCGGCCGGGACGACGTGGTCTTCGGCACCACCGTCTCGGGCCGTGACAGCGAGGTCGACGGCATCGCCTCGATGGTGGGCCTGTTCATCAACACCCTGCCGACACGCTTCAGATGGGCACCGGACGAGAGCTTCGGGACGCTCCTGGCCCGCCTCCAGGCAGAGCAGGCGCACCTCTTCGACCACCAGCACCTCGGTCTCGCGGAGATCCAGCGCCTGACCGGCCACGCGGGCGAGGGCGAACTCTTCGACACCCTCGTGGTGTTCGAGAACTACCCCGCCGACACCGGGCTGCGGGACGCCTCGGGCCGGGTGCGGATCACCGGCCACGCCATCCACGACGCCGTCCACTATCCCCTCGCCCTCGTCGTCAAGCCCGGCCGGCGGCTGGATCTGCGGCTCAAGCACCACGCGGAGCGGCTGGACGGCGACACCGTCCGCGCGCTCGGCGACCGCCTGACGCGCATCCTGGAGGCGATCGCCGAGGACCCGGACAGACCCGCCGCCTCCGCCGACCTGCTCTCGCCCGACGAGGCGCTGCGCGCCCACCCCGCCGGTGAGCAACACACCGTTCCCGAGACGACCCTGGCGGGGGCCTTCGCCGCACAGGTCGCACGCACCCCCGACGCCACGGCCGTCGTCTTCGAGGACGAGCGGCTCTCCTACGCCGGACTCGACGCGCGCGCCGAGGCACTCGCGGCCCGTCTGCGCGGCCGCGGCGCCGGTCCCGGTGCGTTCGTCGCCGTCGCCGTCCCGCGGTCGACCGAGCTGATGGTGGCACTGCTCGGCGTCCTCAAGTCGGGCGCGGCCTATCTGCCGGTCGACCCTGACTACCCGGCGGACCGGGTGGCCCACATGCTCGCCGACTCGGGCGCCACGACCGTGCTCGCCGTCTCCGCCACCGTAGGCCGGCTGCCGGAGCGGTACGGCCCGGCGGTCCTGCTGCTCGACACCCCGCAGCCGGGCCCGGGCGCTGGGCGCCCGGCGTGCCCCGCTGGTCCCGCCGATGCGGAGTCGGCGGAGGCCGGTGCGAGTCCGACGGCGATCACGGACACCGGGTCCGGATCCCCTGTGGACTCGCGTGCCGGGTCCGGATCTCCTGTGGACTCGCGTGCCGGGTCCGGATCTCCTGTGGACTCGCGTGCCGGGTCCGGATCTCCTGTGGACTCGCGTGCCGGGTCCGGATCTCCTGTGGACTCGCGCGTCGGGTCCGCGGTCGGGTCGGGTGCGGGGCCGGGTGTCCGCGTCGTCGCCGACGCCGGCACCGCTGCGTCGGCGGACGGGCGTGGCGGTCCAGGCACCCGGGGCGCGATAGCCTCCGGGGTCGCGGCGTCGGCGGACGGGCGTGGCGGCTCCGCCCCGGTCGGCACGGGCACCGCGCGTCCCGCGCACCCCGGTGATCCGGCCGGGGCGGGCGCCCCGCGCCCCGCCCGCCCCGACGACCCCGCCTACCTCATCTACACCTCCGGCTCGACCGGACGGCCCAAGGGCGTCGTCGTCACCCACCGCGCCATCGTCAACCGGCTCGCGTGGATGCAGGGCGCCTACGGTCTCCGCCCCGACGACCGGGTGCTCCAGAAGACCCCGTCCAGCTTCGACGTGTCCGTGTGGGAGTTCTTCTGGCCGCTCGTCGAAGGCGCGGCCGTGGTCCTCGCCCGGCCGGACGGCCACCGCGACCCCGCCTATCTGGCCGCGCTCGTACGCGAACGGGCCGTCACCACCATGCACTTCGTCCCGTCCATGCTGGAGGCGTTCCTCCAGTCGGACGACGTCACCGCCGATCCCGCCTGGGCGGCGTCGCTGCGGCGCGTGCTGAGCAGCGGCGAGGCGCTGCCGGCCGCCGCCGCACACCGCTGGCACACGCTGACCGGTGTGCCGCTGCACAATCTGTACGGCCCCACCGAGGCCGCAGTCGACGTCACGTACCACCCGTACGACCCGCGCCAGGACAGCGAATCGGGTCCCGCCGTGCCCATCGGCCGGCCGGTGTGGAACACCGGGCTGCGGGTGCTGGACTCCTGCCTGCGGCCGGTCCCCGACGGCGTTCCCGGCGAGCTCTACCTCACCGGCGTGCAACTGGCCCGGGGCTACCACGCCCGCCCGGCGCTGACCGCCGAGCGGTTCACCGCCGACCCGTACGGGCCGCCCGGCAGCCGCATGTACCGCACCGGCGACCTCGTACGGCGCCGCGCGGACGGCGTGGTCGAGTACCTCGGCCGCACCGACCGGCAGGTGAAGCTGCGCGGCAACCGCATCGAGCCCGGCGAGATCGAGGCCGCGCTGGTGCGCCTGCCCGAGGTCGCCCAGGCCGCCGTGACCGTACGGGACAACGCCCTGGTGGCCCACGTCGTACCGTCGGCGCCCGAATACCCCGACCCGGCCGCGCTGAGCGCGGCCCTGGCCGATGAGCTCCCCGCCCCCATGGTCCCGACCGCCTGGGTCGTCCTCGACGCTCTGCCCCTCACTCCCAGCGGCAAGCTCGACCGGGCCGCACTGCCGGCCCCGGGGACCGTACGCGCCGCCGCCCGCGCCCCGCGGAACGCCCGCGAGCAGCTCCTCACCGAGATCTTCGCCGCCGTCCTCGCTCTCGCGGACGTCGGCATCGACGACGACTTCTTCCTCCTCGGCGGCGACAGCATCAGCTCCATCGCCGTGTGCAGCCGCGCCCGCCGCGCGGGCCTGGCGATCGGCCCGCGCGACGTCTTCGAGCACCGCACCCCGGCGGCGCTCGCCGCAGCGGCTGCCGTCGCCGGCCCCGCGACGCCCGAACAGCCCCCGGCCGCGGCGGCGTTCACGCTCACCGACGAGGAGCGCGCACAGGTCGAGCGGCTCGCCCCGGGCCGCATCGAGGACGTGTGGCCGCTCGCCCCCCTCCAGGAGGGCCTGTTCTTCCACTCCACGTACGACGACAGCTCCCTGGACGTGTACACGGTCCATGAGTCCTTCGACCTCGCCGAGACCGTGGACGCGGAACGGCTCCGGGCGGCGACGCGGGCCCTGCTGGCCCGCCACCCCGGCCTGCGCGCCGGGTTCACCAGCGAAGGGCTGCCCAGGCCCGTGCAGTTCCTCGTGCGCGACGCGGAGATCCCGCTGACGGAGGTGGACCTGTCCGGCCTGCCGCCCGCCGAGCAGGACCGGCGGATGCGCGCGCTGATGGACGAGGAGCGCCTCCGCCGCTTCGACCTGTCCCGCCCGCTGCTCTTCCGGATGCTGCTCGTGCGGCTCGGCGACGGGCGCGGCGACCGGCTCGTCATCGGCCGCCACCTCATCCTCTGGGACGGCTGGTCCGCCTGGCTGTTCCTGGACGAGCTGTTCGCACTCTACGAGCAGGGCGGCGACACGGCGGGCCTCGGCCGCCCCGGCTCGTACCGCTCCTATCTGACCTGGCTGGAGCGCCAGGACGACGCCGAGGCGACCCGCGCCTGGCGCACCGCCCTGGCCGGCTTCGACGAGCCCACACTGCTGGTGCCCGCCGCCGCCGACCGGGGCCTCGAACCCGTCGTCCCCGAGCACCTCGACGCCGTACTCGACGCGGAGGCCGCCGAGCGGCTGCGCACCACCGCCCGCCGCCACGGCCTGACGCCCAACACGGTGCTCAACGCCGCCTGGGGGCTCGCCCTCGCCAGTGCGACCGGCCGCACCGACGTCGTCTTCGGCACCACCGTCGCCGGCCGGCCGAGCGAGGTCCCCGACGTCGAGAACGTCGTCGGCATGTTCCTCAACACCGTGCCCGCCCGCATCGCCTACGACCCGCGCGAGTCCGTGCTCGACCTGCTGCGCCGCATCCAGGGCGAACGGCTCGCGCTGATGCCGTACGAGTACCTGAGCCTCGGCGTCCTCCAGGCCGAGACGGGCCACCGGCGGCTCTTCGACACACTCTTCGTGCTGCGCAACGCCGACACCGACCAGCGGCTCGGCGCGCTGCGCGAGCGGCACGGAGCCACGGCGGTCGCCAACGTGGACGCCACCCACTACCCGGCCAACGTGATCGTCACCCCCGGCGACCAGGTCCGCGTCACCCTCGCCTACCGCCCCGACCTGCTCGACGGCGCCTACGCACGCGGCCTGCTGGACCGGTTCGTACTCCTGGTGGACCGGCTCGTCGCCGACCCGTCCGCCGCCGTCGGCTCGCTCGACCCGCTGCTGCCCGCCGAGGCCGCCGCACTCGCCCGCGAGGAGGCCGGGCAGCGCCAGCCCGTCCCGCGCGAGACCGTCGCGGACATGCTCGCCGCCCAGGCGGCCCGCACCCCGGACACCACCGCGCTCGTCTTCGGCTCCCGCACGCTGACATACGCCGAACTCGACGCGCGCTGCAACCGCATGGCCCGGCTGCTGCTCGCGCGCGGCGCAGGCCCCGAGCGGGTCGTCGCGCTCGGCCTGCCCCGCTCGATCGACATGGTCGTGGCCCTCTTCGCCGTCCTGCGCACCGGCGCCGCCTACCTGCCGCTGGAGCTGGACCACCCGGCCGAGCGGCTCTCGCTGACGCTGGCCGACGCCCGCCCGCTGCTCCTGCTGTCCACCCGGGCGGTCTCGGCGACCCTCACCGGCGAGACCCCGCGCGTGCTGCTCGACGACCCGGACGTGGCCGCCGAGCTCGCGGACCTGCCCGCCGACCCCGTGGAGCTGTCCTTCAGCCTCGACCACCCGGCGTACGTGATCTACACCTCCGGCTCCACGGGCCGCCCCAAGGGTGTCGTCACCCCGTACGTCGGCCTGACGAACATGCAGCTCAACCACCAGAAGGAGATCTTCGCCCCGGCCGTCGCGTCGGCCGGCGGACGGCGGCTGAGGATCGCGCACACCGTGTCGTTCGCCTTCGACATGTCCTGGGAGGAACTGCTCTGGCTCGTCGAGGGCCACGAGGTGCACATCTGCGACGAGGAGCTGCGCCGTGACGCCACCGCCCTGGTGGCGTACTGCGAGGAGCACCGCGTCGACGTGGTGAACGTGACGCCCACGTACGCCCATCTCCTCATCGAGGAGGGACTGCTGGAGGGGCACAGGCCGCCGCTCGTGCTGCTCGGCGGCGAGGCCGTCACCGAGACCGTGTGGAACACCCTGCGGGACACCGAGGGCACCTACGGCTACAACCTGTACGGCCCCACCGAGTACACGATCAACACCCTCGGCGGCGGCACCCACGACAGCGCCACGCCGACCGTCGGCCGCCCCATCCGCGCCACCCGCGGCCGGATCCTCGACACCTGGCTCCGGCCTGCGCCCGACGGTGTCGCGGGCGAGCTGTACATCGCCGGAGTCGGCCTGGCCCGCGGCTACCTCGACCGGCCGGGCCTGACGGCGGAGCGGTTCGTGGCCGATCCGTACGGGCGGCCGGGCGAGCGCATGTACCGCACCGGCGACCTGGTGCGACGGCGGCCCGACGGCAACCTGGACTTCCTCGGCCGCACCGACGACCAGGTCAAGATCCGCGGCCACCGGGTGGAGCTCGGCGAGATCGAGACGGTCCTCGCCCAGCACCCCGAGGTGTCGCAGGCCGCCGTGGTCGCCCGCGACGACACCCACGCACCGGGAACGCAGCGGCTGGTGGGCTATGTCGTCCCGGCCGAACCCGGAGCGGAGGCACGGGAGTCGGCCGAGCGGGAGCAGATCGGCGAATGGCAGGAGATCTACTCCGCCGAGTACGCCGAGATCGGCACGGCCGTCTTCACCGAGGACTTCGCCGGCTGGGACAGCTCCTACGACGGCGCGCCGATCCCGCTGGAGCACATGCGCGAGTGG
This sequence comes from Streptomyces sp. FIT100, assembly GCF_024584805.1. Lineage (NCBI taxonomy): Bacteria > Bacillati > Actinomycetota > Actinomycetes > Kitasatosporales > Streptomycetaceae > Streptomyces > Streptomyces sp. FIT100. The sequence continues at coordinate 289,918 of NZ_CP075715.1, read as the reverse complement.
CGCGAGGCCACCGTCGAGCGGATCCGTGAGCTGCGGCCGCGGCGGATCCTGGAGATCGGCGTCGGATCCGGCCTGCTGCTTTCACGGCTCGCGCCGGACGCCGAGACCTACTGGGCGACGGACTTCGCCGCGCCCGTCATCCGCAAGCTCGGCGAGGACCTGAGGACCGATCCGGAACTGGCCGCGAAGGTGGAACTGCGCTGCCAGGCCGCCGAGGTGACCGACGGCCTGCCGGCCGGCTCCTTCGACACCGTCGTCATCAACTCCGTCGTGCAGTACTTCCCGAGCCTGGACCATCTGCACACCGTGATCCGCGGCGCCATGGGACTGCTCGCGCCCGGCGGCGCCCTGTTCCTCGGCGACGTACGCGATCTGCGCCAGGCGCGGGTGTTCCAGGCGGGCATCCAGGCCGCGCGCGCGGGCGAGGACACCGACCCGCAGGCCCTGCGGCGCGCCGTGGACCGGGGCCTCGCCCTGGAGAAGGAACTGCTCGTCGACCCCGACTGGTTCACCACCCTCGGCGTCGGCGTCGAACTGCGCACCAAGGCGGGCCGGCACCACAACGAGCTGACCCGGTACCGGTACGACGTCGTCCTCCACGACTCCGCGGACGCGCAGCCCCTCGACGCCGCCCCCGTGGTCGACTGGTCCGGGCCCGCCGAGCTCGCCGCACGCCTGGACGGTGCTCCGCTGCTCCGCGTCCGGGGCATTCCGGACGCACGGACGGCCGCCGACCTCGCGGCGATGCGCGCGATCGACACCGGCAGGCTGCCCGGCCCTGCCGCCGCGGGGGAGGAGCCGGAGGACCTGATCGCCCTCGGCGCCGCCCACGGCCACCGGACCCTGACCACCTGGTCCGGTGAACCCGGCTGCTTCGACGCCGTGTTCGTACGCACCGACACCGGCACCGACACCGGCACCGACACCGGCACCGACACCGGCACCGACACCGGCACCGACACCGGCACCGGCACCGGCACCGACACCGGCACCAGCACTGACACCGGCACCGACACCGACACCGGCACCAGCACTGGCACCGACGCCGGCCCGCGCCGCACGACGGGCCTGCACCTGCCCCGTACCGACCGCGGCGCCGCCCCCTACGCCAACACCCCCACCGCGGGCCGCGGCAACGGCGCCCTCGTGCGCAGGCTGCGCGAGGACCTGGGGCAGCGGCTGCCCGGCTACATGGTCCCCGCCGCCTTCGTCGTCCTGCCGCGGCTGCCGATGAACGACAACGGCAAGCTCGACGTGCGGGCACTGCCCGACGCCGAGCCCGCCGTGGCGCTCACCGCGGGCCGTGGACCGCGCACCCCCGTCGAAGAGGTGCTCTGCCGGCTCTTCGCCGACGTGCTCGGCCTGCCCCGCACCGGGGCCGAGGACGACTTCTTCGACCTCGGCGGGCACTCACTGCTCGCGACCCGGCTGATCAGCCGCGCCCGCACCGAACTGGGCGCGGAGCTCGCCATCCGCGACCTGTTCGAGGCCCCGACCCCCGCCGCACTGGCGCTGCGGGCGGACGCAGGACGGCCCGCCCGCCCGGTCCTGGAGCCCGTACCGGTTTCCCAGCGTCCCGCGCGGATCCCGCTGTCCGCGGCCCAGCGGCGGCTCTGGCTGGTCGAGCGGATCACCGGCGGCGGCGTCGCGTACAACTTCCCGCTGGTCTTCCGGCTCCGCGGCGCCCTGGACCTCGACGCGCTGCGCGCCGCGCTCGGCGATGTGACGGCACGCCACGAGGCGCTGCGCACCCGCTTCGTGGAGGAGGACGGCGAGCCGTACCAGTGGATCGTGCCCGCCGGAGGGGCCGAGCCCGAGTTCCTCGTGGTCGACTGTGCCGAGGACGAGCTCGCCGCACGGATCGCGGCGGCCCAGCGCCGTCCGTTCGACCTGCGCACTGAACTCCCCCTGCGGGCCGAAGTGCTGCGGCTCGGCCCGGACGACCTGGTCGTGGCACTGGTGCTGCACCACATCACCACCGACGAGTGGTCGGACCGGCCGTTCCTCGCCGATCTGCACCGCACGTACAGCGCCCGCGCGGCGGGCCTCGCGCCCGGCCCGGAGCCGCTGCCGGTCCAGTACGCCGACTACACACTGTGGCAGGAGCGCCTCCTCGCCGAGGTCGGCGACCGCCAGCTGGAGTACTGGACGGCGAAGCTCCGCGGACTGCCCGAGGAGATCCCGCTGCCGCTGGACCGCCCGGGAGCGGCCCGGACCACCGGCCGGGGCGCCACCGTCCGCCTCGCGCTGCCCGACGCGACCGCGGCCGCGCTGCGGGAGCTGGCCGCGGCCCACCAGGTCAGCCTGTTCATGCTGTTCCAGGCGGCGACGGCCGCGCTGCTGCACCGGCTCGGCGCGGGCGACGACATCCCGCTCGGCGCGCCCATCGCGGGCCGCACCGACAGCGCCGTGGACGACCTGGTCGGCTTCTTCGTCAACACCCTCGTGCTGCGCACGGACCTGTCCGGCGCCCCGACCTTCGCCGAACTGCTCGGCCGGGTCCGGGAGGAGGCGCTCGCCGCCTTCGAGCACCAGGACGTGCCCTTCGACCGGGTCGTCGAGGCGGTCAACCCGGCCCGGGTCGCCGACCGCAACCCCCTCTTCCAGGTGATGCTCGGCTACCACCACCGCCCCGACGGGGACCCCGACCTGTTCGGCCTGGCGACCGAGTGGTTCGACATGGACACCGGCATGGCCAAGTTCGACCTCGACTTCACCTTCGTCGACCACGGAGCCGGGCGCGGCATGGCGCTGCTCCTTGAGTACGCCACCGACCTCACCGACGCAGGGACCGCGGCCGCCCTCGCCGGGCGGCTGGTGGACCTCCTCGACCAGGCCGCCCGCGACCCCGAGCGGCCCGTGAGCTCCCTGCGGGTCCTCACCGCCGAGGAGGAGACGGCCTGCGCGACCCTGTGGAACGACACGGCCCGGCCGGTGGAGACCCGGTCCGTCCCCGAACTCCTCGACGACGTCGTACGGGCACGGCCCGACGCCCCCGCCCTGGCCGCCGGGGACACCCGGCTGACCTTCCGCGAACTGTCCGAGCAGGTCGACGCGGTGGCCCGGCTGCTCCGGCGGCGCGGCGCGGGCGCCGAGACGGTGATCGGGCTGGCCCTGCCCCGCCGGCTGATGGTCCCCGCCATCCTCGGCGTCCTGAGGTCGGGGGCGGCCTATCTGCCCCTGGACCCCGAATACCCGGCCGAGCGGCTGGAGTTCATGCTGCGGGACGCGGCACCGCTGTGCGTCCTCACGACGCCGGCGCTCGCGCCGATGCTGCCGGACGGCCCCGTACGGGTGCTGCTGGACGACGCGGGTACGCCGCTGCACGACCCGGCGGCCGCACCGGGCGAGCACGCGCCCGCCGCGGACGGCACCACCGCCCTGGTCGCTCCGTCCGTGCCGGCAGACCCCCCTGCGGCGGATGTCGGGGGCGGCGCGGCGGGCGGCGGGAGCCCCCGGCCCGTGCCCGCCCCGGCCGCGGCCGGCGCCGCGTACGTCATCTTCACCTCCGGCTCCACCGGCACCCCGAAGGGCGTCACCGGAACCCACCGCGGCCTGAGCAACCTCTTCGCGGCCCACCGCGACGACCTCATCACCCCCGCCGAACAGGCGGCCGGCCGCACGGGCCTGCGGGCCGTGCACGCAGCCTCGTTCAGCTTCGACGGATCCTGGGAGTCGCTGCTGTGGCTGCTGGCCGGGCACGAGCTCCATGTGACCGACGAGGCCACCATGACCGACCCGGCCGCGCTCCTCGCGTATCTGGGCCGGGAGCGGATCGACTTCCTCGACGTCACACCGACCTATCTGCGCGAGCTGATCCACCACGGCTTCCTCGCGCCCGGCGGCCACGTCCCGGGTGTGATCGCCGTCGGCGGCGAGGCCACCCCCGCGCCGCTCTGGGAGCGGCTGTGCGCCCTGCCGGACGTCCAGGTCCACGACCTGTACGGCCCCACGGAGTGCGCGGTCGACGCCTACGGCTGGCACGACGACGCCTCCGGCCGGTGGGCCGCCCCGCTCGACAACATCCGCGCCCACGTCCTCGACCCGGCGCTGCGGCCCGTCCCGGCCGGTGTGGCGGGCGAGCTGTACCTGGCGGGCGAGGGCCTGGCACGCGGCTACCTCAACCGCCCGGGGCCGACCGCCGAGCGGTTCACCGCCGACCCGTTCGGGGCGCCCGGCAGCCGCATGTACCGCACGGGCGACCTCGCCAGGCGCCGCGGCGACGGCTCGCTGGAGTTCCTCGGACGCGCCGACGGCCAGGTCAAGCTGCGCGGGTTCCGTATCGAGCCCGGAGAGATCGAGGCGCTGCTCGCCGGGCACCCGGACGTGGCGGCTGCCGCCGTCGTCGTACGCGAGGACACCCCGGGCGTGCGCAGGCTGGTCGCGTACGTCCTGCCCGCCACGGGCCGCGAGCCGGACCCGGCGGAGCTGCGCGACCGCACCGCCTCCGCGCTGCCCGCGCACATGGTGCCCGCGGCCTTCGTCACCGTGCCCGCGCTGCCGCGCACGGTCGCGGGCAAGCTCGACGCCAGGGCGCTGCCCGCACCCGATCTCGCCGCGCTCGCGTCCGGGCGCAGGCCCCGCACCCCGCGCGAGGACCTGCTGTGCGAGGCGTTCGCGGCGGTCCTCGGTGTGCCCGAGGCCGGCATCGACGACGACTTCTTCGCCCTGGGCGGCCACTCGCTGCTGGCCATGCGGCTCGTCGCGCGGATCCGCGCGGTGCTCGGGGCCGACGTGTCCCTGCGCACCGTGTTCGACGCGCCGACCGTGGCCCGGCTCGCGGAACGCCTGGCCCAGGACAGCACGGGCGAGGCCGGCGTCCGCCCGGCGCTGACGGCCGGGCCGCGCCCCGAGCGGCTGCCGCTGTCCTCCGCCCAGCAGCGCCTGTGGGTGCTGTACCAGGTGGAGGGCCCCAGCGCGACGTACAACATCCCCTCGGCGTGGCGGCTGACCGGAGCGCTCGACACCGCGGCGCTGGAGACCGCCGTCCACGATCTCGTCGCCCGGCACGAGACGCTGCGCACGGTCTTCCCCGACGAGGAGGGCCGCGCCTACCAGCGGGTGCTGGAGCCGCACGAGGCCCGCATCCCGTTCCAGGTCGAGGACACGGACGCCGAACGGCTCCCCGAACTGCTGGCGGGGGCCGGGGCGTACGGCTTCGCGCTGGAGCGGGAACTCCCGCTGCGGGTACATGTGTTCCGCACCGGCGACGCGGAATGGACGCTGCTGCTCCTGCTGCACCACATCGCCGGGGACGAGTGGTCGGAGGCCCCGCTCGACCGGGACCTGGCCCTCGCCTACGCGGCCCGTACACAAGGCCGGTCACCCGACTGGGAGCCGCTGCCCGTCCAGTACGCCGACTACACCCTGTGGCAGCGCGACGTCCTCGGCGACGAGAAGGACCCGAGGAGCCTCGCGGCGCGCCAGATCGCCTACTGGCGGCAGGCGCTGGCCGGGCTGCCCGAGGAGCTCGCACTCCCCACCGACCGGCCGCGGCCGCTGGAGTCGAGCTACCGCGGCGGCTCCGCCGACCTCTCGCTCGACGCGGAACTGACCGCGCAGCTGCACCGCTTGGCGCGCGACAACGGCGTCAGCGTGTTCATGGTGCTCCAGGCGGCGGTCGCGACCCTGCTCACCCGGCTGGGCGCGGGCCACGACATCCCGATCGGCAGCCCGATCTCCGGCCGGACCGACGCGGCCCTCGAGGACCTGGTCGGCTTCTTCCTCAACACACTGGTGCTGCGCACCGACACCTCCGGCGATCCGGCCTTCCGCGAACTCCTCGCCCGGGTGCGGGAGAGCGACCTCGCCGCCTTCGACCACCAGGACGTGCCGTTCGAGCGGCTGGTGGAGGTGCTCAACCCCGCCCGCTCGCTCGCCCGCCACCCCCTGTTCCAGGTGATGGTGGTGTACCTGGCGGCAGGCCCGGAGGAGACGGGACTGCCCGGGCTCGCCGCCCGCCGCGACGACGTGGCGCAGACCACCGCCAAGTTCGACCTCTCCTTCGACTTCGTCGAGCGGAGCGACGGCGGCGGCATCGACGGCGTGCTGGAGTACAGCGCCGACCTGTTCGACCACACCACCGCCCAGTCCTTCGCGGACCGGCTGCGGCGCGTCCTGCGGGCCGTGGCCGCCGACCCGGACCTGCCGATCGGACGCATCGGCATCCTCGGCGACGAGGAGCGGAGCCGGCTCATCGGCGGCTGGCACGCCCGGCCGCCGATCGCCGCGCCGACCACGGTGCCGGAGCTGTTCGAGGAGTGCGTGCGCCAGTGGCCGCAGCAGCCCGCCGCGGCCTCCGACGGCATCGCACTCAGCTACGCCGAGCTCAACGCGGAGGCCAACCGCCTGGCGCGCTGCCTGGTCGAACACGGCGCGGGCCCCGAGCGGTTCGTCGCCCTGTCGCTGCCGCGGACCGCACGCTTCCTGGTGGCCGTGCTCGCCGTGCACAAGGCGGGCGCCGCGTATCTGCCCCTCGACCCCGACGCTCCGGCGGAGCGCACGGCCGACGTCCTCGCCGACGCCCGGCCCGTCCTGACCCTCACCACGGAGGAGTTCGCGGCGACGCTGCCCACCGGCGCCGAGGTACTGGTGGTCGACGAACCCGCCACCGCGGAGCGGATCGCCGCCCGGGACGCGGCCGACCTCACCGACGCCGAGCGGACCGGACCCCTCGGCCCCCGCCACCCGGCCTACGTCATCTACACCTCCGGCTCCACCGGGCGCCCCAAGGGCGTCGTGGTCACCCACGAGACCCTCGGCCACCTCTTCCACAGCCACCGCGAGACCCTCTACGCACCGGCGATCGAGGCCACCGGCCGGCGCCATCTGCGCGCCGGCCACGCCTGGTCCTTCTTCTTCGACGCCTCCTGGCAGCCCCAGCTGTGGCTGCTGGACGGCCACTGCGTCCACATCGTGTCCGAGGAGGTCCGGCGCGACCCCGAACTCCTCGCCGCGGCCGTGGCCGCGCACCGCTTCGACTTCCTGGAGGTCACCCCGTCGCTGTTCGCGCAGATGGCCGACAGCGGGCTGCTGCGCGGCGACGACTGCCCCCTCTCCGTCGTCGGCGTCGGCGGCGAGGCCGTGCCCGTCGCGCTGTGGCGGCGGCTGGCCGCACTGCGCGGCACCGAGGCGTTCAACCTGTACGGGCCGACCGAGTCGACCGTGGACGCCCTGGTGGCGCGGGTCGGCGACAGCGAACGCCCGCTGGTGGGCCGCCCCGTGGCCGGGACCCGGGCCTACGTCCTTGACCGGCTGCTCCAGCCGGTGCCGCCCGGAGTCACCGGCGAGCTGTACCTGGCGGGCGGCGGTCTGGCCCGTGGCTACCTCGGCAGCCCGGGAGCGACGGCCGAGCGGTTCGTCGCCGACCCGTTCGGCGAGCCGGGCACGCGGCTCTACCGCACCGGCGACCTCGCACGCTGGACCGCAGACGGGCGCATCGACTACCTCGGCAGGGCCGACGACCAGGTCAAGATCCGCGGATTCCGCATCGAGCCCGCCGAGATCGAGTCGGCGCTCGCCGGACATCCCGGCGTCGCCCAGGCCCTGGTGACGGTGCATCAGGACGGGCTACGAAAGCAGCTCGTGGCCTACGTCGTCCCGCCCCCCGGCGTGTCCACCGACCCGGCCGAGCTGCGCGCCCACGTCGGCTCCCGGCTGCCCGACCACATGGTCCCCGCCGCAGTCGTCGCCCTCGACCGCTTCCCCCAACTGCCCAACGGCAAGCTGGACCGGGCCGCGCTGCCCGCGCCCGACTTCTCCGCCCTGTCGACGGGACGGCCGCCCTCCACCCCCGTGGAGAAGCTGCTGTGCGCGGTCTTCGCCGATGTGCTGGGCCTCGAACAGGTCAGTGTGGACGCCGACTTCTTCGCCCTCGGCGGCGACAGCATCGTCGCGATGCAGCTCGTCGGCCGGGCCCGGACCGCGGGCGTACGGATCACTCCGCGGCTGGTCTTCCGCCACCGCACCGTCGCCGGCCTGAGCACGGTCGCCGAGGCCGTCGACGCGTCCGCACCGCGCCCGGAGGACGATGGCACCGGAACCGTCCCGCTCACCCCGGTCATGCACTGGCTGCGCGAACTCGGCGGCCCCATCGCCACCTACCACCAGGCCGCGCTCGTACGCACCCCCGCACAGCTGGACCTGCCCGGCCTGGCCGCCGTGCTCCAGGCGCTCGCCGAGCGGCACGACCTGCTGCGGGCGACGCTCGTGCGGCCTTCGCGCGACGACACCGACGCCTGGTCGCTGCACGTCCCGCCCGCCGGCGCCGTCGACGCCGCCCGCTGGATCGAACGGGTCGACGTGGCCGGCCTCGGCGCGGAGGCGCTGAGGGAGACCGTACGGCAGCACGCGCACACGGCACGGGCGCTGCTGGACCCGGACGCGGGCGCGATGGTGCGGGCCGTGTGGTTCGACGCGGGGGACGCCCCCGGCCGGCTGCTGCTGATGGCCCACCACCTGGTCGTCGACGGGGTGTCCTGGCGCGTGCTGCTGCCCGACCTGGCGGCGGCCTGGCAGGACGTCTCCGCCGGGCGTCCGGTGCGGCTCGACCCCGTCGAGACGTCCTTCGCCCGCTGGTCGCGGCTCCTGACCGAGCTGGCCCAGGACCCGGCGCGCGAGGCTGAACTGCCCGTCTGGACCGCCGTGCTGGACGGCGCCACGGAACCGTTCCCGCTCGCAGGCGAACGGGACCCGGAGCGCGACACGACCGCGGCCCTGCGGGAGCTGAGCCTGCGCCTGCCGGCCGAGCGCACCGGCCCGCTGCTGTCAGCCGTGCCCGCCGCGTACGGCGCCGCGGTCGACGATGTGCTGCTCGCCGGGCTCGGGCTGGCCTTCGCCGACTGGCGGCGGCGCAACGGCGGCTCGGGCTCCGCGGTCCTCGTCGACCTCGAAGGCCACGGCCGTGAGGAGGAGCTGGCCGGGGACAGCGCCGATCTGTCCCGCACGGTGGGCTGGTTCACCAGCGTCCACCCGGTCCGGCTGGATCCCGGTCCGGCCGACCCCGCCGATGCCTTCGCGGGCGGCCCGGCGGCGGCCGAGGCCGTGCGGCGCGTACGCGAGCACCTGGCGTCGCTGCCGGCGAACGGCGTCGGCTACGGCATGCTGCGGCACCTCAACCCGCGGACGCGCGAGGTCCTGGCGGCCCGCGAACCGGCCCGCGTCGAGTTCAACTACCTGGGCCGGTTCGGCATCCCGGAGGCGACGGACTGGTCCTACGCGCCCGAGGAGGACGCCGCCGACATCGGCCCCGAGCCCGCGATGCGCGAGGGCCACGCCCTGAGCATCAACGTGGTGACCGAGGACCGGGCGGACGGACCGGTGCTCTCCGCCCACTGGTCCTATCTGGAAGGGGTGCTGCCGCGCGAGGCGGTGCAGGACCTCGCGGAGACCTGGTTCAGGGCGCTGGAGGGCCTGATCGCCTGGGCGGAGCAGCACACGGATCCATCGTCCTGAGCATGTGCCACGAGCAGTCGTCATGAGGAGAGGAACAGCATGAGCAACCCGTTCGAGAACCCCGAGGGCGTCTACTCGGTGCTGGTCAACGACGAGGACCAGCACAGCCTGTGGCCGGACTTCGTGGACGTGCCGGCCGGCTGGCGGGTGGTCCACGGGCCCGCCTCGCGGCAGTCCTGCCTGGACCACATCGAGGCCCACTGGACCGACATGCGTCCGAGGAGCCTGGCCGAGGCCATGGACGGCTGAGTGGAGGCGATCGCCGAGTACGGGCGATCAGGGCCACGGAAAAGGGAAAAAGGGAGGGGCCGGCCGCGGGCGGTGCGTGCGGCCGGCCCCTCCCCGTGTGCGGGCGCGGCGTCAGGACGCGGGCTGCTCCACCTTCGTGGCGGGCTTGCCGTCGACGGCTGCCGCGAGCTGCGGCGCCAGCCGCTCGACCACGTACGGCAGGCTGAGGACGGAGACGAAGGAGGTCGCGTTCCCGTAGTCGCCGGTCTCGTTGACGAAGACCTCCCGGCCCTCCGCGACGACCTTCAGGTCCTTGTAGGAGGCGTCCTTGTGCAGCTTGTCGGCGTCCTTGGCGACGTCGCCGACGATCCAGACGATGGCGTCCTGGTCGAGCAGGTCCGTGCGCTCCTTGCTGATGTTCGCACCGAACTGGTCCCCGATCGCCTTGTCCAGGCCCTCGGGCAGGGCGAAGCCGAGATCGTCGAGAAGCCGCGAGCGCGGGTCCTGGCTGCCGAAGACGAACATGCCCTCGTACGGCGTGGCCATCACGGCGGTGGCGCCCTTGAACTCGGGGTGCTCCTCGGCCGCGGCCCTGATCCTGTCCTCGGTGTCCTTGACCGCCGCGGCCGCCTCGTCCGGCTTGCCGAGGGCCTGTCCGACCCGCTTGGTGAGCTCCTGCCACGGGATGCCGTAGTCGTTGTACTCCTTCGGCTGGGCGACCACGGGGGCGAAGGCGGACAGCGACGTGTACTGCTCCTTCGTCAGGCCGCCGTAGAGGGCGAGGATCAGGTCCGGCTTGAGCGCGGCGATCTTCTCCACCTGCGGGCCGGTGCCCGTGTCCTCCAGCACCGTCGGCGCCGCGGCCCCGCCGAGCCTGTCCTGAGCCCAGGGGCCGATGGCTCCCTTGTAGCCGCCCAGCCACTCCGTCGTGCCGACGGGGACCTTGCCGAGCGCCAGCACGGCGTCCTGGTCGGTGAGGCCGACCGTGACGATCCGCTTCGGCTCGGCCTTGATCGTCGTACTGCCGTACTTGTGGGCGATGGTGACCGGGAACGCCGACTTGCCGGAGGCGCTCGCCTCCGCGCCGGCACCCGCGGTGTCGGTTGCGGCGTCGTCGCCGCCGCAGGCCGTGGCGGTGGCGAGGAGCAGGGCGGCGGAGGCGAGGGCGGCGGCGAGCCGTGGGGCTCTGCGGAAGCGGAAGCGGGGCATCGGCGGTGTGGTCCTTCGTTCGGGGTCCTGTGGAACGGGGTGGTGCGGGGTGGTGCGGGGGGTGGCGGTCTGCGAGCCGGTGACGGGCGAACAGGTGCGGTCGGGACCGGTGTCCGGGGTCCGGCGCCGGTTGCCGGGTGTCGGATGCCGGGCGCCGGCCGGTGCGGGAACTGTTTCTACGGGCCGGGGTCGCGGGTGTCCGACCATGCCTCCCACAGGGCGGCGTAGCGTCCCGCGGCTGCCCGCAGTTCGTCGTGGGTGCCGGTCTCGACGATGCGTCCGGAATCCATGACGACGATGCGGTCGGCCGTGGCCGCCTGACTGAGGCGATGGGCGACGATCAGCGCCGTACGGCCGTCCACGGCCCGGGCGACCGCCTTCTCCAGGGCGCGCGCCCCCGCGCTGCCCGCTTCGGCGGTCGCCTCGTCGAGGATCACGAGCGGCGGGTCGGCGAGGATCAGCCGGGCGAGCGCCAGTGCCTGCGTCTGCGCGCCGCTGAGCCGGTGGCCGCCGTCGCCGACGACCGTGGCGAGTCCGTCGGGCAGCGCGTCGGCCCAGCCGAGGGCGGAGACCCGGTCGAGCGCCGCGCGCAGTTCGTCCTCGGTGGCGTCGGACTTGGCCAGCCGGAGATCGTCGGCGAGGGACCCCGCGAAGACATGGGTCTCCTGGGTGACCAGGGCGATCGTGCGGCGGTGGTCGGCCACGCCGAGCTCGGTCGGCGGGACGCCGCCGACCAGGACGGTGCCGGCGTTGGGCGGCTGGATGCCCGCGACGAGCCGGGCCAGGGTGGTCTTGCCCGCGCCGCTGGCGCCGACGAGCGCCACCCGTTCGCCCTGGCGGACCGTCAGGTCGATGTCGTGCAGCACGGGGTGTCCGGGCCGATAGGCGTGGCTGAGCCCGCACACGGTGACCTCGACGTTCCCCGAACCGACGGGACGTGCCGCCGGTTCCTTTTGGTCACTCGTTCGCCTCCGGAGCGCCGAAGCCACTGTCGACGGTCGATCGTGCTCGACTCCTCGTTCCTCGGAGTCTGTGCGCGTTCTCCCTTTCGACAGCGTCGCGCCCCGTCGGCTCACTCGCTCCGCCGCCCGGGCCGGCCTCGGCACCGGAGTGGGCGCGGGTGTGGGCGCAGGCGTGGGCCCAGGCGTGGGCGCCGGGGTGGGCGCCGACGTCGGCGGCTCGTCGGTGACGCCCACGAGCCGCGCCAGGCCGGCGGCGGCCGACTGTGCGTCGTCGAGGAGGACGAGGGCGGCGTTGACGGGGGTGAAGAGGCTGTGGAAGTAGAGGGCGGCGGCGGTCGCCGTGCCGATGGACGCCGTGCCCTGGCGCACCAGCCAGTAGCCGGTGACGAGGACGGCGGCGAGTCCGATGTACTCGGCGATGTGCAGCCGGCTGTAGAAGCCCAGGACCAGCCGGACACCGCGCATCGTCAGCGTCACCACCGACCAGGACCGCTCGGTGACCCGCTCGGTGTGCTCCCGCTCCAGCCGGAACGCCCGCACCGTCGAGCTGCCGCCGATGGTGTCGAGCAGCTGCTGCTGCTGGGCGCCGGCGGCCACGCGCTGCTCGGCGTAGAGCGGCACGGCGCGGGCCACGTACCAGCGCGCGGTGTACGCCTGCACGGGCACCGCGAGCAGGGCGGCCAGGAGGAACCGCCAGTCGAGCAGGGCGAGGGCGCCCAGTGTGAGGACGATCGTGAGGAGCGAACGGGCCAGTTCGGGCAGGGCGTTGCGGACGGCCTCGGCGATCAGCGACACATCGGCCGTGACCCGGGCCGTCAGATCACCGGCACCGGCCTTCTCCACGCGCTCCAGCGGCAGGCCGAGGGCCCGCTCGACGAACCGTTCGCGCAGCCGGGCCAGGGACGTCTCGCCCAGGCGGGAGACGAGCGACAGGCCGAGACCCGACGTGGCACCCTGGGCCACCGCGACGGCCACGAGCAGCGCGCCGGCGGCCGTGATGGCGTCCACGGACCCCCGACCGGCTGCCAGGTCGACGATCCGCCCCAGCAGCGGCTGCACGAGCAGTCCGACGGCGGTGGACCCGACCATGACGGTGAACGCGGCGAGGGCCAGGCGCCGTTGCGGGCGCACGAGCTCCGCGACCGCGGCGCGGGTCCGCGCGGGCGTGGCGACGGGCAGCAGCACGGGCCCGCCGACCGGGGAGGCGGGCGGGGGAGTGCCGTGGGGAGTGTCCGGGGACCGGGATTCGCTCATGTGAGGACCGCCGTACGGTAGGCGATGCTGTCGCGGACCAGCCGCTCGTGGTGGCCTGTCGCGGCGACCCTGCCGCCGTCGAGGAGGACGACCCGGTCGGTCACGGCCAGGAGGGCGGGGCTGTTGGTCACGAGGACGGTGGTGCGGCCCCTGCGGATGTCCTGGACGCCGAGGGCGATACGGAGTTCGGTGACGGCGTCGACCGCCGTCGCGGGTTCGTGGAGGACGAGGACCGGGGCGTCGGCGGCCAGCGCCCGTGCGAGGGCGACCCGCTGGCGCTGTCCGCCGGAGAGCGAGCGGCCGCGCGCGGAGACGGCCGTGCCGGCGCCGTCGGGGAGGGCGCTGACGACCTCGTCGGTGCCCGACGCCGTCATCGCGGCCGTGACGCTCGCGGTGGGCGCCGCGGCGGTGACGTTCTCCAGGAGCGTGCCCTCGAAGAGGTCGGCGTCGTGCTCGGCGACAAGGATCGCGGCGCGCACCTCCGCCAGGTCGAGCGCGGTCAGTTCCGTGCCGTCCAGCTGCACGGCGCCGCCGTCCGGGTCGGCGCGCCGGCCGAGGCAGCGCAGCAGTGCCGACGCGTCGGCGGGGTCGGTGGCGACGACGCCGACGGTCTCGCCGGGGGCGATGTCGAGGTCCACCGCGTGCAGCGTTCCGTACGAGAGCTCGCGCAGCCGCAGCCGTCCCTCGACTTGCCGCAGCACGGGGCCGGGGCTGGAGCCGGAGCCGGAGCCGGAGCCGGGGAGCGGGCCGGCGTCACGGCCCGGGGCGGGTCCGTCGGGCGGGATCCCCGGGGACACCGCATGGCCGGCGCCGAGCACCCCGGCGATACGGGCGGCGGACGCACGGCCCTGTGCCAGCTCCGCGTTGACCCAGGAGAACTCGGAGAGCGGGCCGATGAGGAAGAGGGCCAGCGCGACGGACGAGACCAGTTCCCCGAGGCTGATGTCGCCGCGCGCGGCGAGCCGCCCGCCGACCAGCGCGACCAGGGCCAGGAACGCGCCGGTCAGCATCGTCACGACCCCGCTCTGCCATGCCTCGGCGCGAGCCGCGCGCAGGGTGGCCGAGAGCGAGTCCTGGCTGATGCGCCGGTAGCGCGCGACGGCCGCCCGCTCGGCACCGATGCCCTTCAGGACGCGCAGCCCGGCCACGAGGTCCGCCGCGATGCCCGACGCCCGCGCCGCACGCTCCTGTTCGGTCTCGCTGCGCCGCTCCAGCGGCTTGCTCAGCAGATGCCCGAGCCACAGCAGCAGCGGGGTGCCGAGCAGGACGAGGAGCCCCAGCGGGAGCGATACGCGCAGCAGCGCGACCGCACTCACGGCCAGCCCGGTGGCCGCCGCGATCCCGACGATGAGCGCCATGGTGACGGCGCCGACCCGCTTGGCGTCCTCGGTGGCGACGGTGGCCAGCTCGCCGGGCAGCCGCCCGTCCTCCGCGCCGCCTTCGGGGGCGAGGACGCGGCCGATCAGCTCCGTACGCAGCTGGTGCGCGGCGGTCACGGAGGCGCGTTCGCCGGCCCGGGCGCCGTAGCGGAAGCTGAAGGAGAGTCCGACGTAGACGGCGGCGAGGACGCCGAGCCACAGCAGCAGGCCGGTGGCGTCGCGCTCCACCACGCCCCGCTCGACGGCCAGTCCGATGAGCACCGGCACCAGGGCCTCGCCCGTCTGATGACCCATGCCCAGGACCGCGCCGAGCGCGACATCGCGGCGCTGTCCGCCGACCGCACGCCACAGCACGCTCCGTCCCGGCAGGTCCGCTTTCCTCACGCAACCCTCCGGACCGGATTCGCAGTGCCCAGGAACCGTGCACGCCAACTTAGGTAAGGCTAACTAAATTCGGCCTCGTCGGCCACCCCCTGGCCCTAGGTCGTGTCTTCGAAGTCCCGTCCGCCCGGCGGCGTCTGGCGCGCTCTCCCAGAGCTCGCGCCTGGGAGGTGCCCCCACCCCCGTGGCCCTTCGGGCACGGGAGGTGTCCCCACCGCATGGACTCCCTCCTCCGCCTTGCGAGCGCACGCACCAGACGCCGCCGGGCCCGCCCTCCGGGCGGACGACGCCACTGTGAAGACACTCCCTAGCCCTTGGGGGCGTCGTCGACACGGACGAGCCGGTAGCGGTGTTCGTAGGGCGCCCTCGCGCGCCGGTCGGCCTTCCTCGGTCGGGCCCGGCGTGCCGCGAGGATGAGCGCCTCCAACTCGGGCCGCTGTCTGCGCAGTCGGTACAGGGTCCGCACGGACAGGCCGACGAGTGCTGCTGCGGGCGTGTGCGCAGTGCCCGTGCGCACCGCCTTGAGCAGCACGCGCAGCGCCGTTGGGGTCAGCGGGGGCGGCCTGTCGCCGGTACAGGACGCATGGGCGCGGGCCAGCGTGCCGGCGGCCGCCATGGCCGCGGCGAACGAGGGGTCCTGCGCCTGCCAGTTCAGCAGCAGGCGCTCGGACACGCCCGCGGCCGTCGCGCACCCGGCCGGACCGAGCCCCACAGTCGCCGCCCTCACGGCCTCGGCCATGCGTGACAACGTTTCCTCGCGCAGGCTCGGACTCCGGCCCAGGGCGGCGAGGAGCGTGCGGTCGAGCTCCTCTTGCGCATCGATGTGCGCCAGCACACCATCGGCCCATGCCTCCAACCGGCCGGCTGAGTCCGCGACTTCATCCATCCCAGATCCCCTTAGGTTAGCCTTACCTAATCATACGGGGGTGGAGTTGTCTCAACGCAGCGAGCGAGAGGTTCTGTCCGTGCTCAGTACCAGGATCACCAACGCCCGTGTCATCACGATGGATCCGGCCCGCCCCCACGCCCGCGAACTCGGCATCTGGCAGGGACGCATCGTCGGTCTTGACGAGGACGTCGCGGGCCTTCCGGCGCGGCGGACCCGGGACCTGGGCGGGGCCGTCGTGCTCCCGGGGTTCATCGACAGCCATGTGCACCTGACCTGGGCCGGGTTGAAGGCGGAGACCCCAAGCGTCGCCCCGAGCAGACGCGCCGACGAGGTGCTCGCGGCCGTCGCCGCCGCCGTGTCCGAGGCTCCTGCCGGCGCCTGGGTGGACCTCGGCGGATACGACCAGCGCACCCTGGACCGACCGCTGACCGCCGCCGACCTCGACGCCGTCAGCGACGGCCGCCGGGTGTTCCTGGGTCATATCTCCGGCCATGCCTGCCTGGTCAACACGGCCGTCCTGGACGGGCTCCCCGCGGAAGCGGTCCGTGCCGACGGCTACCTCGTGGAGGGCGCCATGGGCGCCGCGCTCCAGTCCCGCCCGCCGCGCTCGCTCTCCGAACTCGTCACCGCGATCGAGCGGGCCGCTCGCACCTGCCGCACCGAGGGCGTGACCGCCTGCGCCGAAGCCGGGGTCGGCGGCCGGCTCTTCGGCCGCAGCCCCATCGAGGCCGCGGCCTACCAGCTCGCCCACGAGAGCGGCCGGCTCCCGCTGCGGGTCCGGCTCATGGTGGCGGCCGACGCGCTTCACCCCGTGCGCACGGCCCCAGAGGACACCACGAGCCGCGCCCTCGGACTCGGCCTGCGCACCGGATTCGGCGACGGCGCGCTGTCCCTCGGAGCCCTCAAGGTCTTCGCCGACGGCGGGATGATGGCGCGTACGGCGGCGCTCAGCCGTCCCTACGAGGGAAGCGACGCCTCCGGACAACTTCTGGACACGCCCGAGGCGTTGGAGCACACCATCGTGGAGGGGCACCTCGCCGGCTGGCAGCTCGCGGTGCACGCCATCGGTGACCGCGCCCTCGACGTCGCCCTGGACGCCCTGGAGGAGGCGGAGAAGCGGTGCCCGCGCCCGGAGGCACGCCACCGCATCGAGCACGCGGGCCTGGTCCGCCCCGACCAACTGCCCCGCCTGGCCGCCCTCGGGGCCACCGTCGTCGTCCAGCCGAGCTTCCTGCGCCACTACGGCGACGACTACGCCACCGTGATGGGGGAGACCAGGGCCGACTGGCTCTACCGCGGCCGAGGCTTCCTCGACCACGGCGTCCGCCTCGTCGCCAGCTCCGACCGCCCGGTCGCCGACGGAGCACCGCTGCGGGCCGTCCAGTTCATGGTCGAGCGGGCCTCCCGCTCCGGCCGCGTCATCGGCCGCGACGAGGCCGTCACCGTCGCGGAGGCGCTGCGCTCCTACACCACGGAGGCGGCCCGCGCCTGCCACTGGGAGGCGGATGCAGGCAGCCTCACGCCCGGGAAGCGGGCGGACCTCGTCGTACTGGGGGACGACCCGCACCGCGTCGACCCGTCGAGGATCGGGGAGATCGAGGTGCTGGGCACGTTCCTCGAGGGCGACGACACCCTCTGAGCACCGGGCCGGCACACGGCGCCCGGGGAGACGGGCGGACCCGTCTCCCCGGCCGGATTCCGGGGTGGTGCCGTGGACTGCCGGCTACTGCAGTCCGTTGTTGATCGCGGTCGCCAGCTCACCGTTGGTGGTGTCGCCGCTGAACTCCCAGAAGAAGGCGCCTCCCAGGCTCTGGTTCTTCACGTATGTCATCTTCCCGGCGATGGTGGACGGGGTGTCGTAGCTCCACCAGTTGCTGCCGCACTTGGCGTAGGCGGTGCCGGCGATGGTGCCGGTGGTGGGGCAGGAGGTCTTGAGGACCTTGTAGTCCTCGATGCCCTGCTCGTAGGTGCCGGGGGCCGGTCCGGTGGCGGAGCCGCCGGGCGTCGCCTGGGTCACGCCGGTCCAGCCGCGGCCGTAGAAGCCGATGCCGAGGTTGAGCTTGGCGGCCGGCACGCCCTGGGCACGCAGCTTCTGGATCGCCTCGTCGGAGGTGAAGCCCTGCTGCGGGATGCCCGCGTAGGTGGTGAGCGCGGAGTGCGGGGCGGTGGGGCCGTCCGCGTCGAAGGCGCCGAAGAAGTCGTACGTCATCACGTTGTACCAGTCGGAGTACTGCGCGGCGCCCGCGTAGTCCGTGGCGTCGATCTTGCCGCCGCTGCTGGCGTCGGCCGTGATGGCGGCGGTGACCAGGTTGTTGGCACCGAACTTGGTGCGCATGGCCTGCATCATGTTCTTGAATGCGGCCGGGCCGCTGGTGTCGCAGGACAGGCCGCAGGCGTTCGGGTACTCCCAGTCCAGGTCGATGCCGTCGAAGACATCGGCCCAGCGCGGGTCCTCGACCAGGTTGTAGCAGGAGTTGGCGAAGGCGGTCGGGTTCTGGACGGCCTGGGGGAAGCCGCCGGACCAGGTCCAGCCGCCGAAGGACCACAGGATCTTGATGTGCGGGAACTGCTGCTTCAGCTTGCGCAGCTGGTTGAAGTTGCCGCGCAGGGCGCCGGCGTCCCAGGTGTCCGCGACGCCGTCGACGCTCTGGGCGGCGGTGTAGGCGCGGTTGTAGTCGGCCTCGGCGTCACCGATGGTGCACTGGCCGTTCTGGACGTTGCCGAAGGCGTAGTTGATGTGGGTGATCTTCGCGGCGCTGCCGGAGGTGACGAGGTTCTTGACGAAGTACTGACGGTCGTAGGTGCCCCAGTTGGTGAAGTAGCCGAGCTTCACCTTGCCGCCTCCGCCGCCTCCGCCACCGGTGGTCGTGACGGTCCGCGAGCCGCTGGAGGCGCCGACCTGGTCGGCGGTGTCACGGGCGATGACGCTGTACGTGTATGTCGTACCGGCCGTGAGGCCCGAGTCGGCGTAGCTGGTGCCGGTGACCGTCGCGATCCTGGTGGAGCCGCGGTAGACGTCGTAGTTCTTGATGCCCTTGTCGTCGGTGGCCGCGGTCCAGCTGAGGGTCAGCGAGGTGTTGGTGATGCCGCTCGCGGTCGGGGTGCCGGGAGCGGACGGCGGGTTGTCACCGGGGACGACCGGACCGCCGTCGCAGGAGGCCCCGTTGAGCTTGCAGCCGGTGGGGGCACCGGTGCCGCTCCCGTTGAAGCCGAAGCTGACACTGGCACCAGGAGCGAGCGTGCCGTTCCAGCTCTTGTTCTTGGCGGTCCAGTGGTTGCCTGAGCCGGTGACGTCGGCGTCCCACCCGGAGGTCACCGTCGTGCCGGCGGGGAAGTCCCATTCGACGGTCCAGGCGGAGATGCTGGTCGTCCCGCCGTTGGTGACCGTCCACTTGCCCTCGAAGCCGGTGCCCCAGTCGGACACCTTGCTGTACGTCGCGGTGGGCCCGGCGGCCTCGGCGGGGGTGGCCAGGCCGACAAGAGCGGCGAGGGGGAGCAGCAGCGCGGTGAGGCCGGCCATCGCTCGGTGTCTGAGACGGGTGCTGCGACAAGGGGGTGCAGTGGTCAAGGCGCGCTCCTCGAAAGAGGTAGGTCCGGACGTGGAGGGGGTCCAGCGCCGCTCATGAGCACGCTTTGTCATGGCGTGCTCACCGCAGTGCGGCGAGGCTAAATAGGTCTGGACCATCGGTCAAGGGGCCCCGGGCGCCGCTTCGCGACTGCGATCCGGTCGGCAACGGCTGTGCAAGCAGCGCAGGTTGAGCCCTCATGGGTCACCCTGGCCGATAAACACCAGGCCCGGGAACCGGAGATGGGGGAGTGCGTCGGGCGCGGGCCTTCGGTGTGTGTTAGGAAAGTTTCCTAATGAATATCGGGACGGACCCTACGGCCTGCGGCCTACGCCCACAGCGACCGCGCCACCGTCATCCCGAGGAACACCGCGCCGAGCGCCGCCACCACACTGGCGATCACATTGGCCAACGCGTAGAGACGCGCCCCGTTCTCGGCCAGCCGCAGGGTCTCGTAGGAGAACGTCGAGTACGTCGTGAGCGCGCCGCACAGCCCCGTCCCGACCAGCAGCTGCACATCGTCGGAGGCCCCGGCTCCGGCCTCTGCTCCCGCTCCCGCGGTGAGTGCTCCGGCGAGCAGACCCAGCACGAGGCTGCCCACGACGTTCACGGTCAACGTGCCCCAGGGGAAGACGGTGTCGTGCCTCATCTGCACCGCCCGGTCGGTCAGGAAGCGCAGGGGTGCGCCCACCGCCGCGCCCATGATCACAAGCAGCCACTTCACTCGCTCGACTCCCCGTCCGCGTAGCGGATGACCTCGCACTCCTCGAGGACCACCATGCCCTGGCCCACGAGTTCGTCCAACTCCGGCAGGAACGCGCGGACGCGGTCCTCGGTGTCCACGATCACGATCGCCACCGGCATGTCCTCGCTGAGGGACAGCAGCCGGGAGGTGTGGACGAGCGAGGACGTCCCGAAGCCCTCGACGCCGCGGAACACCGAGGCGCCGGCCAGGCCAGCCTTGTGCGCGCGGTGCACGATCTCCACGTAGGCCGGTCTGTGGTGCCACTGGTCGCACTCACCGACGAAGATCGTCATTCGCAGCGCCGTACCCGTCAGCCTGGTCATCGTGTCCTCCGCTCAGGGACGTGGCATGTCGTCCACGACGCCATTTTCGCGCTCCGGGCCGACTCCGCATCATCACCGGACCTGCGCCGCCTGCGCGGTGGTGTTGCGCGAGACAGGCGGGCTCTCGGCACACGGCACACGGCACACGGCACACGGCGATGCAGGCACCGTCACGGACCGCCCGGCGGGCCGGCGACGGTCACACGGGCGGGGCGCAGCAGTTGCTCGCCGACCCGGTAGCCGGAGCGGAGCACCGCCGTGCAGATCAGGCGGTCGAAGCGGTCGGAGCTGCGGTACGAGACGGCCTCGTGGACCGCCGGGTCGAAGGCGTCGCCCGCCGTGCCGAAGGGGCGCAGGCCGACACCCGCCAGCTCCGTTTCGAGCGCCCGGGCGACGTGCTCGAAGCCGCCCGTCACCTCGCCCTGTTCCCTGGCCTCGGCGAGTGCGTCGAGCACGGGCAGGAGGCGGCCGAGCACATTGGCCACGGCGATCTCGCGGATCGCGAGGCGGTCACGGCGTACCCGCTTGCGGTAGTTGTCGTACTCGGCCTTCAGCCGCTGAAGATCGGCCGTGCGCTCGCGCAGTTCCGCCCGGAGCCCGTGCCCTTGTTCGTGCTCATGTCCGTGCCCGTGCCCGTGCCCCTGCTCTTGGGGCGACGGCTGCGCGGACGCCGACGTACCGCCACCGCCACCGGTGTCCGCACCGGCACCCGCCGCGGTCCGCCCGGCCGGACCGAGCATCAACGGCGGGTCGACGCGCGTGCCGCGGACGTCGGTGAGGCGGTTCATCCCGCGCCTCCCTCCCGCCGCTCGTCGTCGACGATCTCCGCGTCCACGACGTCGTCCTCGTCCCTGTCCGCCCCGTCTCCGCCGTCCCCGCCGCCCGCTCGGGCACCGGCGTCACCGGCGCCGCCCGCGGCCTGGTGGGCCTGCGCGTCGGCGTACATGGCCTGGCCGAGCTTCTGGGAGACGGCCGCGACCTTCTCAGTGGCGGTGCGGATCTCCGCCGTGTTGTCGCCCTCGGCGGACTCGTTCTTCAGCTTGTCCTTGAGCTCGGTCACCGCTGTCTCGACCTCGGTCCTGATCTCGCCCGGGACCTTGTCCTCGTTGTCCTTGAGGAACTTCTCGGTCTGGTAGACGAGCTGCTCGGCCTGGTTGCGGGTCTCGGCCGCCTCACGCCTGCGGCGGTCCTCCTCCGCATGCGCCTCCGCCTCGCGCATCATGCGGTCGATGTCGTCCTTCGGCAGCGAGGAGCCGCCGGTGACGGTCATCTTCTGCTCCTTGCCGGTGCCGAGGTCCTTCGCGGTCACGTGCATGATGCCGTTGGCGTCGATGTCGAAGGAGACCTCGATCTGCGGCACGCTACGGGGGGCCGGCGGGAGGCCGGTCAGCTCGAACATGCCGAGCTTCTTGTTGTACGCCGCGATCTCGCGCTCGCCCTGGTAGACCTGGATCTGCACGGACGGCTGGTTGTCCTCGGCCGTCGTGAAGATCTCGGAGCGCTTCGTCGGGATCGTGGTGTTGCGCTCGATGAGCTTGGTCATGATGCCGCCCTTGGTCTCGATACCGAGGGACAGCGGGGTCACGTCGAGGAGCAGGACGTCCTTGACCTCACCCTTGAGGACACCGGCCTGGAGCGCGGCACCGATGGCGACGACCTCGTCCGGGTTCACACCCTTGTGCGGATCCTTGCCCGTCATGCTCTTGACCAGCTCGGTCACCGCGGGCATGCGCGTCGAACCGCCGACCATGATCACGTGATGGATGTCGGAGAGCTTGATCCCGGCATCCTCGATCGCGTTGTGGAACGGCGTCTTGCAGCGCTCCAGCAGATCGGCGGTGAGCTGCTGGAACTGGGCGCGCGTGAGCTTCTCGTCCAGGTGCAGCGGGCCCTCGGCGGACGCCGTGATGTAGGGCAGGTTGATCGTCGTCTCGGTGGACGAGGACAGCTCGATCTTGGCCTTCTCGGCGGCCTCGCGGAGCCGCTGCGTGGCCATCTTGTCCTTGGACAGGTCGACACCGTGCGCGTTCTTGAACTGCTTCACCAGGTGGTCGACGACGCGCTGGTCCCAGTCGTCGCCGCCCAGATGGGTGTCGCCGTTGGTGGCCTTCACCTCGACGACGCCGTCACCGATCTCCAGGAGGGACACGTCGAAGGTGCCGCCACCGAGGTCGAAGACGAGGATCGTCTGGTCGTTCTCCTTGTCGAGGCCGTAGGCGAGCGCGGCGGCCGTCGGCTCGTTGACGATGCGCAGGACGTTCAGCCCCGCGATCCTCCCGGCCTCCTTGGTCGCGGTGCGCTGCGAGTCGTTGAAGTACGCCGGGACGGTGATGACCGCGTCGGTCACGTCCTCGCCGAGATACGCCTCGGCGTCCCGCTTCAGTTTCTGCAGTACCCGGGCGGAGATCTCCTGCGCCGTGTAGCGCTTGCCGTCGATGTCGCCGCTCTCCGGGAAGCGCCAGTCCGCCTCGCCCATGTGCCGCTTCACCGACCGCGCGGTGCGGTCGACGTTGGTCACGGCCTGCCGCTTGGCGATCTCACCGACCAGCACGTCACCGTTCTTGGCGAAGCCGACCACCGACGGGGTGGTCCTGGCGCCCTCGGTGTTGGTGATGACGGTGGGCTCACCGGCTTCCAGCACGCTGACCACGGAGTTCGTCGTACCGAGGTCGATACCCACTGCACGCGCCATGGTCTCCTCCTCGGCCTGCGCTGACGTGGAGCGAACCTCCTCGACCATCTCCTTAAAACGTACGTCTGCGGCAGCCGGGATGCCCGGTTTCGCCCTGTCGGGCACGGGCTGTGCGCGAGCACGCACGAGCGGTTACGCCCCGCGTCGGGCCGGCGCGGCCATGCGGTTCGTCGTCGCGTGCTGCGGGTGTCACCGTCTCAAGTGCGGACGTGGCGGGGCGAACCCGTTGGAGCCGCCCGATCGACCACCGGCTCAGCCACCGGACGAGGTGGCCGAGCCGGTCCACGGCTCCTGACGCCGACGCCGACGCCGACGCCGACGCCGACGCCGACACGTGCACGCCGACGCCGCACCTGCGCCGCCGCCGACGTCAAGGGCAGGGGTCAGGCCGGCGTGGTCCAGCGCTGGTTGGCCCCGCCGTGGCAGTCCCACACGATCAGTCTCGTGCCGTCTGCGGTACCACCGTCCGCCGCGTCCAGGCACCTGCCCGTCTGCGGATTGACCAGCGTGCCGCTGCTGCGCTGCCACTGCTGCGCCGCCGAGCCGTCGCAGCTCCTGAGCTGGACGTCGCCGCCGCTCACCGCCACGCACTTGAAGAGCGCGCGCACGGTGCCGTCGCCCGCGAGCACCCAGTTCTGGTGGTTGACGTCGCCGCACGTCCACAGTTCCAGCGGCGTGCCGTCCGCACTGCCGCCGCCGGTGATGTCGACGCACTTGCCGCCCGGGTTGGTGATCGAGCCCGACGAGGAGTTGCCGATGCCGTCCTCCTGGACGCTGCCGCCGGAGACCTGGGTGACCTTGGCGTACGCGGTGCAGGTGCTGCTCGTCGACGTGCCGCTGACGCTCGCCGTGACGGTGCCGCCGCCGGTGCCCGTTCCGGTGGGCAGCTCGTAGCGGACCCTGGAGTACGGCTCGTCCTGGCAGGTCGCCGCGTTGTTGTTCCAGTCGAAGTACTCGACCCAGTCGACCATTCCGCCGGTGTCGATCCGCGCGCCGGCGCCGACCTGGAGGCTGCCGAGGACGAAGGACGTGCCGGCCGTGGTGTCGGTGATGGTGGCCTGGTACCAGCCGTCCGGGGTGCCGGGGGAGATGCGGAACGTGTAGCGGTGGCCGGCTGCGAACGCCTGGTTGTAGCGGCAGGTGTAGCCGGTGCCGGTCTCGTCGAAGGTCTGGCAGTAGGTGCCTGCCGAGCCCGGCTTCGCCGCGGTCGCGTCCCACAGCGAGAACAGGAACATACCGCTGCCGGTACGCCAGCGCTGCTGGCCGATGTAGCCGCCGACACCGCTGCTGAAGCCGAACTGGTGTGCCCAGAAGACATTGCCCCGGCCGGGGTCGGCCTCGACCGTGGTGGCGAACGTGACGTCGGTCAGGGTGCTGGTCCCTGCCGGGAAGGCGTAGTTGGTGTAGCTGCCGGGGGTCGCTCCGCTCGCCGAGGCGGGGGCGGCGAGTCCCAGGCAGGCGGCGACGGCAAGGACGGCGCTCACGCAGAGCGTTCTGGCACGGAGCATGTGTGCCTCCTCCTCGATGGGATGTGCATGACATGTCCTCAGCGGAAGGGTGGGGTCTGGGGCACCGGGACGGGATGGACTTTCCACCCGGGCAGATGGACTCTTCGTCGCGCCCGGCAAGCGAACTGCTCGATATGAACGATCAAATATGTATCGGCAGTGGGCAGGAGCAGTGCGGTCCTGTCAACCCATCAGGAAGAAGTCGCAGTTGGCAGTAGAGACGGTCTCGTTTTGGCGTCAGCAGGCCCCGAGGGTTGACGTGGCGCATCGCAGGTTCCATCTTGAACGATCAAATCCCTGCCGGCGGGGTCATGGCGCGGGACGCACGCCGTGACCCCGAGCGACAGGTCAGGACAGGCAGGTCAGGGCAGGCAGGGCTGGGCTTGAACGGTAGGAGGAGCACGGTGAGTTCGTCGCAGATGAGCCGCAGAGGGTGCCACAGGGAGTTCGGCCACGAGGGGGCCGGCCGGGAGTCCGGCCTCCCGGTCGCACCGCGCACGCGGCCGGCGGTGCGGACCCGGCCGGCGGCACGGACCTGGGCGGTGGCGGCCTCGGCCGCACTACTCGCCACGGCACTCGCCGGGTGCGGTGGTGCCGACTCCTCCGAGCCGGCCGCCGGCGGCCCCGGAGAGTTCACCGGCCGTGGCCCGATCACCCTGGCCACCGGCAAGGACACCACCCGTACCCTCCAGGGCCAGCTCGAACGGTGGAACAAGGACCACCCGGACGAGAAGGTCACCATGGTCGAACTGCCCGAGAGCGCCGACCAGCAGCGCCAGCAGTTCATCCAGAACGCGCAGACCGAGTCGGACGCCTACACCGTGCTCAACCTCGACCCCATCTGGGTCGCCGAGTTCGCCGCCAACCAGTGGGTCGACGCGCTCCCCGCCGAGGAGTTCCCGCTCGACCGGATGCTGCCCGCCGTGGTCAGGACCGGCGAGTACTTCGGCAAGCAGTACGGAATCCCGTTCAACACCAACGCCGGGCTGCTCTTCTACCGCAAGGACCTGCTGGACAAGGCCGGCGCCCGGCCGCCCGCCACCTGGGCCGAGATGAAGGCGGCCTGCGCCGCCGTCGCCAAGCTCCCCGAAGGCAAGGGGGTCGGCTGCTACGCGGGCCAGTTCGACAAGTACGAGGGCCTGACCGTCAACTTCTCCGAGGCCGTGGCCTCCGCGGGCGGCACCGTCGTCGGCGCCGACGGCAAGGCCACGGTCGACACGGAAGAGGCCAGAAAGGGACTGGAGTTCCTCGCCCAGGGCTTCAAGGACGGCACCTTCCCCAAGGAGTCCTCCACCTATCAGGAGGAGGACGGCCGCCGCGCCTTCCAGTCGGGCAAGCTGCTCTTCCACCGCCAGTGGCCCTACCAGTGGACCCTGGCCAACACCACCGACGGCTCCAGCAAGGTCGCCGGCAAGTTCGCCGTGGCGCCGCTGCCCGGTCTGGCAGGCCCCGGCAAGTCCTCCCTCGGCGGACTCGACCTGGCGATCAGCAAGTTCGCCAAGAACAAGGCCACCGCGCTCGACTTCATCAAGTTCTTCTCCAACGAGGCCAACGCCCGCGCCAACCTGGAGGCCACCTCGGCCGCGCCGCCCTACACGGCCCTCTACGACGACCCCGCGCTGCGCAAGCAGTTCCCGTACCTGGCCACGCTCAAGGAGTCGCTGATCGGCGCGACCCCGCGGCCCGCCGTCGTACGGTACGGCGACGCGACCGCGGCCATCCAGGAGAGCGCGGCCGCCGCGCTGAGCGGATCGACGTCCGTCGACGCCGCGCTCGCCGACATGCAGCGGAACCTTTCCGCCGCGATCGACGAGAAGTGAGCGGCGGAAGAGGTTCACCGGTGTCCGTCGTGTCCCGGGCGACGCCCCGCCGCACCGCCGTTCCCCGGCCCCCGCGCACGGCGCGGCGGGCCGGGACCGGCCGGCTCGCCGCCGCCCTGCTCTCACCCACCCTGCTCGTCCTCGGCCTGGTCGTCGCCTACCCGGTGGTGGCGGCGTTCCGGCTGTCGTTCATGGTCTCCAGCGAGTCCATCGACCCGGAGACCGGATTCCGGGTGACCACGTCCTCGTACGGTCTGGACAACTACGCCGCCGTGTTCACCGGGGAACGCTTTCTGCGGCCCTGGTGGAACACCACCTCCTTCGCCCTCGTCTCGGTCGCCGCCGAGGTGCTGATCGGGGTGGCGATGGCGCTGGTGATGCACCGGGCCTTCCGTGGACGCGGGCTGGTCCGCGCCGCGTTCCTCGTGCCCTGGGCGATCCCCACGGCCGTCTCCGGACTCCTCTGGAAGTGGATCTTCAACAGCCAGGGCATCGCCAACGAACTGCTGGGCGCCAAGGTGCTCTGGAGCAGCGAGGGCTTCCAGGCATGGTTCTCCGTCGTGATCGCCGACACCTGGAAGACCGCCCCGTTCGTCGCCCTGCTCGTCCTCGCCGGGCTCCAGATCATCCCGGGCGAGCTGTACGAGGCGGCCAGGGTCGACGGCGCCTCGCCCTGGCGCGCCTTCTGGCGCATCACCCTGCCGCTGGTCCGACCCGCCCTGGTCGTCGCCGTGCTGTTCCGGCTGCTCGACGTGCTGCGCATGTTCGACCTGCCGTATGTGCTCGTCGGCCCGCGCAAGCACTCGGTCGAGACGCTGTCGATGATCGCGTTCGAGGAGATGAGCAACCTGCGCTTCGGCACCGCTGCCGCCTACGCCACCGTGCTCTTCCTCTACATCGCGGTGGTCGCCTTCTCCTTCGTCAAGCTGTTCGGAGCCGACCTGATCGGCCGCGGCACCGGGAGTCCGCAATGAGCACGACCGTCAGCCGGCCACGTACCGCCGGCCGGCCGCGCGCCGGCACCCTGGCCCGCCGCGCGGGCATCGCCGTCATCGTCGCCTACTGCCTCGTGCCGTTCTACTGGATGGTGGTCTCCAGCCTGCGCAGACCGGCCGACCAGTTCTCCAACGCACCGCTGCCGGCACCGGTGTCCTTCGACAACTACGCCGCGGCCTTCGACCCGGCGAACGGATTCGGCCGCGCCCTGCTCAACAGCCTCGTGGTCGCCGGGACCACCACGGCGCTCACCCTGCTCGTCGCGATCTTCGCGGGCTACGCCCTGGCGCGGCTGGAGTTCCGCGGCAAGACGCTGATCCTCACGCTCGTCATCGCGGCGTCGATGTTCCCGCCCATCACGCTCGTGGTGCCGCTGCTGCGGCTCTTCACGGACGCGGGCTGGATCAACACCTACCAGGCCATGATCGTGCCGAGCATGAGCTTCGCGCTGCCGCTGGCGGTGTGGAACCTCACCGCGTTCTTCCGGCAGATGCCGGCGGAGCTGGAGAAGGCCGCCCAGGTCGACGGCTGCACACCCGCGCAGGCATTCCGCAAGGTCGTGCTCCCGCTCGCCGCGCCCGCCGTCTTCACCACGGCGATCCTGGTCTTCATCTGCGCCTGGAACGAATTCCTCATCGCTGTCAGCGTGGTGAACGACCGGCAGATGATGACGGCGAACGTCATCGTGTCGCTCTTCACCGGCCAGTACCGCTACGACCAGCCGTTCGGGACCCAGATGGCGGCCGGAGTCGTGGTGACGCTGCCGCTGGTCGTGGCCGTGCTGTTCTTCCAGCGCAGGATCGTCGACGGACTCACCGCGGGAGGGCTGAAGTAAGTGACGGATCCGAGCAGCGTCACGGCCGCGGACGAGTGGGTGCTGACCGCGGACGACCCCGTCGCCGACCACCACCCCGCCTTCACCGGCAACGGATACCTGGCGGCGCGGGTACCGGCCGCCGGCAACGGATTCGCCGACGGCCCGGTCCGCACCCAGTTCCATGTCGTCGGCCTCTACACCGGACACGCGGGGGAGTGGTCGCGCAAGGCGGCTCTGCCCGCCTGGTCGGGGCTCGACGTCGGCGACGGCAGCGGCACGTTCAACGAGGCGTTCCCCTGCGGCACTTCGGGACCCGGCCAGGCGGAGCTCGTCGGCGGGGACTGGGCCGCCGTGGGCCGCCCGCTCCCGGTGGCCCCCCGCGGCATCGACGCCTACCGTCAGAGCCTCGACCTGCGCACCGGCGTCATCACCACCACCGCCCGCTGGACCTCGCCGGCCGGCCGGGTCACCGACGTGCGCTACGAGCTGCTGACCGACCGCTCCCGCCCCCACGTCGCGGCCGTCACCGTGAGCGTGACCCCGCACTGGAGCGGACGGCTGGAGGTGACCGACAGCCTGGACGGCCGGGCCGCGAGCAGACTGCGGGACGTACGCGCCGACGCGGAGGAGGGGCGGCTCCGGTTCACGGCCGTGGCCGAGGGCAGCGGCATCCCCGCCGCGGTCGTCTCCGTGCTGCGCGGCCCGGGCGGTGCTCCCTCCCCCGCACCCGGTGACGCCGCCCAGCGCCTCGCCGTCGCGGCCGTCGCGGGTGTCACGTACACCTTCACCAAGTACGTGGGCGTCGCCACCGGTCACGACACGGACGACCCGCCCGCCCTGGCCCGTCGCGCGGCGGAGGACGCCGCACGGGCCGGATACGCCCGGCTCGCGCGGGACAACGCCCGCGTATGGCTGCGCGAATGGGAGGGCGACATCGTCGTACGCGGCGACGCCCGGCTCCAACGGCAGGTGCGCGCGGCCAAGTTCTACCTCCTGACCAGTGTCCGCGAGGGGTCCCCCTGGTCGCCGTCCCCGGCCGGGCTCTCCAGCGACGGCTACAACGGCCATGTCTTCTGGGACACCGAGACCTGGATCTGGCCCAGCCTTCTCGCGCAGCACCCCGGCATCGCGGGCAGCGTGCTCGACTACCGCGTCGACCGGCTCGGTGCCGCCCGCGCCTACGCCGCCGACGGTGGCCACCGGGGCGTGCGCTTCCCCTGGGAGAGCGCGCTGCACGGCGGCGAGGACACTCCCTCCTGGGCCCCCTTCGGCCGCTACGAGCTGCACGTCAGCTCCGATGTGGCGCTGGCCTTCCGGCAGTTCTGGCTGGCCACGGGCGACGAGCGCTGGCTGCGAGACAAGGGCAGGCCGGTCCTGGCCGGGGTCGCGGACTTCTGGGTGAGCAGGGCGTCCGCCGACGCCGACGGCTCGTACCACATCCGCGGTGTCATCCCGCCGGACGAGTACGCCGACGAGCCGCACGACGACTCCGTCTACACCAACGTGGCCGCGCGCGCCTGCCTGCGCTTCGCCGCCGAGGCGGCCGCCGCACTGGAGGAGCAGCCCGACCCCCGGTGGACGGAGGTCGCCGACGGCCTCGTCGTCCTCTTCGACGAACGGCTCGGCATCCACCCGGAGTTCGCCGGATACACGGGCCGCCAGATCAAACAGGCCGACGTCGTCATGCTGACCTACCCGTGGGAACACGAGCAGCCGCAGGACGTCACCAGGGAGGACCTGGAGTACTACCGGTCACGCACCCACGAGGACGGGCCGTCCATGACGGATTCGGTCCACTCCGTCGTGTACGCGGCGCTCGGCGACGCGAAGGCGGCCTTCGAGCACACCCGGCGCAGCGTCGAGCCGTTCGTCCGCCCGCCCTTCGCCCAGTTCGCCGAGGCCCGCACGGGGGGCGCCTTCACCTTCCTCACCGGCCACGGCGGCTTCCTCCAGGAGTTCCTGTACGGATACTCGGGGCTGCGCTGGCGCGCGGACCACGTCGCGCTGGCGCCGATCCTGCCGGACGAACTGGAGGGCATCACCCTGCGCGGACTGCGGTGGCGCGGGCGGACCTTCGACGTCGACATCGGCCGCGCCCGCACGACGGTGCGGCTGCACGACGGCACCGCGCTGCCCGTCGAGGCGGGCGGGGCCCGCCATCGTGTGCCGCCCGGCGGCGAGATCACCGTCGCCACACGGCGGTCCGTATCCGGCAGCGGCGACAGCTGATCAACGTCGACGATCCAGCCTGGCAGCTCCTCGTCGACGAGGAGCTGCCAGGCGCCGACGTACCAGTTGAGGTGAACGGCTGGGTAGGGTCGCGGTACACCGAGCTGGGAGGTAGTTGCATGGCCAACGGGATTGTGATCGCGCAGACGACCAGCGACGACGAGGATCAGGCGAGGGCGCCGGCACGGGGTGCGGTCGAGAGGAAGCTGGCAGCGGGCGCGCACATCGATGCGCCGATCACAGCCTTCTACTGGTGGAAGAGCGAGGTCGAGACGGCGCAGGAGTGGCGTATCTCGTATATGACGACGACAGACCGTCTCCCGGAGCTGGAGGCGTGGCTGCACGAGCACCACCCGTACGACGTCCCACAGTGGATCACGCTGCCGGTGACCGGCGGGTCGGAGGCGTACCTGTCCTGGGTTGTCCAGGAGACGACACGGGACTGACGAGCGATGGGCGGTACGGCGGTGTTCGCGCGCAGGAGATGCAGGGTTGAGCGTGATGTGGGCGGCAACGGTCCTGGAGTCGGGCCATAGGTGCGGGTTGGGCAACACCCAGCCGAAGCCGTGGCGTTGAGGGGCCGCGCTCAGGCGCTGGCGCGGACCACCAGCTCCGGTTCCAGCAGGCGGTGCGCCGGCTGGTCGCCGCCCCCGGCGGGGGGCCGCAGCAGCTCCGTCATGATCAGGCGGCCCACCTCCTCGATGGGCTGGCGCAGGCTGGTGAGGCCGATCGCCGAGGCGGCGGGCGTGTCGTCGAAGCCCACCACGGCCACGTCCGCACCGGGGGAGAGGCCGCGGTCCCGGAGGGTCTGGAGCGCGCCCACCCCGAGGGTGTCGGTCGCCGCGACGACGGCGGTCGGCGGCTCGGGGCGGTCCAGAAGCTCCGCCATGAGGCGGGTGCCGTTCGCCATCGTGTCCCGGCCGCGGACGTCGAGGCGGTGGCTTCCGGCGAGCAGTCCGTGCCGGTCCATCGCGGTGAGCCAGCCGCGCGCCCTGGCGTCGCCGACGCTCGTGCCTTCCGGCCAGCCCAGGAATCCGATCCGCCGGTGCCCGGCGGCCACGAGGTGGTCGACGGCGGCCGACGTGCCGGCGGCGTTGTCGACGTCGACCCAGCTGTAGCGGTCGGTCCCCGTGGCCGTACGGCCGAAGGCGGCGAACGGCACCCCGGCGGCGGTCAGCCGTCCGGGCCGCGGGTCGTCCGGGGCGATGTCGTAGAGCACCACACCGCTCACCGCGCCGGCCCGCCACAGGGCCGTGCAGTGGTTGCTCTCCCCGTCGGTGTCGTGCGCGGTGAACAGCAGCACGTGGTGGTCGCCCGCCTGCCCGGCCTCGGCGAGCGCGTGCAGGAAGCGGTCCTGGATCGCGGCCACCGAACCGGTGGACACCGGCTGGATCCGGCAGCCGATCATCCCGGGGGAACTGGCGCGCAGCGAGCGGGCCACCCGGTTGGGGTGGTAGCCGAGCTCCGCGATGACGTGCTCCACCCGCTCGCGGGTCGTGGGGCGCACCCGGTGCGGCGCGTTGAGCACATTGGACACGGTCTGGCGCGACACGCCTGCCGCCTCGGCGACGTCCGAGATCGTCGCGGTGACTCCCGTAGCAGGGCGCCCGCGCCCGGAGTTGACTGCCACGTCCCGTGTCCCCCATTGTCCCGCCGACAGTGCGCCCGATTTTATCGTTCAATCGAGCGCTGTCGATCCCTGCCGGTTCTTCTTGACGGCCCGTCATGAGAGCGTACGGGGATGACGTCATCCCCGGCACTCGACGGCAGAGCGGCCCTGGTCACGGGAGCCTCCCGGGGTATCGGCCTCGCCACCGCGCGCGCCCTCGGCGAGGCGGGGGCGGCGGTCTGTGTCACCGCCCGTGACCCGGCGGGTGTGGCGGCCGCCGTGGACCGGCTCACCGCCGCCGGGATCCGGGCGGCAGGCTGTGCCGGCTCGGTGGCCGACCCGGCACACCTGGCGGCGTGCACGGAGCGGGTGATGGGGGAGTTCGGCCGGCTCGACATCCTCGTCAACAACGCGGCGACCAACGCTCCGTTCGGCCGGCTGATGGACGCGGACCCCGACGTCTGGCGCGACGCCTTCGCCGTGAACGTGGAGGCGCCGCTGCGGCTGACCCAGCTCGCCTGGCGGGCGTGGATGGGCGAGCACGGCGGCGCGGTGGTGAACGTCTGCACCGAGGGCACCCACGGTGTCGGCCCGAACGTCGGCGCGTACGGCACGAGCAAGGCGGCCCTCGTGCACCTGACCCGTCAGCTCGCGGGTGAACTGGCGCCCGCGGTACGGGTGAACGCCGTCTCCCCGGGGCTGGTACGCACCGAAATGGCCCGCTTCGTCTGGGAGTCGGGCGAGGAGCGCATCGCCCGCGCACTGCCGCTGGCACGGATCGGCGAGCCGGAGGACGTGGCGCGGGCCGTGCTGTGGCTGGTCTCCGACGCCGCGGAGTGGGTGACCGGCACGGACCTGGTCGTCGACGGCGGCACGCGGGTGCGTGCCGCCGCCGCCTCCCGGATACTCGGCTGAGCCGGCCGGCGGCCCCGGCGACCGGGCCGCGCCGGATGGGACCGGACGGGGCCGGACCGGGCCGCGTCCGATCCGGCCGCGCCGGACCGGGCCGGACCGGACCGGACCAGGGTTCAGGAGTTGAGCTCCTCCAGCGTCTTCCCCTTGGTCTCGACCGCGAAGCACGCGATCGCCGCGCCCACCGCCGCCACGCACGCCAGCTGGGCGAAGACGAGCGTCAGACCGCCGCCCGCGCCGAGGATCGCGCCGACGGTGATGGGGCCGAGGATGACGCCCAGCCGGTTCCACAGCCCGCCGAAGGCCGCACCCTTGGCGCGGTTGCGCGTCGGGTAGAGCTCGGGCGAGTAGAGGTAGAGCCCGGCGTTGACCGCGTACACGAAGAACGTCGTGCAGGAGGCGAAGAGGGCGACCCGGCCCCCGGACACCGCTCCGGTCAGGGCGAGCGTCGCGAGCGCGAGGGTGGTGCCGCCGAGCGCGGCCACCAGCGCCGGCCGCCGGCCGATCCGGTCGATCAGCAGGGCGACGAGCAGGGTGCCGAGCAGCCCGGTGACATTGCTGAGCAGGGTGTAGACGAGTGCCGTGGTGAGGTCCAGGCCGAAGTTCCTGGTGTAGAGCGACGGCAGCCAGGTGGAGATGCCGTGGTTGACGTAGTACGCGACGAACCACAGACCCGACACGACCGCCGTGCGGCGCAGATACCGCCCGGAGAACAGCTCGCGCAGACGGCCCTGTCCGGTCCCCTGCGAGGTCTCGTCGTCCGCCCCCGCGGCGGGTGTCTCCGTGGCGGGTGCCTCTGCGGCGGGTTCGGGAAGCGGATCCGGCGTGGATGACGCCACCTCCGCCTCGATCCGCGCGATGACCCGCTCGGCCTCCTCCGTCCGTCCGCGCGCCAGCAGCCAGCGCGGGGACTCGGCGACGTGCCGGGGCAGCATCGCCGCGATGAGGACCGGCAGCGCGCCGATCACGAACATGGCCCGCCAGCCCAGGTTGGGGACCACCCACACGGCGACCAGGGTCGCCGCGGCGAGCCCGGCCGGGAAGACCATCTCGTAGAGGAGGACGAAGCGGCCCCGGCGGTCGGAGCGGGCGATCTCGTTGATGTAGGTGGCGGCCACCGGGACGACGCCGCCGATGCCCAGGCCCTGGACGAAGCGGAAGAGCGCGAAGAGTTCGATGCCGGTGGAGAGGGCGACGGCGAGGCTGGCGAGCGCCGTGACGGCGACCCCGATCGCGACGGTCCGCACCCGGCCGATCAGGTCTCCCATCCATCCGGCGGCCAGGGCGCCCAGGAGCATGCCGACCGAGCCGGCGGTCACGGCGAAGGTGGCCTGCCCGGTCGTCAGCTGCCATTCCTTCATCAGCACGGGGAGTGCGGAGGCGGCCAGCAACTGGTCGAACGCCTCGAAGAAGGTGACGGCGCCGATCAGGAAACGGACCTTGACGTGCCACCGGGAGTGCGGCAGTCGTTCGAGCCGTGCCGCTACGGATCTCCCGGCGGGCCGGCCGGCCACAGTCGTCATGAGTACTTCCTTCCGCGAACAGAGAAGTTGCGGAGACAGTAGGAGTGGATATCTAAGCGGTCAATGGTTAATGGCAAAGACGTCTTGGGTGGATGGGCCTCGGAGACTCCGCTGCCCCCTCCCTGAGGTCATCTCGCCGGGGTGGGGCGCGGAGTGGCGGTGAATCCTCTCATGCGGGGGGCTTGTGTCGAGATGCTTTAGCGCTTAGATTTCCAGCGCTCAGGCACTTCGGGTGTCGAGCCCCACCCCGCACCGTCCCGCCAGGAGGTCCTGCCATGCCTCGTCCCACGACCGACATCCTGATCGGCGGCCAGTGGCGGCCCGGCGCGGGCGACCCCGCCGAGACCGTGGACCCCGCCTCCGGACAGATCCTCGCCACCGTCCGCGGAGCCTCCGTCGAGGACGTCGACGAAGCCGCCCGGGCCGCCGCCCGCGCCGCAGCCGACCCCGCATGGCGCGCACTCCTGCCCCACCGGCGCGCCCGGTTGCTCCACCGCATCGCCGAACTGGTCGAGGACGCCGCCGACGACCTCGCGCGCACCCAGACCGCCGACACCGGAAAGGCCCTCGCCGAGACCAGGGCCCTCGCGCTGAGCGCCGCCGCCACCTTCCGCTACACGGCGGCAGCGCTGGAGACGGCGGAGGACGCGATCACACCGTCGCGCGGCGACTACCTGACGATGAGCGTCCACGAGCCCATCGGCGTGGTCGCCGCCGTCAACCCGTGGAACTCGCCGGTCGCCAGCGACGCGCAGAAGCTCGCCCCCGCGCTCGCCGCGGGCAACGCCGTCCTCCTCAAGCCGGCCGCCTGGACCCCGCTCGTCTCCCTCGCCCTGGGCCGGCTGATCACCCGGGCACTGGACGAACACGGCCTGCCCCGCGCGCTCCTGTCGGTCCTGCCCGGCAAGGGCAGCGTCGTCGGCGACGCCGTTGTCAACCACCCCCTGGTCGGCCGCATCGGCTTCACCGGCGGCACCGCGACAGGGCGCGCCATCGCCGCCGTCGCCGCCCGCAGACTGGTCCCGGCCTCACTCGAACTCGGCGGCAAGTCCCCGACCATCGTCCGCGCGGACGCCGACATCCCGCAGGCGCTGGCGGGAGTGATGTACGGGATCTTCTCCTCCAGCGGCCAGTCCTGCATCGCCGGATCGCGGCTGTTCGTCGCGCGTGAGATCCAGGAGGAGTTCGTCGGCGCGCTCGTCGAACGGGTCCGCAAGCTGCGCGTCGGCCCCGGCACCGCCCCCGGCACCCAGGTCGGCCCCCTCGTCCACCACCGGCACCGGGACACCGTCGCCGCCTACGTCGACCTCGCCCGCGAGGAGGGCGGCCGGGTGCTGTGCGGCGGCGCCGCACCCGAGGGCGAGGCGTACCGGGACGGCGCGTACTACCTGCCGACCGTCATCGACGGCTTGCCCCACACCGCCCGGGTGTGCCAGGAGGAGATCTTCGGCCCGGTCCTGATCGCGCTGCCCTACGACGACGAGGACGACCTGGTCCGCCAGGCCAACTCCACCGTGTACGGGCTGGCCTGCGGAATCTGGACCCGCGACCACCGGGCCGCCTGGCGCCTCGCACGCCGCATCGACGCGGGCACCGTCTGGATCAACACGTACAAGCAGTTCAGCATCTCCACCCCCTTCAGCGGGATGAAGGACAGCGGGCTCGGCACCGAGAAGGGCCGCGACGCGATCCGCGCCTACCAGCGGCAGAAGTCCCTGTACTGGGCCGCGTCCGACGCGCCCCTGCCCTGGGCCGGCTGACACCCCCATCCCCCGTACGTCTGGAGACGGACATGTCCCACCCCCCTGTCGCCCGGCTGCGCGCACTGCGCTCGGTCGAACTGCTCACACCCGCCTTCGGCGAGGCCGCCGCCTTCTACGCCGAGGCATGGGGCCTCACGGTCGTGGAGGCCGAACGCGACGCCGTCTGGCTGCGCGGCACCGGCGAGGAGCACCACGCGCTCCAGCTGACCCGCTCGCACCGCGTCGGCCTCGGCCGCATCAGCTTCGCCGTCGCCACCCCCGCCGAGGTGGACGAAGCCGCCCGCCGGCTGCTCGCCCGGGGCATCACCCCGGTGGCCGGGCCCGGTCCGCTCGACCAGGTCGGCGGCGGCTACGGCCTGCGCTTCACCGACCACGAGGGCCGGCTGGTCGAACTGTCCGCCGAGACCTGGGCCGTCACCCCGCGCGGCCGGGGAGAGGCCCTCCCCGTCGGCGTCACCCACGCCGTGCTCAACACCACCGACATCGACGCGTCCGTCGCCTTCTACCGCGACGTCCTCGGCCTGCGCGTCTCCGACTGGTCCGAGCACCAGATGGCGTTCCTGCGCTGCAACGCCGACCACCACTGCATCGCCTTCAACCAGGCGGAGTGGGCCTCCCTCAACCACGTGGCCTACGAGATGAACTCGCTCGACCACTTCATGCGCGGCCTCGGCCGGCTGCGCCACCACGGCATCACCCCCCGCTGGGGCCCCGGCCGGCACGGCCCCGGCGACAACACCTTCTCCTACTTCACCGACCCGGCCGGACTCGTCTGCGAGTACACCTCCGAGGTCGCGCAGGTGGTCGAGGACCGCTGGATCGCCAAGGTGTGGCGGCGCACCCCCGAACTCTCCGACCTCTGGGGCACGGCGGGACCGCCGTCCGAGGAGATCCGCCGCCGCATGGCAGGTTCCCCCGACCCCGGCCCGCTCGCCGCGCCGGACCGCACCCAGGAGGTCCCGGCATGACCCGCATCCGCACGGTCGGCCTCGTCGGCTGGGGCGCCATCGGCCGGGTCGTCGGCACGGCGCTCGCCGAAGGGGCCGTCCCCGGCGCCGCGCTGACGTGCATCGTCGACAACCGGCCCATCGGGGACAGCGCCCCCGCGCCCCAGGTCGCCTTCGAGGAGGCGGTGCGGCGCTGCGACCTGATCGTGGAGGCGGCGGGTCAGGGCGTCGTACGCGCATGGGGCGAGCGCGTGCTCACCGCCGGCACCGATCTGCTCGTCGCCTCGACCGGCGCGCTGACCGACGAGGACCTGGCCGAGCGCCTGCTCGCGGCGGGGCCGGGACGGGTGTACTTCACGGCGGGCGCCGTCGGCGGGCTCGACCTCCTCCAGGCCGTACGCTCCCTCGGCCCGCTCCACGACGTACGGCTGACCACCACCAAGCTGCCCGCCACCCTGGAACAGCCGTGGATGGACGCGGAGTTGCTGGGCCGGATGCGGGCCGCGACCGGACCGGTCGAGGTCATGTCCGGCACCGCGCGCGACATCCCGGTGAAGTTCCCCAGGTCGACCAATGTCGCCGCCTCCGTGGCCCTCGCCGTCGGCGACCTGGACGCCGTCCGCGTCCGCGTCGTCGCCGACCCCGGCGCCCACCGCACCCGGCACGTCGTCGAGGCATCCGGCGCCCACGGCACGTACCGCTTCGACGTCGCGCACCTGCCCGACCCGGGCAACCCGGCGACCAGCCAGGTCGTTCCGTACGCGGTGCTGCGCAGCCTCGCGGCGCTCGCCGGGCGGACGGGGCAGATCCTGTGACGGCCGGTGTGCACGTCGAGGAGTCCGGCACCGAGGGCCCCCTGCTGCTGTGTCTGCACGGGATCGGCTCCTCGTCGGCCGCGTTCGCACCGCAGCTCGCCGAACTGGGCCGGTACGCACGCGTCGTGGCCTGGGACGCCCCCGGATACGGCCGGTCGGCCGATCCCGCAGCCCCCCTGACGCTCGACGACTTCGTCGACGCCGCGGCCGCGCTGATCCGTGAACGCGGCGGCAGCGCCCATGTGCTGGGGGTGTCGTGGGGCGGAGTGATCGCACTGCGGCTCGCCGTCCGCCACCCCGGTCTCGTCGACTCGCTGATCATCGCCGACTCCAGCCCCGGGTCCGGCACGGACCCGGCGAAGGCGGCGGCCATGCGGGAGCGGGCCGCCGAGCTCGCCGAGGCCGGACCGAGGGCCTTCGCCGAGCGGCGCGGTCCCCGGCTCGTCTCGCCCGGCGCCCCCGCGACGCTGGTGCGGCGGGTCGTCGACACGATGGCCGCTTCCGTACGCCTGCCCGGATACGCCTACGCCGCCGAGTCGATGGCCGCCGCCGATCTGCGCGGCGAACTCCCGCGGATCACCGCCCCCACGCTCGTCCTCTGCGGCGACCAGGACCGGATCACCGGCACCGGGGCCTCCCAGGCCATCGCCGGTGCCGTCCACAGGACCGCCTACGTGATCGTCAAGGACGCCGGTCACCTGGCCAACCAGGAGCAGCCCGCGCGCTTCGACGCATGGGTGCTCGCCCACCTCCGCATCACCGCCCGCATCCCCGAACAGGAGACCCCCGCATGCCTCTGACCACGACCGACTACGACAACGGCGGCGACCTCGCGAAGTACACCGACGGGCTCATCGCGACGCAGGACTCGCGCGAGCCGGACTGGGGCACCCTCTCCTTCCAGGAGAAGGCCGGCCCGCAGTACAGGCGCGCCCAGATCCGCTACGTCGGCTCGGGCGCCACCGGCAACCACGAGAACGACAACCGGATCATCCCGTCCGGCGGGTTCACCTTCTCCAACATGCTGCTGCCCCCGGGCGCCGAGGGCCCCGCCCACACCCACCACGACGTCGAGGAGGCGTTCTTCGTCCTGGAGGGGCAGGTCCGCGTCGGTGTCCACCGGGGCCCGGACGAGGTCGA
The DNA here is from genome assembly GCF_024584805.1 of Streptomyces sp. FIT100. Classification (NCBI taxonomy): domain Bacteria; kingdom Bacillati; phylum Actinomycetota; class Actinomycetes; order Kitasatosporales; family Streptomycetaceae; genus Streptomyces; species Streptomyces sp. FIT100. The sequence goes on along the minus strand of NZ_CP075715.1, from coordinate 250,758 downwards.
GTACCGCACCCTCGGCTACCGCGACATGATCGTCGTCCCGGCCGGAGTGACCCGCTCGCTGAAGAACGAGGGCGACACCGACGCGCTGTTCTGCGTCATCATCGGCACCCGGAAGCCGCAGGTCCCGACATACCCCGAGTACTCCCCGCTGTACGGGGTCACGCGTGACTGACACCCGTACGGTCGTCGTCACCGGCGCCGGCCGTGGCCTGGGACTGGCCATGGCCCGCCGGGCCGGCGAGGACGGCTTCCGGGTCGTCCTCGCCGAAACCGACCGGGTGCGTGGCCGGGACGCCGAAACGCGGCTGCGCGCGGAGGGCGCCGACGCCCACTTCGTACGCTGCGACGTCGCCGACCCCGCCTCCGTGGCGGAACTGGCGCAAGCGGTGGGGGAGTCGGGGCCGCTGTACGGCCTGGTCAACAACGCGGCTCTCGCCAACGGCGTCGGCGGCAAGGAGTTCCAGGACATCGACGTCGCGGCGTGGGACCGGCTGATGGCGGTCAACGCCCGCGGCCCCTGGCTCGTGGCGAAGGCCCTCCATCCCCACTTCGGGGAACACGGGCGCATCGTCAACATCGCCTCCGACGCCGCCCTGTACGGCTCCCCGCGGCTCGCCCACTACATCGCCTCCAAGGGCGCGGTGATCGCGCTCACCCGGGCCATGGCCCGCGAACTCGGCGACCGGGGCATCACCGTCAACGCCGTCGCCCCCGGCCTCACCGAAGGCGAGGCCACCGAGGCCGTGCCCGCCGAGCGCCACGACCTCTACCGCCTCAACCGGGCCGTCTCCCGCCCCCAGCAGCCCGACGACCTCACCGGGCTCGTCGCCTTCCTGCTGAGCGAGGAGTCCCGCTACCTGACCGGACAGGTGGTCGCCGTCAACGGCGGCTTCACCATGAACTGACCTGGAGAACCCCATGGATCTGGGCCTCGCCGACCGCACCATCGTGGTCACCGGCGGCAGCTCGGGCGTCGGCCTGGCCACGGTCCGCGCCCTGCTCGACGAGGGCGCCCGCGTCGCCACCTGCGGACGCGACGCCGGCCGGCTCGCCGAGGCCGCGGCGGCCCTCGGCACCGACCGGCTGCTGACGCAGGTCTGCGACGTACGGGACGCGGAAGCCGTACGGACCTTCATCGGGCGCACCGCCGCCGAGTCCGGCGGCATCGACGGGCTCGTCAACAACGCCGGACAGTCCCGGATGAAGGGCCTCGACGAGTCCACGGCCGAGGACTGGCGCGACGAACTGGAACTCAAGTTCAGCGGTGTGCTCAACCCGCTGCACGCCGCCCGCCCCCACCTGAGGGCCTCGGACGCGGCGAGCGTCGTCAACGTCAACGCCGTCCTCGCCAAACAGCCCGAGACCCGGCTGATCACCACGAGCGCCGCCCGCGCCGGCATCCTCAACCTCTCCAAGTCCCTGTCGGCCGCCCTCGCCCCCGACGGCATCCGGGTCAACTCCGTGTGCCTGGGCCTGATCGACACCGGCCAGTGGACCCGCCGCCACGCGGCCGCCGGGACCGCCCGGACGTACGAGGAGTGGCAGGCGGCGCTCGCCGCCGACCGGGGGATCGCGCTCGGCAGGCTCGGGCGGGCCGAGGAGGTCGCGTACGCGATCGTCTCGCTGCTCTCGCCGCGCGCCTCGTACATCACCGGCACCGCCATCGACGTCTGCGGCGGCGTCGGCCGCTCCATCCTCTGAGGAGACCCGACCATGCGACAGGACCGACACGACGGCCACCACGGACCGGACGGCCACCACGGACCGGACAGTCACCACGGACGGGGTGGGCCCGGCGGATCCGGCGGACCCGCCCGGTACGGCGACGGAGGCGAACTCCTCGTCACCGTCCTGCGGGAACTCGGCATCGACACCGTCTTCGGCATCGTCAGCGTGCACAACCTGCCGCTCGTCGAAGCAGTCGACCGGGAGCTGCGGTTCGTGCCCGTGCGCCACGAGGCCACCGCCGTGAACGCCGCCGACGCCTACGGGCGCGCCCGCGGCACCATCGGCTGCGCCCTGACCTCCACCGGAACGGGCGCGGGCAACGCGGCCGGCTCGCTCATCGAGGCGCTCGCCTCGGGCACCTCCGTCCTGCACATCACGGGGCAGGTCGAGAGCGCGTTCCTGGGCAGTGGCCGCGGCTTCATCCACGAGACCAAGGACCAACTGGGCATGCTGCGGGCGGTGTCGAAGTACGCCGCCACCGTGCCGTCCGCCGACGCGGCCGGCCGCGTCCTGCGCGAGGCGGCGCACGCGGCGCTCACCGCACCCGGCGGACCCGCGAGCGTGGAATGGCCCATCGACCTCCAGTACGCGGCCGGGACCGATGCCCCGGCGCCGATCACCGCTCCCGCCGTGCCCGCCCCCAGCGAAGGCGAACTGGCGGCTGCCGGCGCACTGCTCGCATCGGCACGACGGCCCCTGATCTGGGCCGGCGGCGGCGCCGCGCGGGCCCGTACCGAGCTCGCGGACCTGCTCGCCGCCACCGGTGCCGGACTGCTCACCTCCAACTCGGGACGTGGCACGGTGCCCGAGGACCACCCGCAGGTCATCGGCAACTTCGCCACCACCCCGGCCGGGCGCGCCCTCCTCGCCGACGCCGACGTCCTGCTCACCGTCGGCACCCACTTCCGCTCCAACGAGACCGCCGACTACGGCCTGGAACTCCCCCCGTCGCACATCCAGACAGACCTCGACGCCGCCGCGCTCGGCCGCGTGTACCCGGTCGACCACGCTCTCCACGGAGACGCCGCCGCCGTCGTCGCCGCGCTGCTGCCGTACGCCGGGGCGGCCGAGCCGGGCTGGACGGACCGCGTCACCGCGATCCGCGGGGAGGTGCGCGCCACGCTCCACGACACCATCGGCCCCCAGGCGGCGATCTGCGACGCGATCCGCGCCGCACTGCCCCGCCGCGCCGTCGTCGCCCGCGACGTGACCATCCCGTCGAGCAGCTGGGGCAACCGGCTCCTCGCCGTCCACGACCCCCGGGACAACGTCTTCCCGCGCGGCGGCGGCATCGGCCAGGGCCTGGGCATGGGCATCGGCGCCGCCCTCGCCCGGCCCCAGGACCCCACCGTCGTCATCGCGGGCGACGGCGGCCTCGCCGTGCACCTCGGCGAGCTGCTCACCCTCGCCCAGGAGCGGCCCCGCCTCACGCTGCTCGTCTTCAACGACGGCGGGTACGGCGTGCTGCGCAACATGCAGGACCGGTACGGCGAGCGGCGTTCCGGGGTCGACCTCGTCACGCCCGACTTCGAGCGGCTCGCCGGGGCCTGCGGGCTCCCGTACCTGCGGATAGCCGCCGCCGAGCACGCCCGGCCGGTGCTCGACCGGGCCGTGGCGTCCGGCGGGCCGACGCTCGTCGAGGTGGACCTGGCGGCGCTCGGCCCGATGAAGACCCCGTTCACCCCGCCCGTGAAGATCCACGGCCGCGGCCCAGGCCAGTGAGGAGGCAGCCGGCATGAGCGAGACCCCTCTGCACCTGACCGTGCACCGCATGACGTGGGAGGCCGACGGCGTCCTCTCCGTCGAGCTGGTCCACCCCGACGGCAAACCCCTCCCCGCCTGGACACCCGGCGCCCATATCGACGTCCACGTGGGCGGCGTGATCCGCCAGTACAGCCTGTGCGGCGACCCCCGGGACGCCGGGACGTACCGGATCGGCGTCCTCGACGAGCCCGCCTCACGCGGCGGTTCGCGGTACGTCCACACACAGCTGCGCCCCGGCCGGAGCCTCACCGTCTCCGAACCCCGCAACCACTTCGCCCTGGAGGACGCCGCCGGCTACCTCTTCGTGGCGGGCGGCATCGGCATCACCCCGCTGCTCGCCATGGCCCGCGAAGCCGCCCGCCGAGGCGCGGGCTGGCGCATGGTGTACGGCGGGCGCAGCCGGGCCTCCATGGCCTTCACCGGCGAACTCGCCGGCCTGGACGGCGAGGTGGGCCTCGTCCCGCAGGACGAGCACGGCCACCTCGACCTCGACGCCGCACTCGCGGAGCTCGCCGGCGACACGCTCGTCTACTGCTGCGGGCCCGAACCGCTGCTGGCCGCCGTCGAAGCCAGGTGCCCCACCGGGCAGCTGCGTCTGGAGCGGTTCGCGGCACCCGTCGTCGAGCGCGGCGGGGACGCCGACGCGGCCTTCGAGGTCGAGTGCCGCACCTCCGGGCTCACCCTCACCGTCGGCCCCGGCACCTCGATCCTGGAGGCGGCCGAGGACGCCGGCCTGAGCGTCGACAGCTCCTGCCGCGACGGCATCTGCGGCTCCTGCGAGACCCAGGTGCTGGCCGGCACGCCCGACCACCGCGACTTCCTGCTCAGCGAGGCCGAGCACAGCGCGAGCGCCACCATGATGATCTGCGTCTCGCGCTGCGCCTCCGGCCGCCTCGTCCTCGATCTGTGAACCGCCCGTTGGAGGCACCGATGGCACCGATGACCCCCGCCACCTGGCCGTACCTGGACGCCCACCAGTCCCGTACGCACGAACCGACCCCCTACGAGCACAGACTCGCCGCCACCCTCGAAGAGGTCTTCACCAAGGACGGCCACGAACTCGGCGACGTCGTCAGGGGTCTGAACACCCGCCAGGTCCACGCCCCCGACGGCGCCCCATGGACCGAGGAGTCCTTCCGCGCCGAGATGCACCGCCTGGGAGCCTGACATGACCCTCTCCACCACGGCCACCGCCGACCACGTCCACGCCAACGGACTGCGCAACCAGTGGTACGCCGTCGTCCCGTCCCGCTTCGTCGCGCCCGGCGCGATGCGCAGGGTCACGGCGCTCGGCGAGCAGTGGCTGCTCTTCCGCCGCTCCGACGGGACCCTGGCGATGCTGGCCGACCGCTGCCCCCACCGCGGCGCCCCCCTGTCCCTGGGCAGACACCTCGGCGACCGGGTCGCCTGCTGGTACCACGGCGTCGAGGTCGCGACCGACGGCACCGTCACCTCCGTGCCGGGCCTGCCCGGCTGCAGCCTGGAGGGCAAGCGGCTCGTCACCTCGCTGCCGGTCCGGGAGGCCGCCGGAGCGATCCTCGCCTGGTTCGGCGACGAACAGCACCCGGAGCCGGGCGAACTCGTCCTCCCCGACCCGCTCACCGATCCCGAGGTGGAGCCCATCCTCTGCTACGCCGAGTGGAACGTGCCGTGGCGGTACGCCATGGAGAACCTCCTCGACCCGATGCACGGCGCTTTCCTGCACCACGAGTCGCACACCATGTACGACGGGGACACGACGGCCAGGTTCCGCATCCGCGAGACCGACCGGGGCTACTACTTCGAGAAGACCGACCAGCGGGGCGTCAACTTCGACTGGGTGGAACTGTGCCGCACCGGCATCGACTGGGTGGACCTCTCCATCCCCTACCCGCCCTCCGCCGGCCCCGGCGGTGCGTTCGGCATCGTCGGCACGGCCTGCCCGGTCGACGCCGGCCGCACCGGCGTCTTCTTCTGGCGCTACCGCCGCGTCCAGGACTGGCAGCGCGACACCTGGCGGTTCCTGTACAAGACGCTCATCGAGGAGCGCCACTGGGAGGTGCTCGAACAGGACCGCGTCATGCTGGAGGCCATGCCGCCCGACGCGGACCAGCGCGAGAACCTGTACCAGCACGACCTCGGCGTGGTGCGGCTGCGCCGCCTGTACCGTGCCCAGGCCGAGGCGCAGGCAGCCGGTGCGTGACCCCCGCGGGGGCTCTCGCGGGTCCTTCCCGGCGTCTCAGCCGGGAAGCTCGTCGTCCGAGGCGAGGATCGAGTGCTCCAGCTTGCGCAGCAGCCGCGCGAGCTGGCGGCACTCGGCGGGGGACAGCTCGGCGAGCATCCGGCGCTCGTTGTCGAGATGCTCGGCGAACACCTCGTCCACCTTGGCGAGCCCTTCGTCGGTGAGCCGCGAGTGGACCACCCGCCGGTCGTCGGTGTCGCGCTCGCGCACGATCAGCCCGTCCTTCTCCAGCCGGTCGATCCGCAGCGTCACGCCTGCCGACGACACCAGCCCCGAGTCGGCGAGCTGACCCGCCGTCAGCCGGTACGGCTTCCCCGACCGCCGCAGCGCGGTCAGCACGTCGAAGCCCGCGACCGAGAGTCCGTGCCGCTCGATCGAGGCCGTGAGCCGGGTGCTGTACCGCAGGAACGACCGGTGCAGCCGGGCGAGCACCTCCAGCGGACTGGTGTCCAGCTCGGGCCGCTCCCGCGCCCAGTCCTCGATGAACGCCGCCACGGCGTCCCGATCGGCCGTCGCCCTGCGCTCCGCCATGACGTCCCCTCGTCCCCTCACCGCTGCATCTCACGCCCCTGAGAATTCTATCCCTGAAGGATCACCGTCCGTGGTCCGAAGCGGGGAAGGGCCTCCTGCGGCGCCGCGCGAGGTGAGATCCTCGCACGGTGGACAAGACGACGGGGGACACCGCCGTATGGCGGGTGCTGCTGGGTTACGTACGCCCCTACCGGCACTGGCTGGTACTGGGAGGACTGCTGAGCCTGGTCACGGGGGCGACCGGACTGGTCCTGCCGCTCGCCGCCAAACGGCTCGTCGACAACCTCGGTGCGGACCGGCCGGTCACCGGGGCGCTGCTCCTGATGACCGTGCTGGTCGTCGCCAACGCCGCGATCGGGGCGGTGGGTGGCTATGTGCTGCGCCGCACCGCCGAGTCGGTCGTGCTCACCGCGCGCCGGCGACTCGTGTCGCACCTGCTGCGCCTGCGCATATCCGCCGTCGACCAGAGCGAGCCGGGCGATCTGATGGCCCGGGTCACCTCCGACACGACCCTGCTGCGGCAGGTCACCACCGGCTCCCTCGTCGACGTCGTCACCGGCAGCCTCACGCTCGTCGCCACCGTGGTGATGATGGGCGTGCTCGACCTCGTCCTGCTCGTCGTCACCCTCTGCGTGCTGGCCTTCGCGGGCACCGTCATCGGCGTGCTCGTCCCCCGCATCAACCGCGCGAGCAAGCGCGCCCAGGAGTCGGTCGGGCAGATGGGCGCGTCCCTGGAGCGGATGCTCGGCGCGCTGCGCACGGTGAAGGCGTCCGGTGCGGAGCACCGGGAGGAGCGGACCATCCACGAGGCGGCGGCCGACTCCTGGCGGGCGAGCATCCGTGCCGCCAAGTGGGAGGCGATCGCCGGGAACACGGCGGGCCTCGCCAACCAGATCGCCTTCCTCACGGTCCTCGGCGTCGGCGGGGCGAGGGTGGCGGCGGGGGCGATCGAGATCGGCACGCTGATCGCGTTCCTGATGTACGTCTTCTATCTGATGCCGCCGATCAGCCAGCTCGTCGGCGCCGTGACCGAGTACCAGGTCGGCGCGGCCGCGGTCGGCCGCGTACAGGAGGCCGAACGGCTGCCCACCGAACCGCAGGCCCCACCCGCGGCCCTCCCCGCCGCCGACGCGCCACCCGCCCGGGTCGCCTTCCGCAATGTGCACTTCGGCTACGGCCCCGGCCTTCCGGCGGTGCACCACGGAGTGAGCTTCTCCGTACCGCCGCGCGGCATGACCGCCTTCGTCGGACCCTCCGGCGCGGGGAAGACCACCGTCTTCTCGCTCATCGAGCGGTTCTACGAGCCGACATCGGGCACCATCCTCCTCGACGACCGGGACCTGAGCTCGTGGGACCTCCCGCAACTGCGGGCCGCCATCGGGTACGTCGAGCAGGACGCCCCCGTGCTGTCCGGCTCCCTGCGCGACAACCTCCTGCTGGGCAACCCCGACGCCGACGAAGCCTCCGTGCGCCACGTCCTCGGCACCACCCGCCTCGACGGGCTCGTCTCCCGGCTGCCTGACGGCCTTGACACCCTCGTCGGCCATCGCGGCACCAGACTCTCCGGCGGCGAACGCCAGCGCGTGGCCATCGCCCGCGCCCTGCTGCGCCGCCCCCGGCTGCTGCTCCTGGACGAGGCGACCTCCCAGCTCGACGCCGTCAACGAAGCCGCGCTGCGGGACACCGTCGCCGAGGTCGCGCGCACCAAGACCGTGCTGGTCGTCGCCCACCGGCTGTCCACGGTGACGCTGGCCGACCGGATCGTGGTCATGGACGCCGGGACGATCCAGGCCGTCGGCAGCCACGCCGAACTGGTCGCGGCCAGCCCCCTGTACGCCGAACTCGCCGCCACCCAGTTCCTCACCGCAACCGACTGAGGCGGCCGGCCGGACACCGCCCTCCCCGGGGCGCCGACGCTGACCTCCGTACCCTCGTACCCCCGTACCCCCGACCCGGCGCGGGGGCCGATGGCACACAGGAGCGCAGATGCACGACGAGGACGAGGACGGGACGGCGGCGGTCCGGACGCCCGGCGAGGAGCCGGCCGCGACCACCCCGGCGACACACGGCTTCCTGCTGCTCCACGGCTGGCAGAACCACCGGCCGCCCGGCCACTGGCAGCACTGGCTCGCCGGCCGGCTCGGCGAGCTCGGACACGAGGTCGGCTACCCCCAGCTGCCCGATCCCGACGATCCCTGCCTGGAACGGTGGCTGGATGAGCTGCGCAGCCACCTGGACGCCCTGCGGGGACAGCGGCGCACGGTCGTCTGCCACAGTCTGGCCTGCCTGCTGTGGCTGCACGCCGTCGCCCGCGGCGCCGTCGCCGTACCCGTCGACCGGGTCCTCCTCGTCGCCCCGCCCTCCTCGGAGGTGCTGCGACAGCACACCGAGGTCAGGGAGTTCGCCGCACCGGCGGTGACCCCGGCGGAGGTGTCGGCCGCCGCCGCGTACACGCGTGTCATCGGCAGTGACAACGACCCCTACTGCCCGGAGGGTGCCGCCGCCCGGTACGGCGAACCGCTCGGCCTGCCCTCCGACATCCTGCCCGGGCAGGCCCACCTCGACCTGGACGCGGGCTACGGGGACTGGCCCGCGCTGCTTGACTGGTGCCTCGGCACGGACACGGCGCCCGTCACTGCGCGACGAGGACGCCCACACCGGTGATGCGTCCCGCCGCCAGATCGGCCAGGGCCTCGTCGGCCCGGGCCATCGGATAGCGCGTGACCCGTACCGTGGGGCGCAGCCGTGCCGCCTCGGCGAGGAAGGCGCGGCCGTCCTCGCGGGTGTTGGCGGTGACGCTGCGCACCGTGCGCTCCTGGAACAGATGCCGGTCGTAGTCGAGCGGGGGCATGGCGGTGAGATGGATCCCGGCGATCGCCAGGGTGCCGCCGCGGTCCAGCGCCGCGAGCGCGGTCGGCACCAGTGCGCCCGCCGGTGCGAACAGGATCGCGGAGTCCAGCGGCTGCGGGGGCGCGTCGAACCCGGCCGACGCCGCGCCGAGTTCCAGCGCCAGCCGCTGCGCCTGCGGCGAGCGGGTGACGACGTGGACGTCGGCACCCCGGGCGATGGCGAGCTGGGCGGTGAGATGGGCGGAGGCGCCGAACCCGTAGATGCCGAGCCGGCCGCCCTGCGGCAGCTCGGCCCGCTGGAGCGCCCGGTAGCCGATGATCCCGGCGCACAGCAGGGGAGCGGCGTCCTCGTCGGACCAGCCCTCCGGGAGGCGGTAGGTGTAGCGGGCGTCGGCGACGACGTGGCCGGCGAAGCCGCCGTGGATGTCCCAGCCGGTGTAGCGGGACTCGGGGCAGAGGTTCTCCCGTCCCGTACGGCAGTAGCGGCACCGGCCGCAGGTGCCCGCGAGCCAGGCAGCGCCCACCCGGTCGCCGAGACGGTGGTCCCGGACGTCCGCGCCGGCCGCGACCACCTCGCCGACCACCTCGTGGCCGGGTGTGCAGTGCGGTCTGCGGGGCGCCAGGTCACCCTCGGCCAGATGCAGGTCCGTGCGGCACACCCCGCACGCGCGGACCCGCAGCAGCAGCTCGGACGGGCCGGGCTCGGGCATCGCGCGCTCGACGAGCCGCAGCGGTCCCGAGCCGATGGGCCCCGGGCGCTCTACCACCCAGGCGGAGGTCGTCACGGGGCCGGGAGGGGGCGTACTGGGCGGGGCCGTCATCGCTCACCTGCCGGCTTCGGTCGCTTGCGGGCGGATCTCCCCTGCAATCTACAGAAAACGGACGTGCGGCCGCACTCGTGACGGTCGTCGGCGGCGCAAGGGATCAACGGATCCAAGGATCAAAGGGGCAACGGATCAAAGGGGCAACGGATCGGCGGCGCCCCGTGGATGCCCCGGGACGCCGCCGATCCGTACGCTCACCCGCTCGCCCCGCTCACACGTTGGGCACCTTCAGCCTGTCCCAGCTCGTCTTCCCCGGGATGCCGTCCGCGTCGCTCCCCGAGTAGCCGAGCTTGCGCTGCCAGGCGGCGTACGACGCGCGGTCGGCCTCGGTCCACTCCGGCCCCGGCCCGACCTCGTACCGCCCGCACCCCTCCGCCACCAGGCGCTTGCCCATAGCGGTGATGATCGCGCTGCGCCGGCCCGAGGCGAAGAACGCGGCGCCGGGGAACGGCTCGTACGACGGCGAAGGCGACGGCTTCGACGGTGGCGGCTTGACCGGGCCGTCCGGCTTGCCGCCGAGCCGCTCCCGGATCCTGCCGCGCATCGAGTCCATCGTGAAACCGCGGGGGTCGATCTTCCCCGGCTGCCACTCCTTGTGCCCGATCACCGAGCGGTGCGTCCAGCCGTGCGCCCGGCAGATCGCGGCCGCGGCCTTCTCGATCGCCTCCAGCTGGGCCGCGGGCCAGGGGTCCTTGCCGTCGCCGAGGTTGACGCACTCGAAGCCGTAGAAGGAGCGGTTGCCGTCCGTGTTGGCCTCGTTGTCCGCGGGCAGCGCCGTCTCGTCGACCACCGCGCGCAGGACGTCGTCGTCGCCGAGCCCGGCGTGATTGGCCCGCCCGTGCCCGACCAGGTGGACCGACCCGTCCTTGGCGATCACGCCGTGGCACAGCGGACCCGGCAGGCTGGAGTGGCCGTTGTAGCAGATGTCCACGGAGCTCTGGGTGCCCGAGGTGACGGTGTGATGGATCATCACCCCGTGCACCGGGCCCCAGGGGCCCTTGTGATTGCGGTTGTGCGTACGCCAGCTGCGATGCTCGACGACGTGCAGACCCTCCCCGCGGAGGGCGCTGAGCAGCTTGGCTGCCGTGAGCGGCGTGGCCATGGTGGTGCTCCTCTCTCTGGCGGTGCCTCAGTTCTCGGGCTGCTCCTGGTCGCCCTGGGCAGGCGGCAGCGCCGGCGGGCCGGCCGCGGCGCGCTCGGCGGCGACCGCTTCGGCCTCGGCCGCCGCTTCGGCCGCGAGCTCGTCCTCGTTCGCCGCCGGGACGGGAGCCGCGAGCGGGCCGAACGCGAGACGCAGATCGGCGACCGACCCTTCGCCGAACACCCAGGCGAGCGGGGCGTAATGGACCTGGATCCCGCCGGGGGAGCGGAGCAGCGGACGGCGGGCCGCATCCGTCGGCCACTCGACGTCGCCCGTCGCCGTCCGCGCGGCCACCAGCCAGAAGTCACCCGGCCGGTACGTCCTGCCCGGCTCGAAGTACACCTGCACGCCGTCCTCCAGCGGCAGCCAGCCGCTCTCCTTCACGGGGAGCGCACCGCCCCGCGGCTTCGGCGCGCCCTTCTTCGCACGGGCCGAGCCGGTGCCCGTCCGGGAGCCCGGCCGGTGGTCCCAGCGCCGCAGGAAGGGGTGGAGCCCGGGGCGCCTGCCCACCGACGGGTCCGGCTCGGCGGACAGCCGCACGCGCCGGCCCGGCAGGTCGACCTCCTCCACCCGCAGCAGCGGCAGCGGCTCACCGCGGCTGACGTAGGCGGTGTCGGCGAACTCCACCCAGTCGCCGACGTTCAGATCGAGCTTCTCGTCGCTGCCGAGCGAGGCGAGCTCCACCCAGGTGCCGTCGAGCTCGTCGACCGCGAAGGTGACCGAGCCGTTCTCCCGCGACCACTTGAACGTCGCCTGCCCGGCCGCGCCGCCCTCGTGGATCTCCACCCGGTACAGCTGGTTCTCCGGGCCCCGGTAGCGCGCGTCCGGCCTGACCAGGCACGGGTCCTCGTCCGCGTGGTCGGGGCGCTCGCTGCGGGCCGCCAGGCGGGCGGTGGAGACCTGCTCCGCCGCCCACTTCGCGAACGCGGTGCGGATGGTGCCCTTGTCCTGCTCCGCCCCGTCCTCCAGCTCCAGCTGCGAGCCCGCGAGCGGCAGCACCTGCCACACGGTCTTGAGCCGGGCCGCCGTGTCGGGCATCGCGGACCCCAGCGCCACCTCGCGCAGCGCCGGGTCCTCGGCCGCGGTGACCGAGCGCTCCCACACCTTCAGATAGGCCAGGTAAGGGAACTGGGTCGGCAGCCGGTCGCCGGGGCGCTCCGGGTCCCGGTGGCCGTCGGGCTGGTCCCAGTACGTCCACGTCGCGGGCGGGGCCGCGGGCACCGCCGCGTCCTTGTCGCCCGAGTCGCCCGCGTCGGCGGGCCGTTCGTCGTCGACCGGGGTGCCGGGCGCGGGACGGGTCGCGTCGAGCGGGATGCCGTCCACGTAGTAGCGGCCGCCGCCGATGGTCAGTTCGTCCAGCTCGACACCGCGGCCCTCGAAGCCCACCGCGAAGCCCGTCGCGCCGGCCGGGCCGCCGTGCTGCCCGATCAGATCGGCGGCGATGCCGCGGGCCTGCGCCAGCTGGATCGCGGTCTGCTCGTTGGCGTCCGCGTCGAGCTGGACGCGGCCCTGCTGGGCGATCACCGCCGAGTAGCGCCGGTCGGGCCGGAAGGTGATGCGGGAGATGTCTGCGTGCATGGGAAGGGCTCCCCCTCGGAAGTTCGGGCGTTCGATGAGAAGTCGGGTCGGGCGGACCCGGGCGGGTGACGGGTCGGGCGACCCGGGTGGGTGGCGGGGGGTCAGGTCACGAGGAAGATCCCTGCGTCCGTACCGGCCGGGGAGTACTCGGCGAGCCGGGCCCGCAGGCTGTCCAGGCGCTGCGGCTGGTACAGATCGTGGAAGGCACCCATCTCGGAGGCGTCCTCGGCGCCCCGCCGGATGCCGTCGTGGCAGCCGTGCGCGAGCTGCCCGTACGCGGGTGTCCCGTACCGCTCGCTCGTGAACAGCGGCCGCACCAGCCGGTCGTTGTCGCGGCCCGCAAGGTCCGGCTGGCAGCGGTGCCGGCGCGGGGTGCGCGAGCCCGGCGGCACGTAGGAGAAGCGCAGACAGCCGGTCCCGCGCCGGGCCACCCGCAACTGCCCGGTGAAGATGCTGTTCTCGGCGATCTCCACGGCATGCGTGTGGACCTCGCCGATGACGGTGGTGCGGTGGGCGTGCAGGACCGCGTGGGCGTGGCGGCAGTCGGGGGCGGAGAGCGCGGCCCGGTCGTGCCCGGTGGCGTCCAGGATGCTGTCGCGGAGGTGGATCTCCAGCGGATCGTGGCCCACTTCGTCGCCGATCACCTCGATCGTGCCGAGGATGCTGCGCTCGACGGCGACGCACGCGGTGGTCCGCTCCAGCACCAGGCTGGGCTCCTCCGGGGAGTGCGGAGCGCACTGCGGCTCCAGCGACCAGCCCGGCACGAGCGTGCAGTGCCGCAGCACGACCGCGCCCACCGGACCGGTGACGTTGAGCCCCCGCCCGGCGATCAGCAGCCCGTCGAGGACGATCCGCGGCGCGTCTCCCGAAGTCTCCTCCGTGGCGCGGATGTTGAGCGCGTCGGGCCGGTTGCTGTACCAGTCGAGCAGCCGGATCACCGGCCTCGTGCCCTCGGTGGCCCGTACTTCGAGCCGGTCGCCCGGATCGAGGTCGAAGTCGAGCTGCTCCTGGTAGGCGCCGCTGTGCGTGATCTCGATGATGCCGTCCCGGCCGCAGCGCCCGGACCTCCGGTCGCCGCGCCAGTCCCCGTACGCGTCCATGATGCGCTGGTACGTCTGACCGGGCCCGACCCGGTAGACCTTCGCGGCCGGCGGCGTCTCCCGGTCGCGCGGGTACTCGCCGCCGCCCGTGTCGTCCGCGAAGGCGTGGTGGTAGGTGACCCACACGCCCTGCCGCGGCGCCGAGCGCGAACCGAAGGCGATGCGGCCGAGCACAGGATCCACCGCGACCTGCCCGCGCTTGGGCCGGTAGCGCCACTCCGACAGGTCCGCGACCACGAGGTCCGCAGGCGGCACCGGCTCGTCCTGGCCGTCGCGCCAGATGGTGAACGACTTGCCGGGGCCGTAGTGGTCCGCGAGCCGGTCGGCGAGCTGCCGGCGGCGGATGTACGCCGGGACGTTGTCGATCGTCGCGATGTGCGTCGTCGACGGCTCAGGCACCGGCCTGGTCACCAGGGGGGTGTCGTTGCCGAGGATCGAGAAGGTGTAGAGACTGCGGGCCCGGTCGATGCAGTAGGCGGGTGCGCGCGTGACGCTGTGCGGCTTCAGCCGCCACACGAACAGCCCGGCGCCGGCGGGCGTACGGCCCCCCTGCGTCCGCTCCGAGCCCGCCCGCCGTACGTTCACTGACTGGGCGACCGTGCCGAACGGGCCGCCGGCGAGATCCAGCGCCGCGCCCTCCCGTACGTCCACGAGCCGGCCCCGCTCCAGCCGCCGCGCGTTGGCGGCCGCGGTGCCCGATCCGTACAGCCGGACCGGCTGGGTCGCCGAGACGAGCCGGGAGAACTCCACGGCCCGCGCAGGCCATCCGGCGACCGAGCCGGCCAGCTCCTCCAGCAGCGCCAGGGTGCCCTTGCGCCGCCGGTTGGCGACCGTGGCGGCGACGTCGCGGCGCGGTGCGAGGGCCTCGGCGAGCCGGGCACGGGAGCCGACACCGTCCCCGCCGTCCCCGCCGCCCCCGTCCTTCAGGCCCCTCGCCTGGACCCGCTCGTAGCCGGGCAGCGGCGTGTGGCCGACCAGGTCGCCGAGGTACGGCAGCACCCAGGGCGCCGCGGTCTCCACGAACAGGTCCTCATAGCTCTGCTCGACACCGTCCCGTATCCGGTCCGCCTGCTCGGCGATCACGGCGAGCAGCGCGCGCAGCGGCTCACCGGCCTCGGCGTCCCGCAGCCGGTGCCACTGCGGGAGCAGCTCCGCGAGTCCGTCCGGTTCCCTGCCCGTCATGCTGCATCCATTTCGTTGGCTTCTCCGCCCGCGCGGTACAGCGGCGCGGGCATCGTCGTCGGCTGCGGCCGGGCGGCCGTCCGTGCGTCGTTCACTGGGCGACCTCCGTGAGAATCAGCGTGTCCGCGAGCTCGGGCGACAGCAGGGCGAGCTGCGCCGGCCGGATTCCCCGGAAGACGCACACCGCCCGGGCCCTCTCCAGCCGCCGGGTGTCGGTGATGTCGGGGTTCAGCCGCAGCAGTTCGGCGAGCGGGACGCCGTACCGGGCGGCGATCCGCGTCAGCGTCTCGCCGGCGTCGGCGCGGACCCGGTGCACGGTCTCGTCGTACTCCGCGCGCCTCGCCGGGACCGTCGTCCGCGGTCCGGCCGGCGACCCGATCAGCTCCTCGGGTGCCGCGGACGCCGCTACCCCCGTGAACAGGTCCACGTCCACGTAGTCCACACCGGGCACCGAATGGGCGGTCGCCAGCACCCGGGAGAGACGGGCCGGCTCACCCAACTCCCGTACGCCCGCACCGAATTCACGCAGCAGGGCCTGGCGGAGCCGTGGCTCGACCACCGCCCACGCGTGGTCGGGCGCCACCTTCACCCGCGCCGCGAGCACCAGCAGCACCAGTTCGCGCACGTCCACCCGCACCGGCAGCCGCGTGTCGCCGTACTCGGCGAGCGAGGCCCGCAGCGACCGCAGCACCTCGGAGTCGGGTCCGATCGGGCTGTCGTCCACGCCGGCGACCGTCACATGCAGCACCCGCCGCCGCCCGTCGAAGAGTTCACGCGCGACGGCCCGGCCGATGCCCGCGCGCGAGCGGGCGAAGTCCTCGTAGTCCTTGAGGGAGACGAGCCGGTCGAGCGCGGAGACGGCGAGCGGGATCGTGCGCCGCGTCAGCCCGGGGCCGTCGGCGTCCGCGCCGCCCGTGGCGGGCTGCGGGTTGGTCACGGCGGTGACGCCCAGCGGCCGGGTGACCGCCTGGGTGATGCGGTCCGCCGGGACATTGGCGGCGCTGCCGGTGCCGAAGCGGTAGCGGGCGCGCACGTTCTCGTGGCCGGTGGGCAGCCGCGCGCCGTGCACTCCGTCGCCGAAGGTCACCGTCGTGCGTCCGTCCCCGGCCGTGCCGGTCACGTACACCCGCTCGGTCGGCCCCCGTCCGGCCAGGCTGTCGGCCTCGTGCCACAGCAGGCCGTCGACCCGTATCTCCAGCGTGGGCGTGGCGCCCAGGGGGTTGTCCGCGGGCAGCCAGGTCAGCGGGGACTGCCAGAGCGTGAACGTCTGGCCGCTCCGGCCGGAGTCGCCGCTGCCGATCGCCTCGTCCCGGCTCTCGCCGTGCGTCGCCGGGACGACGTTGCCCTGGACGCGGACGGTGTCACGCCGGTAGCGGTAGGCCAGGTCCGCCGTGAGCGTCAGCCTCGTGTGGACGTGGTCGCCGGGCAGTTGCGGGTCCAGCCACTGCTCCACCGCGGCGATCACGGCCAGCTCGGTGCCGCGCACGCCCGCGGCGTCGGGGATGTCCGTACGCTCGCCCGACACGATCAGATGGCGGCCCGGCCGCAGTCCGTCGTGGAGCTCGGCCAGTTCGAGCTCGTTGCCGTGCACGTCCTCGCCCAGCGGCTCGTCGGCCAGGCGCAGCGCCTCGCCGCCCGTGTGCACGGTGGCGTCCCGGATCGTGGAGAGCAGGACGTCGTGCTCGTCCAGCCACGGGTCGGCGAGGGTGAGCTCGGTACCGCGGCCGGTGATGCCGAAGCCGGTGTACGCGGCCGTGCGCACCGCCGTCACCCGGGTGGTGACGAAGGCGAGCTTGCGGTCGCCGGGGACGCCGCCGTCGGCGCCCTTGCGGGGGCGCTCGATCGCGACCCAGCTGCCGACCGTGATCCCGTCGTGCACCGAGTCGAGCGCCAGCACATGGCGGTCGGCCTGCTCGGGCGCGGTCGCCATGCCGACCTCGACGTTCGGCGGTTCGCCTGCGGCCGAGTACCGCACGGTCACTTCGATCCCGCCGTGGGTGACCTGGTGGTGCTCGCCGGGGGCGAGCAGCCAGTTGAGCGGCTCACCGTTGTGCACGACCACATGGACCCTGCCGTCCTCGGCGGGCCGGGAGACGAACACGGTCCGCTCCGGCAGCCCGGAGAGGAACCGGGCGGTCACCCCCGGCTCCTGGGAGTCGCTGGGGCGCCGGGTCAGCCAGCTCAGATCGTGGTCCTGCGCGACCCGGGTCTGCAGCGACACCCGGCCCGGCCCCAGGTCGAAGGCCGTCTCGGCGGGCAGGTTCTCCGCCGTCTGCACCGAGGAGCCGGTCTCCGTGTGCTGGAACTCGGCGCGCACCGGCACCCTGCCCGCCGTGTCGTACACCACCCGCATCGTGGTCAGCGCGGAGCCGCCGAGCGGCCAGTCCGTCTGCCGGATCACCCGGCCGCGCTCGTCCTGCACGGGCTTGAGCGGGGCCGTCGCCCCGAAAGGGGCGGCCGTCACGCGCAGCGCCTGGAGCTCGCGCAGCAGCGGGGGCGCGGTGGGAGCGGCCGTGCGCCACGCCGCGTACATCCCGTCGGCGACCCGCGGATCGAGCGCCGCAAGAAGCTGCGCGCCGAGGTCCGAACCCGGCGCGAACAGCCGCTCCGGGGTGTGGGCGAGGGCGCGGGACGGCGGCTTCACCACGCGGGTGCGCAGCGCGGGCAGGACGGCGCCCAGGGCCCGCAGCGCCGCGGAGCCCGCCGCGTCCTGGTCCGGTGGCTCCGGTTGCGAGGGCGCCAGGTCCTCGGCGCGCTCGCGCAGTTCGCCGACCACCGCCTCCAACTGCTCGAACCAGGCGGCGACCTCCTCGTACGGAGCGGCGATCGCCTGCGCCTCGGCGAGCCGTTCGTGCGGGTCGGCGAGCCGCCGCGCGAACTGCGCGGGGGTCCTGATCCCGGCCAGATCGGCCCGCAGCGGTGCCAGCACCTGCTCGTCGAAGACCTCGACGAGCATGCTGACGGGGCGTGGATTGGGGTTGTCAGGGGTGGGCTCGCCGTCCTCCGTCCCCGGCGCGTCCTCGGTGATCCACCGGCGGACCTCGGCCACCAGCTCCGTCAGCGAGGGCGGCACGGACTGCGGCAGCCCGATGGCCGTGACCTCGTCCTCGCGGTCGATACGGACACGGGCGACCGGCAGCAACAGCCGCTGCCCGGCGGCCTCTTCGCCGTCGGCGAAGACGAACAGCAGCTTGTCACCGGTCCGCAGGGACGTGGCCGTGCCCGATACATGGATCTCCGAGCGCCGGCGCAGCGCGTCCGCCGTGAGCAGGCCGGGTCGGCGGCGGCGCACCGCCAGCTCGTTCCACGCCCAGCGGGCCGTCAGGTCCTCGCCGGTCTCGAAGGTCTGGGACTGCTCGCCGCCGGAGGCGGGGACGCTGTTGCTGCGCGCCCCGCGCGGGATCAGCACCGCTGTGTCCTCGGCACGCGGATCCCGGTCCACCGTGTACGCGAGGTGCGTGTCGGCGGCGATGCCCGGCCGAGGCCGGTGCCCCACCAGCCGGCCCAGCAGCGCCAGCGAACGGTGCTCGTTCGCGGTCCGCAGATACGCCTCGTCGGCGATCCGCTCGGAGTGGAACGTCAGCAGGTCACCGACGACCGCCCAGGCGTCCAGCAGCCCGATCGCCGGATCGTCGGGGGTGCGCACGGTGAGGCCGCGCAGCGCCGGGTACGCGGGCGAGGCGAGCCGGTCGACCATGGCCGCGAGGAACGAGCCGTGGTCGCCGACCCGGTACTCCAGGGCGGTGCGTCCCGGCGGGTTGTACGGGGCGCGCGGCGCACGGCGCTCGTCGTGCCCGCCGCAGCCGCAGCCGCAGTCACGGGTGCCGCTCATCGGGTGCCTCCGCCGAGCTCGATCGACAGCCGGCCGAGCTCGGGCCGGTCGGGGTCGTTGTCGCAACGCGCGATCTCCAGCGGGCCGGGCCGCAGCACGCCTGCCTCCAGTGCCGTGTCGTCGTGTGGATCTTCGTGGAAGAGCCGGGTCAGCCGGGTCACCCGCACGCTCTCGACGCCCTGCACGGCCGCCGCGACGGCCACCAGCCGGCTCAGCCGCACCGGTTCGCCGAAGGTGAGCGCGTCGGGGTGGAAGAAGCCGAGCCGGCCGCCGGGCAGCCGGCGGCTGCCGAGGACCCGGTACAGCTCGGCGAGGATCTGCCCCTGCTGATGGCCCGGCGTCGCACAGACCGTGAGCCCGATGTCCAGCGGGACGTGCCCGGCAGGGCCCACCACCAGGTCGTGGCCGATCCGCCGGTAGCCCTCCAGGGCGTACGCGACCGAGTCGAGCAGCTCGGGCGACGCGTCACCCGTGCCGAGCGCGTCGATCGCGATGTGCGCCTCCTGCACACTGCCGGTCCAGCGCAGCTCGGCGGCGGCCCGCTGCACGCCGGGGAGCCCGGACGCCAGCTCCGCGTAGTCCTCGGCCGTGACGGCCCGCAGCCGCGACCGCCGCAGATCGAGCGGCGCCAGCCGGCGCACCTGCTCCAGCGGTTCGGGCTCCGTGCCGCCGGCGGCGGGCAGCGGATTGCGTACCCCCGCCACCGGCATCGGCTCCCCGGCGTCGGACTCCTCGGGGTCGCGGCGGAGCACCAGATGGTTGATGGCCTCGGCGCCCACGTTGCCCGCCGTGCCCCCGCCCAGCCGGTAGCGCAGCTCCAGCCGTGCCCCCGGCCGCGGCCGGGCGCCGTGGCGTCCGTCCCCGAAGCGCAGGGCGAGCCGGCCGTCGTCCTCCAGCTCACCGACGAGGTGCCGGTCCCGCGGGCCGCTGCCCAGCAGATCCCGCCTCGGGACCCAGGTCACGTCGCCGTCCACGACCGTCACGGCGGGCAGCGCGGAGCGCGGATCCGCGACGAACGCGGCGGCGGGACCGCGCAGCGCCGGCTCGTCCGGGCGCAGCCCGGCCGCGTATGCGGGACCCCAGCTCCGGGCGATCTCCCAGGCGATGGCGGCATCAAGGACCGCACCTGCGCGCGCCCGGGCCGTCAGCACGTCGAGCCGGCGCACCTTCGCGGCCAGCAGCCGCTCGCTGCGGTGCAGCAACTCCCGCAGCGCACGCACCGGATTGCGGCGCAGCTCCAGCCGTTCCAGCACCCGCAGCCCGAAGACCACGGCCAGCTCGGCGATCTCCGGCTCCGTGAGCCCGTCGCCGTCGCGGGCGCTGCGCCACAGCTCCACCAGCCGCGCCCGCACCCGGCCCGGGATCGCCGCCAGCCGCTCCGCCTGCCCGGCCGAGACATGGCGCGGCTCGGGGAACGGCACGCACTGGACGACGGGGGAGTGGTGCAGCACCGGCCGGAAGCGCGGCGCGATGCCCGGGTAGACGACCTGCGCCAGCAGCGTCTCCAGCGCCTCCGCCTGCGCGTAGGCCGTGCCCGGCACGACCTTCTCGCCGCGCCGTCCGGCACGTTCCAGACCGAGCCCGGCGCGTACGGTCGCGTCCTCGCCGACGACGGCGAACAGCTCCCGTATCCGACCTGCGGTCAGCAGCCGCCCGCCGCGGGCCTGGTCGAGCCGGGCCGTGATCAGCCCGGCGGTCGCGTTGCCCCGGTCGCCGTCCCAGCAGCCGAAGCCGGACGGCTCGCAGGAGCCGAGGACGGCCGGCGCGGGCGGCACGGTCACCGTCTCGGGCGTCGCGCCGCCGAAGGACAGCGAGCGGCCGTGGTCGACGAGGACGACATTGCCGCGCGCGACGCTCACGTCCTCGACGGGCTCGCAGCCCGGGCCGCCCCGCGTCGACAGGCAGACAGGGTGGGCGAGCGCGTCCTCGGGCGCCCAGGTGACCTCCAGCACCGGCTGGTCCGCCGGCCGGTCCACGGCCGGGGTGACCGAGGTGAGGCGGACGGTCTGCCGGTGCGCCGGATCGGCGTCACCGGGCGTCCCGGAGCGCGGCCCCCGAACCTCCTCGATCAGCAGCAGATCACCCGGCGCGAACTCCAGGGCCCGCGCTGTGCACTCCTCGTCCGTCCACTCGTCCCGCAGCGTCGCCGACGTGGCGCCCCGGGGCAGCGCGCACATCTCGCCGCCCCAGGTCCAGAAGCGGACCGTGTTGTGCGCGGGCCGCAGCACCAGCGGCTCACCGGCGACCACCGGCTCGAAGACCTCCACCGCGCCGCGCTCGTCCAGCACCGCCAGGTCGCCGTCGTCGATGACGGAGCCGAGCTCCGGCCGGTCCCGCGGGCCGAGCGTGCGCACATCGACGGCGGCGAAGCGGAACGTGCCCGGCGCCAGGGTCAGTTCGCGCCCGGTCTCGACCGCGACGAACGCACGGGCGTTGACGCCGTCGTGCATCGGGTAGTCGATGAGCCGGACATGGCGCCGTACGGAGACGCGTCTGCGGGCCGTGTCGAGATACGCCTCCGTCGCCACCGCGTCCTGCTGGTAGCTGATCCGGTCGGCGGTGTGGGCGAGCAGCTCCACCAGCGTCGTGCCGAGATCGGCGGCGTTGCGCTCGGTCCAGCCCGGCGCGGTCAGCGCCAGCCGGTCCAGGATCAGCCTGCGGATCGTGTCGTAGTCGCGCGCCGTGTAGTCGACGACCGGCGTCGGGGAGTGCGCCGGCGGCTCGTCGGGGAGCCCGTCCGCGCAGTCGAAGGGATCCGGGCAGTCGGGCAGGAAGGCGAACTCGGCCGAGAAGTACCGCTGGTCGAAGCCCGGATAGGGCTCCGTGCCCGGCCGGCCGTACGGATCGGTGTCCACGAGCGAGAGCCGGTAGACCGAGGTGTCGCCGGTGCGGTCGAGGGTGACGAGGAGCCGGTCGTCGAGCTCGGGGTCCTCCTCGCGTTCGACGGACACCTCGACGGCCTCGATACCGGTGATCCGGCGGCCGCCGTCGATGCGGACGTTCTCCGCGCAGAGCCCCTCCGGGGCCTTGCCGAGGAAGGTGACCGTCAGCGTCAGCCCGTCGTCCCCGGCCTCGACGGCGTCCACCCCGCCGAGCCGCGCCGCGCGCACCAGCGCACGCCTGCCGTCCCTACGGCAGATCAACTCCGTGGTCGGCTTGTTCATGCCGGCCCGCTCCCCTCGAAGACCTCGTCGCGCCGGCTCCCGGTGGAGCGCACCGCATAGCGCAGATACACCCGGACCACGTTCTCCTCGCTCACCACGTCCAGGGCCTCCACCTCGATCAGCTCGCCCAGCCAGCGCTGGAGCGCGGCCTGCACCGAAAGCTCCAGCGCGGAGGCCAGTTCCGGGCTGTTGGGCGTGAAGACCAGATCGAGCAGCCCGCAGCCGAAGTCGGGGCGCATCACACGCTCACCGGGGCTGGTGAACAGCAACTGCTCGATCAGATCGCGGACATGTTCGTCGTACGCGGCGTGCGCGGTGCGCCCGCGGCGATCGGTCCGGAACGGAAACGCGATGTCGGTGCGCACGGTCCTCGCCCTCACCGGGAAGCCACCTCCCGCTCCGCGGTCCTGACGGTGGGCGGGCCCTGCGGCACCAGTGCGGCGCTGAAGCAGACGGCCGACGTCGTGTGGAGCAGCACCGGCGCGCCGTCGATCAGCACACCGCCGGCCGCCGGCGTCCAGCGCACCGTCGTACAGGGCTGTGGCACGCCGTCGACCGTGTGCGGGCAGCCGCTGACGGTGAAGACACCGTCTGCGGCGGGCACGGGTTGGCCGTCGACACGGACCGCGGACGACGGGGCGGCGGCGGCCGCCACCCTGCCGCCGTGCGGACAGCTGATGGTGGTACCGCCGTTCACGAGATTCCCGGACAACACGTAACTCCCCGTTCTTCCCTAGCGCTTCTTGGGCACGATCAGCCGGCCCTCGTTGATGTTGACCTCGTCGCCGATCAGCACGATCGACGCGCCCTTGCCGTTGCCGACGGTCACGCCCTTCTCGTCGATCTGGATGTACGCGCCGCCCCTGGCCTCCAGCAGAATCCCCGTACCGCCGGGCACGTCCGACATCACCAGCTTGTGATCGCCCGGGGTCTGGATGACGACGGGCTGCGAGGCGGGCAGCTCGGCGCTCGCCCGCGGCGGCAGCTCGGAGGCGTCCCCGTACCAGCTCCCCGTCCAGATCGGGAAGCTGGGATCGCCCTGCTCGAACTCCATCCACACACCGGCCCCGATCTCGGGCACGACGTACTGGCCCGACCGGCGCCCGGTGAAGGGCAGACACGGCAGCGCCCACGTGGACGCCTCGTCGCCGAGCACGTCCGGCACCTGCGCCGTGATGCGCCCGAGCCGCAGCGGGTCCCTGTTGTCGATCACCCGGCCCCGGAACTTGCCGAGGATGCGGTTGTTCGATGCCGCCATACGTACGTCTCCTGGGTCTTCCTGGTCTGGTCTGTCACGGACGCACGGTCCTGCTGCGGGCGATCAGGCCCTCGCGGGACAGCGTGAAGTTCTGCTGGTACGAGCCGGGCCGCAGGTTGTGGGTGACGGACTTGACGTAGTAGTCGCCGTCGTAGGTGACGCCGGAGCCGCGGACCCCGACCAGCTCCCGCGGCCGCAGGACGTAGCCGTGCCGGTTGACGTCCAGCGACCCCGACCCGGAGATCGCGTCCGCCGACAGCGCCGCCCGAGCCAGCGCCTCGGCCTCGGCCTGCCCGAGCTCCTTCTTCGCCGTGCCGGACAGCGTCCTGCGCTTCAGCGCCGGCGAGGCACGGAGGCCGAGCGGGGGCCGCAGCGGGCTGATGTCGGGCTGGGCCAGCAGCCGTACGTCACGGGTCCGCGGGTCCTGGACCCGGGCCTGCGGCTCCTCCCTGGCGGTCCCGTCATAGGCGAAGGTCAGCTGGTCTACGGTGGAGTTGCTGTCCATGTTGACGTTGAGCGCGTGCTGGCGCAGGCCGAGCCGCTGCTCGGGGCCCCAGAAGGCGGTGGACCTGCCGGGGACCGGTCCCGGGTCCAGATAGAAGGTGTAGCCGTTGGCCCGCGCGAGGTCGTGGACGTACTGCAGGTCGGTGCCGGTCTGGTACTCGACGCGCAGCTGCTCGCGGGGCGGCTGCTGCACCTGCTCGCGGATGATGCGGGCGTCGATGCCGTAGTCCGCGTACGTGGCGAGGATCCGCTCGACCCGCTGCGACGGCGCGAGGTTGGGGTAGCGGTCGGTCCGCTCCTCCAGGTCCATCAGCAGCGTCAGGTCCTCGCCGGTCACGGTGAGCGTCGTCTGGCCGGGCTGGTTGCTCGCCCCGACCTCCTGACGGACGATCAGCCCGTCGAGGATGACGGTCGGGGTGCCCTTGACGGTGGTCGTGACGATGACCCGGGTCTTCGGGTCGAAGTACCCCTCCGGCAGCAGCCGCCGCGTGATCAGCCCCTTCTTGGTGAGGTCGAAGGCCAGCTGGAACCCGCTGCGCTCCCCGGCGGTGCTGGTGACCTGTGCGGACAGCAGCGCCTCGGTCACCTCCGCCGGCACGGGACGGGTGAGCTTCGGCCCCATGTGCAGGGTGAGATGGACCGGCCCGGTGCCGATCGGCTCGTCAGCCATGGAAACCGCCCGGCAGCGGTATCCGGATCTCCCGCCCCGGCTCGGCGGTGAGCTCGCCGGGGTCGAGCACGGGATTGGCGTCCGCGATCTGCCACCACTGCCCGGGATCGCCGAAGTGGCGCTGCCCGAGATGGTCGGGCCGCTCGCCGGTGCTCACGGTGTGCGGCGCGGTGTCGTCGCCCGCCGCCTCGGGCAGCGGCGGCAGCAACCGCCGCCTGGTGTAGCGCACTTCGGTCCCGTCCGGCCGGGTGTGCACCCCGATCTCGGCGTCGTGGTACCGACTGGTCCGCGGATACGGGTGCGATCCCGGGATCGAGTCCAGCGCGCTCTCGTACGGCTCCATCACGTCTACAGCCCCCTTCCCAGCCCGAGCTCACTCAGCCGCCCGCCCCGCGCGGCCCCGGCGAGCCGCTCCTTCTGCGCCAGATGCGCCATGTACAGATCCGCCCCCCGGTGCCCGGCCGGCAGATCGCTGACCGTCAGCACCTTCATCCCGATGCCGAGGCTCGCCCGTATCGGATTGAGCTGCACGTCGAACGCCGATTCGTTGACGGAGAGTTCGGTGAGACGCACGGGAATGACGCGCTTGCTGCCCCAGGTGAAGAGCGTCAGCGGCGTCTCGATCGGACTGATCTCGATCGTCCCCTTCTGCGTCAGCCGGGTCGCCTCGCGCAACTGCGCGGTCGTCGGCTGCACGAGCATCTCAAGGACGGCGAGCTGCGGATGGATCCCGTCCGGCGCCGCCACCTCGAACTGGTCGGTCGCGTCGATCTCCGCGGTGAACTTCCACGTCTCCTGCGCGGGCCCCTTGAGCCTGAGCGCCTCGTTCCTGTCCCCTCCGCTTCCCCCACCGCCGGCGTCCCCGCCTCCGCCGGCGGACTGGGGCGCGACGGAGCGCTCCAGGGTGTCGGGGTTGAACTGGAGCACGATGATGCGCTGGGGGGTACCGCGCTCGGGGTCGACGATGACGATGCCGGAGCGGATGGGCTTGGGTATGTCGGCGTAGCGGGTCATTGCACCTGTACCTTCACGAGGTCTGCTGCTGTTTCCGTTCTCCGTGGAGCCGGTGAAAGGTCAATCGCCTGCGGAACCGAAGGCGATCTCCGCTGCGATATCGGCCTTGGAAGGGGTACGCCATTGCCCTGCCCCCTGCATGCCGAGGAGGTCGATCACTTGTCTGTCGATGTTCGTCTTCAGGAAGGTGACCTCCTCTCCCTCTCGCGTGCCGGAGTACTTCCTCCGATTGATCCTGCCGTGCAGCCTGAAGATCCTGGTGTTGCCGACACCGCGCCATTCATAGAGGTGGACCTCCATACCGAGGAACTTCGTGGTCCAGGCCGGGGTTTCCAGGTGGTAGCCCTTCTCGAACACGCAGTCCAAAGCCCGGGCCGCTCTCCTGGCCATTTCCTCCGTCGTCATCGTGGCATCTGTGCGGATCGAGAATTCCAGGTATGTGCATTCCGGCATTTGTGGCACCTTTCCGTGGCACGGGTGCAATCAGTTCCCGGGCTCGGCTGTTCAGTACGAATCCTTCTCACGGAGGACAATGTCTGTTTCGTCCGTGAACTTCCGGGAGTCCTTGACCCTTCCTCGGAGCACCCGGGTCAGTGCTTTGCCCACACTGCGACCGAGGTTGTACAGCTCTCGCATCTGGGGCCAGATCGGAAATATCTTTCCGTTGCTGACCATTTGCGGGGCCTCTTCGGTGATGATGGGAAGCCACTTCCGCCATTCGGCCGGATGTACGACAAAGAGATCCACGTCGAAATCGTTGATGTTGAAGGCGGTCCGCCCCTTGTGCGGTCCTCGCTGCCCTTCGTTCTTCAGGCTGCCGACGTACTGGAGATTGCGGCCCTTGTACTGGAACCGCAGTACCACGCCGTCGATGGTCTTCTTGATGTTCCGGTACCGCTCATCCCAGATGCGCTCACCCTTCTTCGCGATGCCCTTTCCTATTTCGTTCTGATCGAGATTGGTGATCCCGTTCAGATTGGCCCACCGGGTGATCTTTCGGTTCATACCGCGAAGCTGCCACACCAGTTGCTGCACTCTTGCCCGCGACGCGGCTTGCTGCTGGCGCGTCAGGCCGAGTGGCTCGTTCGCGCGATGCGGGAATGCCTCCTTGAAGGCGGCCTTGTACTGCTTCACACTGTCGACCTGGAAGTCGCTGACTTCGTCCAGCAACTCCACCTCGAAGCGCCTGCGGGTTTCCGCATCCTCGATGCGGCTTACGTATGCCTTGAAGAACTCGATTTCGTTGTAGGCGGCCCTGTATCTGTCCTCCAGCGGTAGGAGCCTGGATTCCATATTCACCGACACGTCGGGGCCCGAGGGCTTGAGGACCATCCGGTGACGTTCACCGTCCATGGTGAACGATGCCTTCACCGTCGGTCGTCCGACGTTCTCGGTCGATTCCTTGTCGCGCTTTTCCTGTTCCTCGCGCTGCCTGTTCCGCTGCGCCGCCCGGTCTTCATCGAGCCGACGGGAGCGACGGATATCCTTGAGGCGCCGCATTCTCCCGAGGGTCTTGGAATGGAGCTGCTTGGCGCTCTTCCGCAGAGCCTGCCCGACCCTGCTCTTGCGGAGCTTCCTGCCCAGTGTGCGCCCGGCGTTGCGCACCTTCTTGAGGGCTGTTCCCACGGTTTTCTTGATCTTCTTCAGTGCGTTGCCCAGCGGGGAGTTCCTCTTGACGGGCTCCGCGGATTTCCGTGGTTCGGTGCTCTTCCTGTCGGGCTCGGGGGTCCTGTCGGGTTCGGTGTCCTTCTTGCTCTCGGGCGTCCTGTCCTGTGCCGTGTCCTTCGTGCTGCCGGGTTCCGGGGTCCTGTCGGGCCGGGCCTCGCCGGACGCGGGTGCCGTGTCCTGTGCGGTGTCCTTCTCGGTGTCGGCTTCCGGGGTCCTGTCGGGCCGGGAGTTCCTCTTGTCCTCCGGAGCCCTGGCAGGTGTCGTGTCCTTCCTGGGCCCGTCCGCAGCGGGGCCCGCCGGGACCGGGCGGCGTCCCGGGACAGCACTGTCGGCAGCCTTCCCGGGCCGTACGGGCCTGCGTAGCACCTGAGTTGCCCTGCGGACCGCACCGCGGGCGCGGTTCACGGCTCCGCCGGCGGCCTTCCGTGCTCCCTTGCCCGTCTTCTTGAGACCTTGCATGATCTTCTCTGCCATCGCCTTGAGACGCTTGCCCACGCCCTTGGTCGCGCCGGCGAGGCGGATCATCAGGAAGTTGGCGATGAAGTCCAGCAGCGCGACGATCCCGGCGGCGACCGCCTCCGCGAAGAGGCAGGCCGCCGGGCCCGCCTTGACCGCCTTGAGATAGGCCCAGAACTTGCCGAAGGCGGACAGGATGGAGCTGATGCTCTGCCAGGCCGCCATCAGCCCCTGAACGATCGTCAGGATCGCCCCCGCCGCGGGGATGATCATCGAGACGAGTTTCTCGATCACGATCGACGCGATCATCATCGGCAGCGACCCGATGATCGCGTCCCACGTCATCTTCCCGATCTGCTTGACCGAGACACAGCCCTTCACCAGGACGTTGATCACGGCCTTGCCGAGCCCGAGGATGCCCTCGACCTTGGTGTCGAACCACCGCTTCACGCCGGTCTTGATGGCGCCCCACAGATGGTCGGTGATGCCCGCCTTCGCCGAGCTGCCTGCCTTGCCGATCCAGCCGCCCGGGTCCGGTGCGATGTCGGCGACCAGCGCCGCGAACTTGCCGAGCGCCTCGATCGCCGCCTGCGCGAACTTGATCGCTCCCAGGATGACGGCCTGGTAGATCTTGATGACGGCCTTGAGGCCCGCTTCGAGGACGTCCAGGAGTGCGTTCAGGCCCGCCGCCAAGGCGTCGAGCAACGCGTTCACCGCCTGCTTGAGACCGTCCGCCAGGGCGTTCACCGCCGCGATGGCCCGGTCGCGCATGCCCTCGATCGCCTTGCGGAACCTGTCCCGCAGCTCCGGGAAGGCCGCGAGCAGGACGTCGCCGATCGCGATCAGCACGTCCGCCAGCGCGCTGATCGCCTTGACGGCAAGGTCGCGCACGAAGTCGATGGCCTTGTCGGCCCACTCCTTGAACGTGTCGATGATGGAGTTGACGGCGGCGCGCGCGGCGTCGAAGACCTTGGTGACCGCGTCGAGGATGGCGTTGAAGGCGCTCTTCACCTTGTCGGCGACCCAGCCGAAGAAGCCCCCCGACGGCTTGTTCTCCTCCTTCTTCTTCTCGGCCTCCTTCTCCGCCTTCTCGCGCTCGGTGTCGATCTGCGCGTTGTCCTTGTCCTTGCGCTCGCCGACCTCCTTGTCCTTGTCGTCGCGCGCCTTGACGATCTCCTTGTTCTTGGCGGTGTGTTCCTTCTCGGAGTCCTTGTCGGCCTCCTCGATCCTCCGGTCCTGCTCCTCGCGCCAGCTCTCCCGCTCGCGCCCGGCCTCCTCGGCCGCCCGGCCGCGCTCGGCCGTCTGCTTCTCCGCGTTCCGGGTGACCTCACGGTCGATCTCGGTCTGCTTCTCCTGCTTGGCCCGCTGCTCGCCCTGCTGCTGTTCCTTCTCCTTCGCGGCCAGATCGCCCTGCGCCTGCCCGGTGGCGCCCTGGATCTCCGCGCCGCGCTCCTGCTTGGCGACCGCCCCCACACCCGGCTTGGGCGCGCTGCCCGCCGACAGCCCGGCCGCGCCGCCCTTGCCCCCAGCGCGCCCCCCCGCCTTGCCGACCAGCCGCTCCCGCGGCGCGTCGGGGAAGATCCGGTCCTCGCCCATCGGCTTGGCCGCGTCCTCGCGGCCGGTGCGATGGATGTCGCCCTGCTTCTCCTTGAGGGCCTTGGCCTGGTCGTCCGTGCGCGTGGGGTCGCTCGCGCCCTCGAGCCTGATCTTGGGCGCGGGGCCGACCGTCTTGTTGCGCAGCTCGGGGTCGACCGTCGGCACCGCGTCGGCGGCCGCGTCGACGCTCTGCGCGTCCTCGGCGCTCAACTCCTTGCCCGCCGCAGGGACCTGCGGCGGGGGAGTGCTGTCGGTGGGCTTCGCGCCCTGGGCCTTCTCGCTGCCCTTCGCCCGCTGCTTGTCGCCCTGGTCCTCAGGACCGAGCTTCTCGACCTTGCCCGTCACCGGGGCGGCGGGAGCGGCCGACTCGGGCGGCCCCGACTGCGTACGCGGCGCGCCCGAGGGACGCTCCCGCTCGGGCGGGGCGGCGTCGAGGCGCCGCTGCTCCTCGCCGACCTTCCTGTCCGCCGCGCGGTCCACACCGGGCATCGCGGCAGCGGCCTGGTCCGGGGCGAGTTTGCCGACCGTGGCGACGGCGGCCTTGGGGTCCTGGCCGGAGACGTCCGGCGGCTCGGGCTGCTTCTCCTCGGGAGCCGCCTCGCCTCCTCCACCGCCGCAGCCGCCCGCGCCCTCCTCCTTCTCCGCCGCGGGCTCGGGCGGGGCGCAGCCGCCGCCGTCCTTCTCCAGCGACGCCTCGGGCTGCGCCTTGGCGCCCTCGGGCGCGGGTGCGCCCAACCGGCCGGGGCTTTCGGCCTGTTCGGCCGCCGGGCTCATCGCGGCCTGCGCTGTCGAGGGTGCGCTGCCTGGGCCGGCGGCAGCAGAGGGCCCAGCCGATGCACTGCCGCCGACCGTGCCGCTCGGTGCGGCCCCCGCACCGCTTTCCTTCGGGATGACGCTCTTCGGCGCCGGTGCGTCGTGGTCGCCCTTCAACGGTTCGGTTGTTCGTTGTACTGCGGGGGAGGGCCTGCGGTCCTCGACGGGAGTCCGCTCCGTTCGAGGCCCGGCGGGTGTGAGGCCCGACGCCGGGGCAGGGCCGGCGGGTCCGTCGCGCTCCTCCCGGGCAGCGGGCGCACTCGACCGAGTCCTCGGCTTCTCCGCGGCCGTGCCCCGGGTGCCGCCCTCCCGGTCCCGCTCCTCCGCCTCGTCCCGCTGGTCCTTGTCCTTCTGCACCTCCTGCGGGGCCTCCTGGGCGTCCGGCGTTCCCTCCTCCGTCCCGGGGGCCTCGCTCTCCGGGGCCGCAGGGTCCTCACCCGCCTTGGCGCCGGCTCCGTCAGGCTGTTGGACGGAGCCGGGCTCCTCGGTCTCCGGGGCGGGGTCCTCCTTGCCGGCGGCCTGCGGGTCCGGCCCGATCTCCTGGTCCTGGCCCGTGTCGGCAGCGTCGGATTCCTCCGGCTCGGAACGCTCACCGGGCGAGGTCTCCCCGCGCGCGGCCGACCGACCGCCGTCCTGCTCCGCCTCGTCGTCCGGGATCGGTTCAGGGAACGCCAGCGCGTTGGCGACGGCGTTGGGAGAGCTGTCCTCCGAGAGCTCGATCTCATCCACCGCGGGGCCTGCCGGAGCGGCAGCGCGAGGCCGTGGACGTCCGGGGCTGCTCCCGTGCCCACCCCCGCCGGTGTCCTCCCCGCCGCCGATCTCCCGCTCCGCGCCCGCCTCCAGACCGAGCGGCTTCTCCTCCTCGCGGGGTTCGCCCTCGTCCTCGTCCTTCTCGTGCAGACCGTGCTCGGACAGCGCGCTGTCCGCCCGCTCGGCGCGTTCGTCCACCTTCTCCGGGCGTACGGGACCGGGCCGTTCCTTCGCCTTCGGGTCGACGTCCTCCCGCTTCGACCCGTCCGCCGGCTTCGTCGCGTCGTCCTTGCGCTTGCGCTTGTCCGCACCGGGGGCGTCGGCCTGCGCGGGGTCCTTCTCCTCGCGGTCGCGCTGGGCCTTGCGCTCCTCCTTGGCCTGCTCGGTGCCCTCCTGCCGGTCCTGCGCCCGCTCGTCGGCGGTCTCGTCGACCCGCTGCCGGTCCTGGTCCTGCTTCTCCTCCTCCTGCGCCCGCTCCTGCTCGGCCTGCTCGCGGGAGCGGGCGCGCTCGTCCTCCTGCTCCGTGCGCTGCGCGGCCTCCTGGTCCTCGGCCGCCGCGTCCGCGCGCGCCCTGGTCCGGTCGCCGCCCTGCTCCTCGTCGCGGGCCCTGGCGTCCTGCCGCTCCTCGCGTGCGTCCTCGGCCCGCTGGTTCTCCGCGCCCCGGTCGGCCTCCTCCTCGCGCTCCCACCGGGTGCGCTCGACACCCAGCTCCGCGAAGAGATCGGGCTCGGGCTCGGGGACCCCGGCCGGCTGCAGCTCCGGAGGCCCGGCGTCCGACCGCTCGGCCAGGTCGAGGAGGCGGTCGTACTCGGGCGCGAGCAGCCGGGTCTCCAGCCGGTCCAGCACCGAGTCCTGCAACTGCGGGGAGAGCCGGGCCAGTTCGAGCCGCACCCGCCCCGAGAGGTCCGCGGGGTCGCCGCGCAGCGAGCGCAGCAGCCCGTTCGCCAGCCGGTCCACCAGGGTCGCCGGGTCCAGCTGCTCCATACGGTGGCGGTCCGCGTCGACCGTGGCGTAGCGCAGCCAGCCGGGGGTCGCCTCGTCCCGCTCCACCTCGGGCGCCGCCGGCTCCCGTTCCCGTACGAGGGACCGGGCCGCCGACTCCGCCTCGCGCTCGATCGCCTGCTGCGGCAGGCTCACCGCACCGAGGTCCCGGCCCGCGCGCAACGCGCCGAGGCCGTCCGGGTTCTGGACCGTGTGCAGCAGTTCGTGGGCGAGGAGGCGCTGCCCGTCCGCCGTGCCCGGCCGGTAGGCGCCCTCGCGGAAGAAGATGTCCTGGCCGACCGCGACGGCGTCCGCGCCCAGCATCTCGGTGAGGGCGCTCGCGTCCCGGCCGGTGTGCAGCCGTACCCGGCCGAAGTCGTGACCGAGCTGCTCCTCCAGCTCGCGCCGCACGCTCAGATCGAGCGGCTGTCCCGCGCCGCTGACGATGTTCTTCGGCTCGGGTGCGCGGGAGGCCGCGCGGTCCTTGCGCCGGCGGCGTCCGGCCGACTGCTGGTCGGAGCGGCCCTCCTGGGCGTGCGAGGTGCTCATCGTGCGACCTCCCCCCGTCCCGAGAGCCCCGCGTGGACGGCGCGCGCCAGCTCCTGGCCGAGGCGGCGCGCGGACGTGGTCGCGGGCAGCGGCGGCAGGCCGGCGAGGCCGTCCATCGCGCGCCCGCCGTCCGCGGCGAGCGGCACCCCCCGCTCCCGTACGAGCCGGGCCAGCTCGGCCCGGAAGGCCGCCGACACCCGTTCCGGGTCGACGCCCCGGGCGAAGCCGTCGAGCACGAGCTCGCCGATGTCCACGCGTACGGTGTCCGCCGGCCGACGCGGGCGTCCCTCGGTCAGACCCATCCCTGCACCTCCGACGGGGTCAAGGAGCGGTCCAGCTTGAGGTATTCGGTACGGGCCGCCTCCAGCATGTGCCGCATCTGGAGCCGGTCGCCCTCCTCGGCGGCGAGGAACGCGCCCGACAGCGCGATGTTGCGGATCGAACCGCCCGCGACCGTCAGCCGGGCCAGCAGCTCCGGATCGATGTCCTTCATCGGGGCCCGCGCGGGCAGCACCCGGCGCCAGATCTCGGCCCGCTCGCTCTCGGCGGGGAACGGGAAGTCGACGACGAAGCGGATGCGCCGCATGAACGCCGTGTCCAGCGCCTGCTTCATGTTGGTCGTCAGGATCGCGAGGCCCCGGTACGCCTCCATCCGCATCAGCAGATAGCTGACCTCCAGGTTCGCGTACCGGTCGTGGCTGTCCTTGACCTCGCTGCGCTTGCCGAAGAGCGCGTCGGCCTCGTCGAACAGCAGCAGTGCGCCGCCGCGTTCGGCGGCGTCGAAGACCCTGCGGAGGTTCTTCTCCGTCTCGCCGATGTACTTGCTGACCACCTGGGACAGATCGATGACGAACAGATCCAGCCCCAGCTCCCTCGCCATCACCTCGGCCGCGAGGGTCTTCCCGGTGCCGGAGCCGCCGGCGAAGAGGGCGGTGACGCCGAGGCCGCGGCGCAGCGTCGAGGCGAAGCCCCATTCCCGGTGGACGGTCGGGCGCTGACGCACATGCGCGACGATCTCGCGCAGGATCTTCACCTGCCGCTCCGCCAGCACCAGATCGTGCCAGGACGCCCGTGGCCCGATCCGCCGGCCCAGCTCGTCCATGCCCATACGGGCCTCGGTGAGCCCGGCCCGCCAGGCCAGCCCCGTGGCGTCCAGCTCGTCCTCGCCGGGCAGGTCCCGTGCGACCGCCGCGCCCGCGGAGCGCACCAGATGCGGGGGCAGCGAGAACTGCTCCACCAGCTTGCGCAGATCGTCATCGGAGACGTCGGGTACGCCCGCGAAGGCATCCGTCCACACGTCCAGCTGCTCGTCCGCGTCCAGTTCCGGAACGGTCACCCGCTCGCCGCGCGGGCGCCCGGTCCTGCGCGGATCGTCGCCGGACACGACCAGCGGTACGGCGGCGCCCTCGATGAACGCGTCGGTGGCGGCGGCCTGTTCGCGGTCGAGGTCGCCGACCTCGACGAGCAGCGCGGCGGGCAGCAGGATCGCCTCGCGCTGCCACAGCCGCGCCAGCCGGTCGCGCTCGACCGGGTCGGTGGGGATGTCGTCGGCGGCCATCGCGTACAGCCCGAGCCCGGAGCGACGGGCGGCAGCGGCGGCGATGTCGGCGCGCGAGCGCAGGTCGCCGCCGACCAGTTCGACCCGCAACGGCGCGTGCCGGGCGGCGCCCGGCCCTGTCCAGCCCCTGGCGATACGGCTCGCCGCCTCGTCGTAGGAAGCGGGGAGCGCGTCCGGCACGGCCGTGCGGCGGAGCAGCCCGTGCAGCCGCGCGTCCAGATAGGGCGAGCCGACGAGGAAGTGCAGGATCCGCTCGTCGAGCCGGACCCGCGACGCCGTCAGCCGGGTCTCGTCGTCCAGCTCCACCAACCGCCACCGGCGCAGCGGGCCGACCGGCGTCACCGCACTCCAGTGCGGCCCGTCCAGCGCGGCGAGCGCGAGAGAGAACGTCGGATGCGTACGGTCCGGGTCCCCGCTCGCGGCGGAGCACCGGGTCCCCGTGGTGGGATCCAGCTCCGCGGCGGCGGTCAGGAGGACGATGTCCCGCTCGAACGCGGTGAGCCCGAAGCAGGCGACGAGCGCGTCGAGCGCCGCGGGCCCGCGGGGGACGGCGACCTCGGACGCCCCCGTGCCCCCGGCCGTGTCCGTCGCGGCGGTGCGGACCTGGACGGGGGCGCCGCTCTCGTCCTGGACAGCCGGTACGGCTTCTGGCGAGCCGGAGCCGGAGCCGGCGCCGACCGTGTGGTCTGCGGTGCGCGGGGCGTCGGCCCGGCCCTCGCCCGCCGTGGCGTCCGCCGCCGTGCCCGCGCGCCGGGCACGTGAGGCGTGCGCGTCGACGCGGGCGAGGACCGCGCGTACGGCCGCGGCCAAAGCGCGGCCGTCGGTGTCCGTGCCGTGGCCCTGCCCGTCCTGCATGGTCATGTCCTCACCCACCCCCGTGTCGCGCACCGTGCTGCTCAGTTGTCGTTGTCCTTGGCGTCCTTGGCGTCCTTGGCGTCCGTGGTTCTGCGGGCGCGGGTGGGAGCGGCGCGCTTGGCGGCGGTCCGCTTCTTCGCCGGGGCCGGGGCCGGGGCCGGGGCCGGGGCCTTCGGGGGCCGGGCCGTCCGCGGCTCCGGCCCGGCGGGCGCGGCCTCGTCGGCCGGGGGCGCCGTGTCCGGCGGCCCAGGATCACCCGGCGGCACCGGCGCGGCCTGTGCGCCGAACGGCACCACCCGGACCGTGCGCGACCTGACCGGCTTCGCCGGTGCGGGCTGTTCCCGGCCCTCGATGAGGAGCAGCGAGGCCTGGTACGCCACCGAGAGGGCGTACGGCGTCTGGTGCAGCATCCCCCAGAGCTTGGACGTCTCGTCGACGTCCATCACCGTCGGCGTGAACCGCACCTTCTGCGGCGACTGCGCCAGATCGCTGCCCGCCAGATACGGCCGCTCCGCCGCAAGCTCGATCAACTCCCGCGGCAGCACGGAGATTTCGTGCAGCGTCCGCACCACGCAGCCGATCAGCCGCTGGCCGACCAGCTCCGCCTCCTCCCCGTACGCGCTGATCAGATAGTGCAGGTCGAGCGCCGCCGCGGGCCGCTTGAGCAGCGTGCCGTCCGACGCGCGCGTCGGAAGGTCGTGGTGGCGCATCGAGGGGTTGGGCGTGACCTGGTAGAGGAAGACGTTGACGGTCGGCTCGGACGGTGCCTCGGCCGGGGGCCTGCGGGTCTCCACCTTCACCGCGATGTCCATCTCGGGGCCCAGGTTGCTCTCGATGAGCAGGGCCAGCGCCTGGGTGACCGTCGCGACGGCAAGTGCGTTGCTCATGGGGTCA
Organism: Streptomyces sp. FIT100; assembly: GCF_024584805.1. Taxonomy (NCBI): domain Bacteria; kingdom Bacillati; phylum Actinomycetota; class Actinomycetes; order Kitasatosporales; family Streptomycetaceae; genus Streptomyces; species Streptomyces sp. FIT100. Next base: position 215,278 of record NZ_CP075715.1, on the reverse strand, counting down.
GTTCCTCAGTCCCTTGTCTCGCCGCGGGCCAGATAGTCGTCGAGGGTCAGCGCGGGGCCGGGCCGTCCGCCGGCGCCGGGGCGGCCTGCGGCCGGGCTGCCCGCGCCCGGTGGTGGGGCAGCAGTCACTTCGAGGCGGCCGATCTGTACGTGCACGACCCGCTCCGCGGGCCGGGGGGCGCGCCTGCCGATGCCGTTCGGGGCCACCCCGCGGGCGGCGACGGCCGCGCCGTCGGCGCCGCGTGGCCGTACGGGCGCCGCGAGCGCGGCCACAGGCGCGGCCTCCGCGCCACGCCCGGCCGCCGCGGGCCGCGGCGCCGACGCGTCCGGCAGGGCACGCGCCGCAGTACGCCGCGGTGCACGTGAGTTTTCGGCGGCCTCCGGACGTGGCCGCGGAGCGGCGTTCGCCACGGGCCGCAGCAGCGGGCTCTGCACGGCGGGGGCGGCAGGGGCCCGCTCCGGCTCCCCGGGCGGGACCGCCTCGGTCCGCACGACGGCCTCCCGCTCCGTCCGCACCTCGCGCTCGTGCCGGACCGGGGCCGTGGGGCCCGCCGACCGCTCCGCCGCGAGCGGGACCAGCGGGGCCGGCTCGCCGGGTTCCGGCGGTGCGGTGCGCAGCACCTCGACCCGCTCGAAGGGGCCCGGAAGCCGAGGCCGTACCCGCGTCGCCCCGCGAGCCGCGGCGGCGGGGCCCGTGTGCCGGGCGAGCAGCCGGTCGAAGTGGTCAGGCATCCGCGCACAGCTCCAGGTAGTAGCGACGCCGCAGCGGGCTGAGCGCCAGGATCTCCGGCTCGCTCCACCCGTAGGCGGTGGCGAGCAGATGGACGTCGAGCATCAGGTCCCGCGCCCAGCTGTCGAGTTCGGTCCACAGGTAGGAGGTGATGTCCAGCTCGGCCGGGGTGGCCTCGCCGCACTCGGGACAGGACACGTTCAGCGTCACGTCCGCCGCCGGATCGGCCTCCTCGACCGCCTCCGCGAGCCGCCGCTGCACCGGCTCGGGAAGCAGCGCGGCCAGGTGTTCCGGAGGCACGGCCGCCCCGGCCCGTACGGCGGAGACCGTGCAGCGTGCCAGCAGCACCTCGCGCGCACCGGCCGGATCGGCCGAGGCCGCGGCCGCCGCGAGATCGGCGACGGCCGGCAGCCGGAACTCGACCACCCACTCGCCCTCCGTCACGCGCAGCGGCCCGCGGGCTTCCCGGCCGTCCCGTTCGCCCAGCAGCGTCGCGTCGAGGTCGAACTCCATCGACTCGCCGCACGCCGCGCACTCGATGCGCACCTGCATCCGCTCGCCGAACAGCGCCCGGCGCAGCGCGAACAGGTCGGCCTCCCGCTCGCCGACCGGCACCGCCAGCAGCTCGTCGGTGCCGGCCCCCGGGCGGGCCGCCCGGTGCAGCAGCAGGGACCGTCCCGCGTCGTGCTGCGCCAGCCCGGCCTCCCAGGTGGCGAGCAGCTCCGCAGGCCCCGTCACCGGCACGCCACGCGCCATCGCTCAACCCTCCTGTGGAACGGAACTGCGGTGCCTGTTCAGGCCGGATGGGTGAACGAGGGCTCGACCGGCTCCTCCACCTCGTAGTCCCGCTCCCAGCCCTCGCATTCGAGCTTCACGCTCTGGATGGCGACGGCGTTCGCGTTCGCGTCGAGTTCACCGAGCACCTGGTACTCGCTCACCCAGGCCCGGTACAGCTTGTGCGAGACGGCCACCTGCCCGGCCTCGTTGAGGACCTGGATGATGATGTCCTTGCGGAAGTCACGCAGCGAGACCTCCGAGCCGAGCCCGGCGCCCACCTGCCAGACCTTGTTGGCCCAGCGGTCGAACTCCGGGTCGTGCGTCACGCCGCGTTCGAGCGTGACGCCCTCGAATTCGGAGCGGCCCGGCGACTTGCGCGGCGAACTCGGGTCGCCGCCGTGCCGGTGCTTGACCACCTCGGTGGTGCGCTTCAGAGGACTGATCTTGCTGATGCCCGCGACCGTTCGACCGTCCCACAGAACCAGGAACTTGAAATTCTTGTAGGGGTCGAAGCGATGGGCGTTAATCTGGAACTCAGCCATCGGTTTCCTTCGTGTTCCTTTTTCCTAGGGTTACGAGAGGTCGAACTGCCCGGCGATCTGCTGAATCCGCACGATCACGAACTCCGCCGGCCTGACCGGTGCGATGCCGATCACGACATTGACCACGCCGCGCTCGATGTCGGCGTCCGTCGTGGTGTCCTTGTCGCATTTGACGAAGTACGCCTCGCGCGGCGTGGCGCCCTTGAAGGCCCCCTGCCGGAAAAGGTCGTTCAGATACGCCGACGCCTTGAGCCGGATCTGCTGCCACAGCTGTTCGTCATTGGGCTCGAACACCACCCACTGGAGGCCGCGGTGCAGGCTCTCCTCCACATGGAGCGCGAGCCGGCGCACCGGCACGTACCGCCACTCGCTCTCCAGCGCCTCCGCGCCGGCGAGCGTGCGCGCGCCCCACACCAGCGGGCCGACCACCGGGAAGGTGCGCAGGCAGTTCACGCCCAGCGGGTTGAGCAGCCCGTTCTCCCGGTCGGTCAGTTTCACCGAGAGGGACCGCACGCCCGCGAGCCGTGCCTCGGTCCCGGCCGGCGCCTTCCACACGCCGCGCTCCCCGTCCGTACGGGCGATGACGCCCGCGATCGCGCCCGAGGGCGGGAACGCCCGCAGCCGGCCGGTGAGCGGGTCGGTGAGCTGGAGCTCCGGGAAGTAGAGCGCCGCGTGGTCGCTGCGTACGGCGTCGAAGGCGCCGATCCCGGCGCGCGCGGCGTCCACGCTGCCCCAGGCCGACGGCGCGTCCACGAGCAGGAAGATCCGCCGCTCCCGGCAGAGCTGCTCGGCCGCGGAGAGCACGGTGACCATGTCCTGCGCCGACTCGTACGCCGAAAGCTCGGGCAGCGACAGCAGATTGACGTCGTCGACGTCGCGCAGCGCCTGGACACCGGTCTTGCGGGCCTCGCTGCCGATCAGGTCGCGTGGCCCCGGCGGGTCACCGTCCTTGCCGCCGTCGAGCGCGAAGACGGGCGGGTTGACCGATGCCTCAAGGCCGAGGTCGTTGGCGCACTCGCCGACGAAGCGCACGACGTCGTCGGGGTCGACGGAGCCGGCGACGACCTGGAGGCGGCGGCCGAAGGCGGTCACCTCGGCCCCGGCGAAGGCGTGTTTGCCCGGGGCGTCGGGCAGGGCGCGCAGCTTGCGCTCCAGCAGCAGGGCGAGCTCGGTGACATCGGCAGGAGGCTCGCCGTCGGTGTCGGGCTCGTGGAGGGTGAACTCCCGCTCCACATCGCCGATCTTGACCTTCAGCTCGACGTCCAGAGCGGGCAGTTCGGCGGCGAACGGCTTCGAGACCGTGCCGGAGGGGTCGGGGCGGTCCTCGTCCAGCGCCTTCACCCGGACGAGCGAGGAGCCTGCGTTGACGACCGTCTCGACGAAGCGGCCGTGCCCGGTGTCCATGGACAGACCGGTGAAGGTCTCCCGGGCCCCGCCGCGCGCGTCCAGGACATGGAGGTTGAACGTCCTGTCCGGGCTGGGCGTGTCGTGGTCGACGGCCACCCGCAGCCCGGAGCCCCAGACGCCGGGCTCCTTGGCGTGCACCTCGAGCACCGGGCACTCGCTGTGGCCCTCGGTGGAGTTGAGCGTGGTGCAGGCTTCCTCGCCGCTGCCCGCCTTCGCCACGCGGACGATCACGGCGACCGTGCCGCCGTTGCCGAAGAACTGGTGCACCGCGTAGCCGACGGCGCTGCGGGAGGTCAGCCCGCCGAAGCGGCGCTCGAACTCCGCGAAACTGGTGATCCGCACGGGTTGGTTGAGCGGACCCCGGCGGGTGTGTCCCACGAAAGCGGTCACCGACGTGGTGACCGAGGCGATCGTGCGAATGCTGCTGGGAACTTCCTCGATGTATACGCCGGGATAGCCCATGTGCGTCGGCATTCCCCCTCCATTCCCTTCGCGCACCAAGAGATGAGGAGGGGAGATGAAGGAATGCGGGCATGCGTCGGTGACGCCTGCGCACCCCTCGTTGTTCCCCCGTCACACACCCCGTGCGATATCGGTCTCGCAGGGCCATCAGCATGCGCGTGTGCTTGTGGCTCCTGATGCATGAGTGCCACTGGCGAGTCTCGTTCGCATCACCTTGCACGGTCAAGGACCCCTTTCGGTCAATCGATGATCTTCGTGCGATAGAAATGGTGGAGGGTGTTCTCGGTGGTCAGCGAGATACCCGCGACGAGATATGGAGGGCGGTTCACGAACGCTTCACAGGAAGGTTGGATCTTTCGTGGCTTTCCAGCCGAGTGGTACCGGCCCCGGCGCGCCGCCTTGGTGCCGATGTCGTACGGCTGTACGAGGTGTGCCCTGATAGTGACGTCACGGAGAGTGAATGAATCGGGAGACCTCCGGCCAACGCTGTGCGCCCCGTGCTCCGTCGGGTACTCGCAAGGTGCGGGCGGCGATTCTTTGCGACAGCACCGTGCCCCTGACCATGTGCGCAGGCGCTCCGCGTTCGCGCACGAGGTGCGCCGCTGCTGCCCGTTCGGTCCGTTCATCGGCGGCAGCCACACGACCCGGACCTGTGGTCGAGCCGTACCGCTTCGACCCGCAGCGCGGGGGTGAGGCCCGTGACGGTCACCAGCGCCCCGATGAGGACATCACCGTGGCTGTCCTGGCGGCTTTCTCCACCGCGCCGGCCGGGCTCGACCAGGATGCGCCCGAGCGGGATCTGGCGATCCCGCTCGGGCGCATCCCCACTGCCGCGCAGTGGATTCGTGCTCGGACCCGCTCCGCGCGCTCAGACCTTCTCGAAGACGATGCGCAGCACGGTGTAGCGCCGCTCGCTGAGGAACTTGAGCGCGACGCCCTGTTCCCTGATGATGTCCGACACCGCGTCCTTGCCGATGAGTTCGGCGCCCCGGGCCCGGTTGGCCTTGGCCCGCTCCATCCAACTGGCCACGGTCAGCTCGCCGTCCTCCGGGTCGCTCCGCTCCTCGCGGACGTGGAACAGCCCCTGGCTCGCCTCGATCAGCTCGGACCGGGTCGGCAGGAACACCTCGGGGAAGACCTTGCGCGATGCGTGCATGCCTTCCCTGATGTTCTTGATGCCGTCGTAGAGGTCTTTGGGGCCCAGTCGGCCGCCGCCGGACGCGCTACGCGGGTCCAGCCGCTCCGCCGGCAGCATCAGGGACGGCAGCCAGCCGCGGCCGTTCCAGGCGTTCGCCTGGAGTGACAGCCGGCCACCGGGGCGCAGCCAGGAGTGCGAGCGCTCGAAGAACTCGCGGTAACTGGCGACGCGCCGTGACCGCCGCACGGTGTTCCCGGAGAAGTGCTCGATCGCCTCGATGGCGATGATGGCGTCATAGGGCCCCTCGGGCCGGTGGTCGAACCAGTTCTCGACCCTGATCTCGCAGTGCGGCCACTGCCGGTCGCGGATCCACGCGGCCTGGCCCGGGCTCATCGTGAGCCCCACGGCGTGGCCCACGTTGTGCTTCTCCACCAGCCGCTGCATGAGGCTGCCCCAGCCGCAGCCGACGTCCAGCACGCGTTCCACGTCGACGGCGTTCGCCGCCCTGGCGTGGTAGTCGAGCTTGCGGAGCTGGGCTGTTTCGAGCGTGTCGCCCCGCTGCCACATTCCGTACGAGTAGACGAGCTCCGGCCCCAGCGTCAGCCGGTAGAACTCGCCCAGATAGTCGTAGTGATGACGGATCGCCTGGGAGGACGTGCCCTTGTAGACGGAAGCGGAGGATCTGTTCGATCCGAACAACACCATCACCCACCTGTCGGCTCGTGCGGAATTCTGGGGGCTGTGTGTCGGCCGGGTCGTGAAGGGGATGCGCTACAGCCCGGGAGGAAAACGGCTTACTTCGGGAGGAAATGCCCCATTCTGGCCACGGTCCATGCTAGCCGGGGGCGCACCCCCCGCAACCGGCGGCCATCACACGGGTCACACCGGATCGCTACCCGCTGTCACGGTGAAGAGCCCGCCGTCCGGGTCACGCAGCGTGACCGACGGGCCTGTCGGCCCGGTGTCCACGGTGGTGACGGCCACGCCGCCGAGCCGGGTGGCCCTCGCCACGGCCGCCTGGAGATCGGCCACCCGGAAGTGCACGTCCCAGCGCGGCCGCACATGGGGGTCGGGGGCCTCTTCCAGCGCGCCGCCGCGCAGCCGCGCGACCTCGGTGCCGCCCTGTCGCAGGACGACGTGGTCGTTCTCGTACGCGACCTGGCAGCAGCCGGTCTCGTCCTTGGCCCAGTCCAGGACCTCGGCATAGAAGATGGCCGCGTCGAAGGCGTCCCTGGTGCGCAACTCCAGCCGGGCCAGCGCCGCGTCGGGCCCCACCCTCCAGCCGGGGGCGACCTCGCCCTCCCAGACCCCGAAGACCGCGCCGTCCCGGTCGGCGGCGATGACCGCGCGGCCGGCGCCGACGGAGAGCGGCCCGACCGCGACCGTGGCACAGCGTTCCAGGATCCGGTCGGCGGCGGCGCCGGCGTCGGGGACGGCGAAGTAGGGCGTCCAGGCGACCGGGATCCCGCGCGGTGCCAGAGTGCCGATGCTCGCCACCGGGACGCCGTGGAGACGGGCGACGGAGAACTCCTCGCCCGGCAAGCCGCCGTGGAACTCCCAGCCGAGGACGGCGGCGTAGAAACGCCGCGCCGCCGCGATGTCCCGCGCCACCAGGCTGACCCAGCACGGGGCGCCGTACACCACCGGATCCGACGTCGACACCGCAGCCATCCCCATCGATCGCAGTCGCAAAGTGGAACCGTGCCACCATATCGCCGACTTGGCCGCCGGGCCGGGCACGACCGCCTGCCGCCGACGCCCGGTGGAACCCGGGGCAGCCGGGCGGCACCCGGCCCGTGGGCCCTCGGCATGCGGGCCGCAGCCCGCGGGGGCACGCTGGTCAGGGGACCACCGGCTGCCCGGCCGATGGTCGTCGAGAAAGGGGTGCTGCCATGTTCGTGAGACTGAGCACCTATCAGGGGTCACCCGTCCCCGCGGAGGGCGACCTGTCGGCGAGTTCGGAAGCGGTTGTCAAGCAGGTCCAGGACGTACCCGGCTTCGTGGGCGTGTACTACCTCGTGGACCGGGCCTCGGGGAAGGCGGTGTCGCTGACCCTGTGGGAGGACGAGCAGGCCATGCTCGACAGTGAGGAGCGGGCCGGCCGGATCCGGGAGGAGACCGCACACAGGGAGGGCCAGCGGATCGTTTCCGTCGAGCGCTACGAGGTGGGGTTCAGCCACTTCAACCGCTGAGCCGGGCTCCTGGCCCCGGCCACCCGGCGCTCGCCTGCATCCGGCGCCTGCCCCCCATCCGGCGCCTGTCTCCACCCGGTGCCCGCCCCGGCCGTCAACCGCCGGTCGTTCCCAGGAAGTGGAAGCCGGGCCGCGGATGCATCAGGAAGTCGTGGTGCGAGATGTTCCAGGCGTACGCACCCGCGAGCGCGAACACCACACGGTCACCGGCCCGCACCCCGCCCGCCGGGATCCGCACCCGGCGGGCGAGGACGTCCTTCGGCGTGCACAACTGACCGGCCAGCGTGACCAGGTCGCCCCGGGACACGGCCCGCGGCCACGCATGGGGCCAGTCGGCCACGGACAGCACGGCACAGGGCTGGTCGTGGCCCTTCGTCGCCGGCGTGCGCAGATGGTGGGTGCCGCCGCGCACCACCGCGAACTCCTCGCCGCGGCTGCCCTTCACGTCCAGCACCTCGGTCGCGTACCAGCCGCAGTACGCGGTCAGCGCGCGGCCCGGTTCGACGCGCAGCAGCAGCCCGGGCCGGTCCCCGACCAGGCGGGCGAGCCCGGCGCCGTAGGACGCCCAGTCGAACCGGGCCAGGGGGTCCTCGTAGTCCACGGTCATGCCGCCGCCGATGTTCACCTCACGCAGGGTGACGCGGTGGCGGGCGGCGAGGCCCATGGCCCAGGTGACGACGGACTCGGCGACCGCGAGCTGCGCCGTGGCGTCGAGGCCGCTGGCGAGATGGGCGTGGACGCCGTGCAGCTCCAGCTGCGGACAGCTGCCGTCGGTGAGCTGCCGCACCAGGACGTCGGCGTCGTCGGGATCGATCCCGAACGGCGTCGGCCGGCCGCCCATCGACAGCGCGCTCGCCGCGAGCGACGCGTCGGCGAGCGGCAGATTGACCCGCAGCAGCACCGCGACGCGTGCCCGGGGCACCACCCGGGCGGCGAGCTCCGCCAGCATGCGGAGCTCGTACGCGCTCTCCACATGGAACCGCTCCACCCCCGCCGCCAGCGCGGCCGCCGTCTCCGCCGGCGTCTTGCCGGGGCCGCCGAACGCCGTCGGGCGGTCCGGGACGGCCTTGGACACATGGGCGAGTTCACCGCCCGACGAGACCTCGAAGCCGTCCACGTACGGGGCGAGCGCCGTGAGGATCTCCCGTTCGGGATTGGCCTTCGCGGCGTAGTACAGCTCCACGCGCTCGGGCAGCGCCGCGCGGACGGCCGCCGCGTGGTCGCGCAGCGCGCCGAGGTCGTACAGATAGGCGGGCAGCTCATCGGCGGCGAGGGACATGGCGCGTTCGCGGACCGGGGGAGTGAGGAGCGGGTCCGACGGCGCCACGAGCGCCGGCCCGGAGGCCGGTGCGGTGGTCGGCCCGGTGGTCGGTCCGGTCATCGGGCGCTCCGGATGCCTTGGGTGCGGAGGGCGTCGGTGCGGATGCCGTCGGGGCGCAGGGTCTCCCGGCGGGCCGCTTTGGCCGGCGCGTCGGGGGCCAGCGGGGAGGGCAGCCGGACGTAGCCGGCCTGGCGGTCGGCCGTGCGCGCCCAGCGGGTGAGCAGATTGGCCTTGGCGGGCAGCGCTCCGCCCGAGAGCAGGGCGCCGAGCCGAGCCGGGCAGCCGTACGCGTCGGCGTAGGTGCGCAGTGCCCGGTGGACCTCGGACCACAGGGCCCGCTCGGTGCCCGGATGCAGATCGGCGAGGGCGGCGAGCAGCTCCGCGACATGGTTCACCAGCAGGCAGTACACCACCCGGTCCCAGCCGCGCCCGGCGTCGTACGTCAACGGGCCCGCCACCTCGGCCGGGAGCGCCGACAGCGCGGCGGCATGGCGGCCGGGCAGCAGCTTGGTGCCCTCCAGATCGCGGAAGAGGACCTGGGACGGGCGGCCGTCGGCGTCCATTCCGACCAGCACGTTCTGGAGGTGGGGTTCGAGGACCACCCCGTGGTCGAAGTACGCGGCCAGGACGGGCGGAACGAGCAACTCCAGATAGGCGCGCCACCACGACAGCACCGCTCCGGCGTCCGCCTCCGCGCCCGCGCCCGCGAGGAGCCGCGAGACCTGGGCGGGCCCCGTGGGGTACTCGTCGGCGACGGCGGCCGCGAGCAGCGGAGTGACCCCGCGGCGCAGATGGCGCCCGAGCCCCTCGCGCACGATCACGCCGAAGCCTTCGAGCAGCCCGGGCACGGGTCCCCCGTCGGGGCCGGGCAGGGCGAGGCTGCGGTAGGCCGGCTCGCGCAGCAGTCCGCAGCCGGGGAAGCGGCGGGACAGGTCCGCGAAGACCGGTTCGAGCAGCCGGGTCAGGGCGACGGCGCCTTCTAGCTCGTAACGCGCGTTCTTGCGGAGGCAGTTGGTGATGCGCACATTGAGGCTGAACTTCAGGAAGGTGTCGCCGTCGTAGAGCGTGCGCACCGACGCGGTGGCCGAGAAGGGCGTCCGGCCCGCACCGAGATCGAGGACGTCGCCGCTGCCGAGGGCCGCCCGAAGCGCCGGGTGGTCGTGCAGCAGCGCGTACTGCCAGGGGTGGGCGGGCAGCAGCCGGTACCCCTCGGGCACCGGCCCCAGCCGGTCCAGCGGTGCGAGCGCGCCGGGCTCGGCGCACCCCTCGACGGCCAGGTGGTCGCGTACGGCGAGCAGCCGCAGCGGGAAGGAGGCGGCGGCCTCGGGCGCGTACGCCGACCAGGCGGCGGGATCGCCGCCGCGGGCCTTGGGCGTCGGGTGGAAGCGGTGGCCGAGGACGAGGGACTGCTCGGAGGCCAGATACGCGGTCATCGGATCCCCGTCGGCGCCCGTGGCCGGGCGGGGGCGGGGGAGGGCGAGCGCCGCGGCGACGCCCCGGTGGCTGGAGGCGACCTGGTCGAGGAACTCGTCGTTGCCCGCACCCGTCAGGAGCGAGAGCTCCGCGTGCAGATGCTCGGCCAGTCGCGACCAGCCGATCGCGGACCAGCCGTCGTCGGTCTGCTCGGTGACCGCGCCGGAGAAGCGGTGGGCCCCGATCAGGGACGTACGGCGCAGGGCGACACGGAGCAGGACGCCGCGGCGCGGCAGCCGCACCAGCAGATGGCCGTCGACGACGGCGGTCCGGCGCTCGGGCCCCGACACCTCGCGGAGCAGGCAGTTGAGCAGCGTGTGGGCCACCGCCTCGTCGGCGGTGGGCAGTCCTGCCGGTGCGCCGGGGCGGTCGGCGGTGCCGCGGTCGGCGGTGCGGCGGTCGGTGGATCGGTGGACGGTGGAGTGGGTCGAGGTCATCGCCGGTCACACGTCCCGCAGGAGGTAGTTGGGACCGGTCGTGTAGTGCTTGTTGATGTCGGACGCTCCCGAGCGTTCCTTGGTGAGCAGAGTTCCCGCGGTGACCATGGCCTTGACGGGCAACCGCGGTGCGTCGAGCACATGTGCGCGCAGCACGGCGCCTGGCTCGCCCGGCCGGGTGCCGAGCCGCTCCACGGCCTCGGCGAGGCGGTCGCGCACGAGCCGCAGCAGCCGGTCCAGCGGGGCGCGGCCGTGCCGGGCGAGCCCGAACGCGTACGCACCCGCGCACAGATGGACGGTGACGGTGGTGAACAGATCGGCCACCGGGCGATCGCCGTCGCCGCATATCCGGGGGTCGTCGAAGGCGGACTCCTCCGGCAACTCTCCGCCGAGGGCGGCGCGCAGCCGCACGCGGTTGACGCGCGGACCGTCGTTGTCCTTGAGCAGCAGGCGCAGCCGCGGCCGGCCCGCGTGCTCGTCGAGCACCAGCGACACGTTCTGCTGGTGGGACTCCAGGGCGATCCCGTACCCGAAGAGCGTGGTCTGCCAGTCGAAGAGGAGAGCGAGCAGGGTGTCGAGGAGAGCCTCCGGATCGCCGCCGTAGAAGCGGTCGGCGAGCCGGTCGACGACCAGCCGGCCGCCGGGTGCCCGGGCGAGCAGCCCGGCCATCGGCACGACGACCGCGTCCTCCAGGCCCGGGGGCCAGCGGCGCACGAGCACGGCGAGGAGCTCATGGCCGGCGTGGGCATAGGAGCTCTCGTCGGCGAGCAGCACACTCCCGCGGAAGCGGGGCTCCCGTGTGATCACCGTGCGGAGCAGGCGCTGCGCCGCCGCTCCGTCGACGAGCGTGCCGGGTTTGACGGTGCGCCGGTTGAGTCTGCCGAGCGTGGAGGTGGCGAGGGGGAGCTTGAGATGGACCCCGGGCTCGTCCACCGGTGCCACGGTCCGCATGGACAGGGTCGGTACGACCTCTCCGTGCGGCTCCCCGGCGAGCACGGCACGGGTGTCGAGCCCCGCAGCGCGCAGCGCGTCCCGCAGCGGGCCCGCAGCGGTCAGCGGATGGACGGGCAGCGCGAGATGGCTGCCGTCGAGCCGCCCGGGCAGACCGAGGGCCGACGGACGCGGGCCGGGGACCGAACCCCGGACGGTGACCGCCTCCCGGGGCAGCGCGATCCAGCGCAGCGGGAAGCGGGGGTGGAACTCCGGGGCGTACGCCCGCAGGTGCGCGCCGGTCAGGCCGGAGCGGCCGCGCGCGGTCGGATAGACGGGGTGGTCGAGCCGGGCGGCGACGGTGTCATGGGCCAGGCCGCCGGAGAGTCCCGTCCAGTGCGCGGGGTCGGCGCCATGGCGCGCGGCCAGCAGCTCCAGGACCGCGTCGTCGGACGCGGCATGCAGCCGCATCGTGGCGAGCGTCTGCCGGCACTCCTCGGCGAACGCGTCGAAGCCCGGTCGGTCCTCGGGCGCGGCGAGCGCCTTCAGCGCGGTCAGGACCTCGTCGCAGCCGGCCAGTTCGACGGCCGGCCGCGGACCGGCGGACTCGACCAGCAGCAGGGGCAGCCGGGCGGCCCACTCGCACTGGAAGCCGTCCTCCCGTACGGGCAGCAGCAGCGCGTCACCGGGCGCATCGGGGGCCAGCCGCAGCCACGTACCGTCGGGCCGCTCGACCGCGGTGCTGCGGGTGCGCAGCCCGGCGACGTCCTCACGCAGCAGGGAACTCAGGACGCGTAGGAGCAGGTCCGCGTCCACCGAGCCGGCCGCTGCCGTCACGGGGTGATCTCCCAGCGCTGCGCGGCCAGGAACTCGGCGACCACCCGGTCCACCCGGCCCTGGTCGGTGCCCGTGGCCCGGACGACGCCCAGGAAGTCGCGGTTGGTGCGGTGGAGTTCATGCCGTTCGCCCACCCCGCGCAGCGGCCGGTACGCCAGCTTCACATCGCCGTACTCCAGGTCCGCGGCGGCGGGGGCGGCGGTCAGCGTCCCGGCCCGGTCTGCGCACGGATAGTCCAGCCGGGCCGCCACGCCGGTGCGTGCCCCCAGTTTCGCCGGCAGCTCTTCACCCAGATGCACACGGAGAATGTGCTCGAAGAGAGGTATGTCGAGCAACTGGGCGAGGAGCAGATCGCACTGGTCGCCGATGGCGCGGTAGTTGACCTCGATGAGGCGCGCCCGCCCCTCGTGCACCACGAACTCCGTGTGGCACGCGCCGAACCCGGCGCCGAGGGCGTCCAGCTGGGCCAGCACCTGGTCCGTTATGGCCCGGGGGTGCTCCGGGACGTAGCTCAGCCGCTCCTCCACGAAGTACGGCGGTGGCGACAGCTCGGTGCGGAACCCGCCCAGCACATGGCGTACCCGGCCGTCGCCGAGCGTCTCCAGCGTGTACAGCTCCCCGGGGAGGTACTCCTCGGCCACCAGCACCGCCCCCGGCCGGCGCGACCGGATCTCCTCGCAGCGCCGCGCGAGCCCGCCCGGCCCCTCGACGCGCACGACGTCCTCGCTCGCCACGCCCTCCCGCGGCTTGACCACACACGGGTAGGGCAGGCCCGTGGCGGCGGCCTCCGCGACCGGGTCCGTGCCGGGGTGGAGCTCGGCCGACCGTACGGTGTCCGCACCGGCGGCGGCCAGATGCCGGCGCATCTGCGCCTTGTCCTTGGTGCGCAGCGCCGCCCGCCAGCTCTTGGCCGGGAGGCCGAAGTAGGCGGCGGCGAGGGCGGCCTGGGTCTGGAGGTGATCGCTGTTGGTGAAGACGGCGTCCGGCGCGTGGCGACGGGCCGAGATCCGGGTGATCACGGCGTGGAAGTCCCGGACGTCGCACTCAAGGACCTCGACGTCCGCGCCGGCGGCCGCCCGGTGCGCCTCGGGCCGGTCGGTGAGCACGGTGAGGCCGAGGCCGATCCGGCGGGCGGCGGGGAGGAATCCCTCGGTGACCGAGTCGGTCGGGTTGAGGGCAAGCAGGTACATCTGCATGAGGGATCACTTCCGCGCAGCCGGGTGCATGGCCCGGCGAAGATCCGGGACACGTGGCGAGAGCTTAGGTTAGGCACGCCTAAACCTGTCAATTCGCCGCGACACGGCCCCGGTTGACGCGGAAGGATCTTCGTATGGGTAAGGTGAGCCTTGCCTCACCCCTCCCCCCTGTTTGCTCATGTGCTGAGGAGCGTCCGTGACCCTGGCCCCGGCATGTCCATCGGCCGGAACCGCCGTGAGCTGCGCCTCCCTGCTCGCATCGGTCTACCGGCGGCTCACCGCCCTCTGCCCGTCCTTGCGGGCGGACACGGCGGAACCCTGCTCCCCGGCCGGCCAGGGCTGGGCCGACGGCACGGAACTGGCGGCCCGTCAGGACCTTCTCGACACCTTCCTCGACGCCGAGTCCCGGCGCATCCGTCACCGGTACGGGCACGAGGCCCGCCCCGACGTCGTCGCCTCCCGTGCGCTGCACGACTACCTCTGGTCCGTCTGCCTGCTGATGAGCGGCCCCTGGTACCTGGAGCGCCGGGTCCCGCGCGTCCGCCCGGCGGACGTCCGGGTCAGCCTCACCGCGGGCGAGTACCTCATCGTGCCCGGCGCCTTCGCCTGCCTCCCCGACGACCCGGCCGCCCAACTGCCCGGCGCCCGCGTGCTGCCGGACGAGGAAGCGCTGCGCGACGAACTGCGCCGCGCGGTCGCCGACCTCGTACGCCCCCTGCTGGCGGCGACGGCCCTCCGACTGCGCCGGGGGCCGCACGCCCTGTGGGGCATGGTCGGCGACGACCTGGTCTCCGGCCTCTGGTACCTCGGCCGGATGCTGGGCCGCGAGGAGGACGGCGTACGGGCGGCCTCGGAACTGCTGCCGGGCCCCGTACCCCCGTTCCCGGGCGGCGCGGACTTCCGCCGTCTGACGGGCCGCGACGGCCGCTCGTACCCGACGCGTACGCGTCGCGGCTGCTGCCTCTACTACACGATCCGCCCGGCCGAGGCGTGCGGCACCTGCCCCCGTGTCTGCGACGCCGAGCGGCTGCGCCGCCTTGAGGGCGAGGGCTGAGGTCCCCGTCCCCGGAGGTCTCGCCCGGACGAACGGGTGGGCGGGGTGCGGGCGCTGTGTGCGCTCGTACCCCGCCCTTTGGCGTGTGTGTGGTTCTGCGGGTGTGTCAGAGGACCTTGGAGAGGAAGGCTTTGGTGCGGTCGTGTTGGGGGTTGGTGAGGACGTCGCGGGGGTTGCCGGATTCGACGACGACGCCGCCGTCCATGAAGACGAGGGAGTCTCCGACTTCGCGGGCGAAGCCCATTTCGTGGGTGACGACGATCATGGTCATGCCGTCTTCGGCGAGGCCGCGCATGACGTCGAGGACGTCGCCGACGAGTTCGGGGTCGAGGGCGGAGGTGGGCTCGTCGAAGAGCATGAGTTTGGGTTCCATCGCCAGGGCGCGGGCGATGGCGACGCGTTGTTGCTGGCCGCCGGAGAGTTGGGAGGGGTAGTTGCCGGCTTTGTCGGCGAGGCCGACGCGGTCCAGGAGGCGGGCGGCGCGTTCTCTGGCGACGGATTTGGTTTCGCCCTTGACCTGGACGGGGGCTTCCATGACGTTCTCGATGGCGGTCATGTGGGGGAAGAGGTTGAAGCGCTGGAAGACCATGCCGATGTCGCGGCGTTTGAGGGCGACTTCGCTGTCCTTGAGTTCGTGGAGTTTGTCGCCTTTTTGCCGGTAGCCGACGAGTTCGCCGTCGACGTAGAGGCGGCCTGCGTTGACTTTTTCGAGGTGGTTGATGCAGCGCAGGAAGGTGGATTTGCCGGAGCCGGAGGGGCCGATGAGGCAGAAGACTTCGCGGGGGGCGACTTCGAGGTCGATGCCTTTGAGGACTTCGATGTGTCCGAAGGACTTGTGGACGCCTTCGGCTTTGACCATGGGTGTGGTGGTCATGCGGCGGCTCCCTTCGGGCGGCGCATGGTGAAGACGCTGGTTTTGATCTTCTGCCAGGGGGTGGGGGGGAGGGTGCGGCTGGAGCCGCGGGCGTAGTGGCGTTCGAGGTAGTACTGGCCGACGCTGAGGATGGAGGTGAGGACGAGGTACCAGGCGGCGGCGAGGAAGTACATCTCGACGGGGGCGCCGGAGGTTTGGCCGATGTCCTGGGCCTGGCGGAAGAGTTCGGAGAATTGGACCACGGAGACGAGGGAGGTGGTCTTGAGCATGTTGATGACTTCGTTGCCGGTGGGCGGCACGATGACGCGCATGGCTTGGGGGATGACGATGCGGCGCAGGGTTTTGCTGTGGCTCATGCCCAGGGCGTGGGAGGCCTCGGTTTGTCCTTCGTCGACGGAGAGGAGGCCGGCTCGGCAGATTTCGGCCATGTAGGCGGCTTCGTTGAGGCCCAGGCCGAGGAGTGCGGTGAGCAGGGGGGTCATGAAGTCGGACCACTCGTCGCGGTAGACGGGGCCGAGGTTGATGTATTCGAAGACCAGGCCGAGGTTGAACCAGACGACGAGTTGGACCAGGACGGGGGTGCCGCGGAAGAACCAGATGTAGAACCAGGCGATGGAGGAGGTCACCGGGTTTTTCGACAGGCGCATGACGGCGAGGAGGATGCCGCCGAGGATGCCGATCGCCATGGAGGCGACGGTGAGCAGGAGTGTTTTGAGGACGCCTTCGATGATGCGGTTGTCGAAGAAGTACTCGGGGATCGCGTTCCAGTTGATCTTGCCTTGGGAGAAGGCGTAGATGATCAGCCCGAACAGGGCGATCGCCACGACGGCGGCGACGTAGCGGCCGTAGTGCCGGACCGGAACGGCCTTGATGGCCTCCGGCCCGGCATCGGGAGCCGTGGTCTTGGTGGCGCTGTTCATTGACACGGGAGTGTTGCCTTTCAACGGCTCGATGACGTGGTGCGGACTGTCACGGACCGCCGTTGATCTTGGCCTCGGTCACCGCGCCGGCCTGCACGCCCCACTCCGAGATGACCTTCTCGTACTCGCCGTTCTTGATGATCGCGTCAAGGGCGGCCAGCAGGGCGTCGCGCAGCTGGGTGTTGCTCTTGGCGACGGCGATGCCGTACGGGGCCGCCTCGACCTGCTCGCCGACGATCTGGAAGTCCTTGCCGCCGCCCGACGTCTTGGCGGCATAGGCCGCGACCGGGAAGTCGGAGAGGCCCGCGTCGGCACCGCCGGCGCGCAGCCGGGTCTGGGCCTGCTGGTCGTTGTCGAAGGCCTCGATCGTGACCTTGCCCTTCTTGGCCTTCTCGCACTTGGTGTTCTCGGCCTTGGCGATGTCCTCGGAGACCGTGCCGCGCTGCACGACGAGCTTCTTGCCGCACAGGTCGGCCCAGGTCTTGATGCCCTTGTCGTCGCCCTTCTTGGTGTAGATCGAGACGCCGGCGGTGAAGTAGTCGACGAAGTCGACGCCCTCGCCGACCTTCTTGCCGGTCGCGGAGTCGATACCGTTCTGGCGGTCCTTGGTGTCGGTCATGGCCGACATGGCGATGTCGTAGCGCTTCGAGCGCAGACCCGTGAGCAGGGTGTCGAAGGTGCCGTTCTCGAACTTGAACGTCACGCCGAGCTGCTTGCCGAGCGCGTCCGCGAGATCCGGGTCCACACCGACGACCTTGCCGGAGGCGTCCTTGAACTCGACCGGCGGGTAGGCGATGTCCGAACCGACCTTGATGACGCCCTTGTCGCGGATCGCCTGGGGCAGCTTGTCGGCGAGCGGCGCGGCCTGGGCGGCGGGGCTTGCCGAGCCCTTGCCGGAGCCCTCGTTCGTCGTCTGGTCGCCACAGGCGGCGAGGAGGGATATGAGGCCCGTGGCGGCGATGGCGGCCACGGCTCGGCGGGTGGCGAAGCGTCCGGTCATGGTGGATTCTCCATGGGTCGACGGGAGGTGACGGGAGGTGCCAGGAGCTGACGGGAAACGGAGGGAAAATGGCGGAAACTGCGAGGAGTTGACGCGGGTGAGGCGAGGGTAGTGGGTGAACCGCCCGTCAGGGGGCTACCACACGAAATCGTGAGACTTCGGCGTCGACCGCACCCCGCACATGGCCGCTGGGAGCGGCGGCCGTGCGCTGGAGGAAGTCGACCACCTCGGCCGTGACCACCTCGCCCGGGAGCACGTTCGGGATGCCGGGCGGATAGGCGGCCAGGGTGTCCGCCGAGACCATGCCGACGGCCTCCGCCGCGGGCACGACGAGTGCGGGACGCAGGAACGCCTCGCGGGCCGTGAGCCGCGCCTGGCCGGGAGCCGGCAGCCGCAGCGGCGCCGCGACGTCCGGGCCGGGGCCGGTCAGCGGGGCGGGCAGGCGGTGCAGGGCCTCGATGAAGCGGTCCGTGTCGGGAGCGGCGCCCGCGCCCACCACGGCGACGATCGCGGAGTCGGTCGCGACCTCCACCATGATCTGGTGGTCGCGCGACAGCAGCCGGCGGGCCTCGTGACCGGGTATGCCGCCGCTACGGGTGTCGATGGCGATCCGCAGCGGATCGGCCGCCACGATGTCGGGGAACCGTCCGAAGCCGTCGCTGACGATCCGGTACCGGCCGAGCCTCCTGATCACCTGGCGCACCCGGTCCGCCGCCTCGACCGACGCGCCGACGGCCTCCCGCCGCCGCACCAGATGCGAGCGCGCCACATCGAGCGACGCCATCAGCAGCGCGCTCGCGCTCGTCGACTGGACGAGCCGGAACGCACGCTCCACGAGCGGCTCCAGCCGGTCGGCGAACGGGCCGTGGCCGAGGTGGAGCATCGCCGACTGGGTGAGGCTGCCCGCCAGCTTGTGGGTGCTGGAGGTGACCAGGTCGGCGCCCTGCTGGAGCGCCCCCGCCGGCAGGTCGGGGTGGAAGCCGAAGTGCGAGCCCCACGCCTCGTCGACGATCAGCGGTACGCCGGCGGCGTGCGCCACGTCGGCCAGCGCCCGCACGTCGGCGACCGCGCCGAAGTAGCTGGGCGTGACGACGTACGCGGCCGCCGCGTCCGGGTGTGCGGCAAGGGCCGCGGCCAGGTCCTCGGCGGTGACCCCGTGGGCGATGCCCTGGTCCGCGTCGACCGACGGCTGGACGAACGCGGCGTCGAGCCCCGACAGCACGAGTCCGTCGATGACGCTCGAATGGACACTGCGCTGGACCACCAGGGTGCGCCCGAGCGCCGGTGCCACGAGCGAGGCGATCTGGTTGCCCTGCGAGGCGCCGTTGGTGAGGAACCAGGTGCGCCGGGCCCCCCACGCCTCCGCGGCGAGGGCGAGCGCCTCGTGCAGCGGGGCGGAGGTGCCGAGGTCGATGCCCTCGAGCAGGGGCGGGAAGTCGAGGCGCAGCGCCTCGGGCCCCAGCAGGGAGGTGAGCGGTGCGAAGCCGGCGGTGTCCGCCGAGTGTCCGGGGACGTTCAGCCGTACCCAGCTGCGGCTCGCGTGCGCCTGGAGTGCTTCGGCGTACGGGGCGCGGTCCTGGTCGAGGACGGGCGTCGGTCCGGGGGGTGCGGCGATGGTTCTGGTGTTCACCCGGTGAGGTTCGCAGCCCTCGGCCTATCGAGGAATACATGAGTTCCCTGCAACCCTCCATACACTGTCTATATGCTCGACCTTCGTCAGCTGCAGGTGCTGAAGGCCATCGCTCAGGAGGGCTCGCTCGCCGCGGCGGCCCGCGCACTGCACTACACCCAGCCCACGATCACCCACCACCTCGGGGTCCTGGAGTCGCACTTCGACGCCCACCTCGTGCAGCGCGGGCCCCGCGGCGCCGCGCTGACCGAGCTCGGAGCGGCGCTGCTCCCGCACGCGGAGGCCGTGATCGAGCGGCTCCGGCTGGCCGAGCGGGAGGTCCGCGACCTGGCCGAGCGCGGCACGTACACCCTGCATCTGGGTACCTTCCCCACGGCGGGTGCGCTGCTGCTGCCGCCGGCGGTGAAGGCCGTACGCCAGGGCGGGGTGCACGTCTCGCTCACCGAAGGCGAGCTGCCGGCCCTGCTCAAGGGCCTGCGCGCACGCGAACTCCACGCCGCTCTCGTCTTCTCGCAGCCCGGGGACCGCCTCGATCTCGACGACGACTTCGAGCTCCATCCGCTGCTGCACGATCCGCTGCTGCTCGTCATGCCCGAGGACCACCGGTGCGCAGGACTGGACCGCGTACCGCTCGAAGAGCTCCGGAACGACGACTGGATCGGCGCCGCCGACCCGCGCGACCCGTGCGACCGCGTGCTGTCCTGGGCCTGCGCGCAGCACTCCTTCGAGCCGGTGACCGCGCTGCGGACCGACGACTACGCCGTCGTGCAGGGCTTCGTCGCCGCCGGTACGGGCGTGGCGCTCGTCCCGCGCCTCGCGCTCGGCACCCCGCGCGACGACGTCGCCGTACGGCAGCTGACGGGGCCTCCGCTCGCCCGCGAGATCAGCGTGGCGGTGCTCCGCACCACCGCCGCCCGCAGCACCCGGGAGCTGCTGGAGGCGCTCACCCGGCAGGCCGCGCAGATCCGTCGGCGCTGGGGACTCCCCGAGGCCGCAACGGATCCGGACGCGGGCGGCGCAGCGGCCGCCGGCAGCGGCCGGGCCTAGGGAGTGTCTTCACAGTCCCGTCTGCCCGGCGGCGTCTGGCACGCTGCCCCAGAGCTCGCGCCTGGGAGGTGCCCCTGCCCCCCCGTCGCTCTTTGGGCACGGGAGGTGCCCCCACGCCGCGTTGTCGTCGATCGCCTATGTCCCCCGTGGCCTTCGGGCACGGGACGTGCCCCGCGCCGCGTTGTCGTCGGTCGCCGACTCCCCCATGGTTCTTCGGGCACGGGAAGTGCCCCCATCGCATGGACTCCGTCCTCCGCCTTGCGATCGCACGCACCAGACGCCGCCGGGCCCGCCCTTCGGGCGGACGGGACTGTGAAGACACTCCGTAGGCCCTGTCGTTCGGATCTTGCCGGGCTCGGATGTCCTGGCACGCGCAGCTGCCGCGTTGTCGTCGGTCGCCCCCTCCCGCGCCCTTCGGGCACGGGAGGTGCCCCCCGTGACATCAGCCGCTCCGGCCTGATTCGCGCTCACGGACCCTTCGCCAGCCGTTCGCGCGGCGCCAGCGGAAGCTCGGCCCACACCTGCTTGCCGCCGCTCAGCGGCACCGACCCCCAGGACGCCGTCGTCGCCTCGACGATGAGGAGCCCTCGGCCGCCCGTCGCCTCCCAGTTCACCGTGGCCGGCTTGACGGGGGTGCGGGGCGAGCCGTCGTTTACCGCGATCCGTAGCCGGTCCGCGGACAGCGTCAGATCCAGCCGCACCTCTCCCTGCGTGTGCGCGATCGCGTTGGTGACCAGCTCCGAGACGACCAGCAGGGCCACATCGAGCTCCGCCACCACGCCCCACGACCGCAGCGTGCGCGCCGTGAAGCGGCGGGCGTGCAGCACGGCGTTGGGGAGCCGCCACACCGTCCAGTGAGTCCGCATCGGCCGGATGCGCGTGCCGTCGTAGCGCAGCAGGAGCAGCGCCACGTCGTCGTCGCGATGGCTCGCCCCGCTGAGCAGTTCGTCGGCGACCCGCCCGGTCTCGGCGGGATCGGCCGAGCGGAGCACGTCGCGCACCCGGCCCATGCCCTCGTCCACGTGCAGCTGGGCGGACTCGACCAGGCCGTCCGTCATCATGGCGAGCAGGGTGCCGGGGATCAGCCCGGCCTCGGTCATGGGGAACTCGGTGTCGGCGAGCACACCCAGCGGCGGCCCGCCCTCCACGGCCAGTTCCTCGGTGCTGCCGTCGGGATGGCGCACGACGGGCGGCAGGTGACCGGCCCGGACGAACCTGGCGATGCCCTCCTCCATGTCCAGGTCCACGTACAGGCAGGTGGCGAAGAGATCGGTCTCCATGCCGACCAGCAGCAGATTGGCGCGGGCGACCACCACGTCGGGCGGGTGGCCCTCCACGGCGTAGGCCCTGACGGCCGTGCGTATCTGGCCCATGATGCTGGCGGCGGCCGCGCTGTGCCCCTGCACGTCCCCGATGATGAGGGCCACATGGCCGTCGCCGAGCGGGATCACGTCGTACCAGTCGCCGCCCACGGCGAGCCCCACCGTCGCCGGCAGATAGCGGGCCACGGCCTCCCCTCCGGGCAGCTCCGGGAGCTTGCGGGGCAGCAGGCTGCGCTGGAGCATCCGCGCCAGCTCGTGGCCGGCGTTCAGCGCGTGGGCACGCGTCAGCGCCTGCCCCACCAGACCCGCGGTCGCGGTCAGCAGCGAGCGCTCCTCGGGCCCGAACCGGTGCTCCTCGTCCCATCCGACCAGGCACACGCCGACCATCCGGCCCTCGGCCGGCAGCGGCAGCACCGCGAGACCGCCGGGCCCGATGCCCGCGAGGCCGGGTTCGAGCTCCGCGCCCGGGGGCCACAGGCTCACATGGCCCTCCCGCAGCGCGCCCTGGAGCGTCGGCAGGTCGTGGGTCGACGCGTCCGGCCATTCCGAGCGCCATTCGGACCGCCACACGCCCGGCCAGGCGTCCGGCTCCGGCGGGTCCAGGATGGTGACCACGAGCCGGTCGGACTCCAGCTCGGCGACCGCGACCCGGCTCGCCTTGAGCGGCTCGCGCAGCGAAGCGGCCACCACCTGGCTGACGTCCCGGATGGTGCTCGCACCCGCCAGCTTCGCCGACAGCCGCTGCACCGCGGAGACTTCGTCGGCGCTGGGGCGCAGATACGCGGCGTCCGCGACCACGCCGAGGACCCGCGCGGGGGTGCCGCCGGAGTCCGTCTCGACCCGGCACCGCAGGCCCAGCCAGCGCAGCTCGCCGTTGGGCCGGCGGATCCGGAACGCCATCTGCTGCGTGGTGGCGGACTCCCGGTTGGGCTCCACGACGGCCATCAGGGCGGGGATGTCGTCGGGTGCGGCACAGGCCAGCAGCGTCTCCACCCGCCCGTCGAACTGCTCGGGCGGGATGCCGAGCAGCCCCAGCACATGGGCGTGCGCCTCCATGCTGCCGGTGCCCAGTTCGAGGATGAACGCGCCGCCCTGGTGCGGCATCAGCGTCCGCCCGAGCGGCGGCCGGGCCGTCGTGGTCGTCGTCCGCCCCGCGACGCGTGCGGCGACCGACTCCAGGCCCGCGGCCACCTGGTCCGCGTACAGCTCCAGCAGGGCCCGCCGGTCGGCGTTGAAGCCGTCCGGGACCTCGCCGGCGACGATCAGGCAGCCCCGCTCCTTGGCGCCGTGCTGCAAGGGCAGTGCGCCCACCGAGATCTTGGCCGGGGAACGGCCGGCGCCCCGCTTTATCTGCCCGGTGAAGTGGTGGGGATCGCTCTCGACGTACGCCGCGAGCTCCTCGGGGTTGAGCCATAGGGGGGTGCCGGAGCGGAATGCCTCGGCGGCGGGGGAGTGGCTTGCCACCGCGAGGATCGCGGGCAGCCCGTACAGCACGCTGCGGTCGCCGGTGATCTCGGTCAGATGCAGTTCCTCGCCGTCCCTGGCGAGTACGTAGACAGCGGCCAGCTCAGCCCCGCAGAACGCAAAGCTGTCCCTGGTCACCGTGCGTATCGCCTCCCTGCGCGGACTGTCGTCGTCCACTTCCCTGCCTCCATGCTGTCGCGCCCCGTGCGGTGGGGGCGAGTCGGGAAGGGGCGGTGACGACCCCTGCGGGGAATGTGCAGAACGCGTGCAGACCCTACTGCGGGGCCGCCGGCTCCGGCCATGGCCGCGCACAGGGTTCCGTACGGCCCGGACCGGTGCCCGGCACGGGCCGTCACGGTCCCGGCGGTGTGGGGGACAGCGCTTGTTCGGTCCATATGGTCTTGCCGCCGCGGGTGTACCGGGTGCCCCAGCGCTCGGTGAGCTGGGCCACCAGGAACAGGCCGCGGCCGCCCTCGTCGGTGGTGAGCGCCCGGCGCAGATGCGGCGCGGTGCTGCCGCTGTCGGAGACCTCGCAGATGAGGTGGCTGTCGCGGATGAGCCGCAGGGCGATCGGCCCTCCGCCGTACCGGTAGGCGTTGGTGACCAGCTCGCTCACGACCAGCTCGGTGGTGAACGCGATCTCCTCCAGCCCCCACCGCGCCAGCTGGGCCGCCGTCAGCGCCCGGGCCCGGCCCGCCGCGGTGGCGTCCGCGGGCAGCTCCCAGGCCGCCACCTTGTCGGCGGCGAGGACACGGGTACGGGCGACGAGCAGCGCCACGTCGTCGGCCGGCCGGCCGTGCAGCAGCGCGCCCTCCACCGCCGCGCAGGTCTCCTCGGCCGAACGGGCGGGGCCCGTCAGCGCCTGGCACAGGTGGGCGAGGCTCTCGTCGACGTCCTCGTACCCGGCCTGGAGCAGGCCGTCGGTGTACAGGGCCAGCAGGCTGCCCTCGGCCAGCTTCGTCTCGGCGGCCTCGAACGGGAGCCCGCCCAGACCCAGCGGGGGACCCGGCGGTACGTCGAGGAGCTGCACCTGTCCGTCCGGGGAGACCACCGCGGGCGGCGGATGCCCTGCGCGGGCCAGCGCGCAGTGCTGCGAGACCGGGTCGTAGACGGCGTACAGACAGGTCGCGCCGGTCACCTGGGCGTGGTCCCCGCCGGCCGGCTCCTGCTCGGCCGTGAGCCGGTCCACGAGATCGTCGAGATGCGAGAGGACCTCGTCGGGGGTGAGATCGAGATTGGCCAGCGTATGCACGGCGGTCCGCAGCCGGCCCATCGTGGCCGCCGCGTGGATGCCGTGGCCGACCACGTCGCCGACGACGAGGGCGACCCGCAGCCCGGAGAGCGGGATCACGTCGAACCAGTCGCCGCCGACACCGGTCGTCACGTCCGCCGGCAGGTAGCGGTGCGCCACCTCGACCGCGGGATGCCTGGGCATCTCGCGCGGCAGCAGGCTGTGCTGGAGCGTGAGCGCCGCTTCCTGCTGCTGCGTGTAGCGGCGCGCGTTGTCGATGCAGATCGCGGCACGGGACGCGAACTCCTCGGCGAGCGTGAGGTCGTCCTCCTCGAACGGCTCGCGCCGCCGCCACCGGTAGAGACTGAGCAGGCCCAGGACGAGCCCGCGGGCTATCAGCGGCACCACCATCAGCGAGGGCACGCCCAGGGCGAAGATGCGCTCGGCCCGCTCCGGGTCCCGGGCGAGCCAGCCGCTCAGCCCGTCCTTGCGTACGTCGAGGACCGGGCGCCGCTCGGCCAGGCACCGGGCGTGCAGACTCTCCGGCGGCACCTCGATCGTCAGGCCCACCGGATACATCAGCTCGAGTGTGTCCGGCACGGTGCTCAGGACAGCTGCCCGCCGCACGATGCCGAGCGTCTCCCTGGTGGGCTCCTCGCCGCGCGCCACCGGCTCCAGCAGGTCGACGGAGACGGCGTCGGCCAGGCCGGGGACCGCCACCTCGCTCAACTCGCGTGCCGTCGTCGACACGTCGAGGGTCGTCCCGATACGCGTGCTGGCTTCGTTGAGCAGGGCGAGCCGGCGGCGGGCCCGGTAGCGGTCGGTCACGTCCTCGGTCGTCTGCGCCACCCCGAGCACCCGCCCCGCCGCGTCCTGGATCCGGAACGACGACACCGACACGACCAGCTCATGGGCGGGGTCCCGGCGCAGACCGCAGGGCTGCTCGGCGAGGGTCGAGGAGCGGCCCGACTCCAGCACCTCCCGCAGCTGCTGGTCCGCCGCGTCGGCGTCCTTGCTCACGACGAAGTCCCCGATGCGCAGCCCGCGGTGCTCCTCGGCGGGGATCTGGCTGAACCGGGCTATCGCCCGGTTCACGCGCAGGATCGTCAGGTCGGGCGCGAAGACGGAAAGCCCGACCGGGGAGCGCCGGAACAGCCCGTCCAGGAGCGAGCGGTCCGTCTCCCACTGGGCGATCTCGTCGGCGGGCGCGGCGACGAGAAACCACTCGCGCCGTGCCGCGCCGCGCACCAGGGGCCGCGCCCGGCACCCCAGGTCGACCCGGTGCCCGTCGCGGTGGCGCGCGGTCAGGTTCCCGAACCAGCCGCCGGCGCGTGCGCAGACCGCCAGCGCATGTGCGACGGCGTCCCGTTCGAGAGGGCCGGCCAGCAGCCCGGCGGCGGGGGTGCCGAGCACCTCGTCCGGCCGGTGGCCGAGCAGCGCCTCGGCCCGCCGACTCCAGCCGACGATCCGCCCGCGGTCGTCCAGCACCGCCGCGGCCGCCCGCTCCGCCGCGAACGGGTCGTGCGGGGCCTCACCGAACGTACTCACCGGTGTCTCCCTCTCCTCCGCCGTTCGCTGTCACAGTGGCCGCGCGTTCCGGGTGGGACTGTGCGGGGGGCGCCGGCCGGAGCCCCGGCCCGCCGGCCGGCGGCGGGGCAGCGCCCTGGCGATGAGCACGGCCACGTCGTCCTCGGCCGACGAGGGCAGCAGCCGGCCGATGACGCGGTCGCAGACCTCCTCCAGGGACCTGCCGGGGTGGCGCAGCGCCCGGGCGAGCAGGCCCATTCCCTGGTCGATGTCCCGCTCGCGGGTCTCGATGAGTCCGTCCGTGTACAGCACCAGCAGACTCTCCGGGGGCAGCGGGGTCTGCTCCACGCGGAAGTGCCGGCCGCCCGCGCCGAGGGGCGTGCCCGCGGGGCCGTCGACGAACGTGACCGTCCCGTCGGCGCCGACGAGCGCCGGGGGCGGATGGCCGGCCCTGGCGATCAGACAGCGGCCGGCGGCCGGATCGTGCACGGCGTAGACGCAGGTGGCCATCTCGTTCTCGCCCAGGTCCGCGACGGCGGCGTCCAGGGCGCTCAGCATCCGGTCCGGCGGAAGGTCCTGCCCGGCGAGCGTGCGCACCGCCGTGCGCAGTTGCCCCATGGTGGCCGCGGCACGGATGCCGTGGCCCATGACGTCGCCGATGACCAGCCCGGTCCTGCCGCCGGGGAGGGGGATGACGTCGAACCAGTCGCCGCCGACCTCATGGGCGCTGGCCGGCAGGTAGCGCCCCATGAGCTCAAGCCCGGCCACGTCGGGCAGCGGTTTGAGGGTGAGGCTGCGCTGGAGGGCGAGCGCCGCCTCGCGCTGGCCGGTGTACATCCGCGCGTTGTCGATGTTCAGCGCCGCCCGGCCCACCAGCTCGTCGATGAGGACGCAGTCCTGCTCGTCGAAGGGCTCCCGGCCGCGGATGCGCGAGACGACGACGGCGCCGAGCGCCCTGCCGCGGGCTACCAGCGGCACCAGCCGTGCCGAGCCCACCTCGGTGCTGAGGTACGTACGCAGCCGCTCGGCGCCCGGGGCGGTGATGAGCGCCGGGACGTCGGCCAGGGTGAGGTTCATGGGCCTGCCCTCGACGACGACGTGCTCGTACACCGAGCCGACCGGGATCTGCGCGGTCATGCCCACCGCCAGACCGGCCGTGGGGGCGGACGGATCGGGAAACCGCGCAGCCATGCGCCGCACCACCCCATGGGCGGAGACCGCGGCCCCGTCGGGGCCGAGCACGTCCTCCAGCATCAGGACGTCGGCCATGTCGGCCAGCCGGGGAACCAGCACCTCCACCACCTCTTCGGCGGTCTGCCGCAGGTCCAGTGTCGTCCCGATACGGGTACCGGCCTCGGCCAGCAGGGCGAACCGCTGCCGCGCCCGCTCGGCCTGGAGCTGCGCCTGCTGGCCGTCGGTGATGTCGATCAGCGAGGCGATCAACCCCAGGCTGCCGCCGCCCCCGTCGAGCAGCGGGGCGTAGGAGCAGGACCAGACCCGGTCACGGTCCGGATCCGCCGGGGTACGGCCGGTGCCGCGCACGTCGACCACCGCGCGGCCGTCGTCCAGCACCTTCTGCATCACCCGCTCCAGGGCGACGGCGTTGACACCCGGCACGAGCTCGGTGGGGCGCCTGCCCAGATGCCGGGCGGCGGAGACACCGTTCATCCGCGCCAGGGCGTCGTTGACCCGCGCATAGCGCAGATCGCGGCCGAGGATCGCGAGGCCGATGGGGGACTGCCGGAACAGTCCCTCCAGCGCCGCCAGGGAGTCCCTCATGCGCAGCACGGCGGAGGTCTCCACGGCGATGACCAGGATCCCCGTCTCGCCGTGCGGGTCGGCGGTGGGGCAGATCCACATCTCCATCGGCACGAGGTGCCCGTCGCGGTGGCGGGCCGGCAGGGTCCCCATCACCGCCTCGCCCGCCTGGACCCGCCGCTCCAGATCGTCGGCGAGCTCCCAGTTGGCCTCGGGGACGAGCAGCGGGGTCGCGCAGCGCCCGACGACCTGCTCCGGCAGATAGCCGAGCAGGTCCTGGGCGGCGAGCGACCACTCGACGATGCGCCCCTCGGCGTCGGCCCGCCACAGTGCGATGGGGAGCAGCTCACTGAGCACACCCGCGTACCCGACCGCCGACACGGGCGGAGCGGGCACACCGCTCGTCGACTCGTGTATGTCCAATGCAAACGACCTAACCCCGGGGGCATGGGGCGCTGCGCCTGTTCTCCACCGTAGATATTGAGAGCGTTTCCTATGAAATAACCCTATCCGAGGAGAAGCCATTGGGGCCGTCCGGGTGGCGGTGGGCGCTGCCCGCAACCGGACGCCTCCACGCAGGACTCCTGGCTGTCACAGACACCACCGAGGAGGACCTCATGGCTGTTGATCCCTACCGTTTTCCCGGAGCCGACACCTTCGGCCGGGTCGGTGACACGGGCGTCATCCAGGCGGACGACTTCCACGCGGACGGCTTCTGCACGGAAGGCTTCCACGCGGACGGCTTCCGTGCGGAAGATCTCCGCGGTGACGACTTCGGCGCCGGGGACCTCCGTACGGACGACTTCCCCTCGGGTGACTTCCTGCTGCCCGCCCCGGACCCGGACGCGCGCCTGTCGGTCGCGCTGAGCGCGTCGGACCGGCGGCGCCTGGAACTGCACGCCGCCCTGACCACCGCCGGCATCGCGCCGCTGCCGGGTGATCTCGCCGCCATCGACGCGCTCTGCCTGCTCGACGACACGACGAACGCGACCGTCCAGCGCTGGATCACCGGCACGCCGTGACCGGACCCCGCTGTGACCGGACCGCGCCGTGACCGGGCTCGGGGAGCCGTCGGGGGAGGGGAGCCGCGGGTCGTCCACGACACGCGGTTCCCCTTTGCGCCTGGTTTGTGGCGATTCGTCAGCATCGGTCATACCTTCAGTTCATGACGAAACGACAGATCAACTACCTCGGTTGCGTCGGTCTCCTGGTGGCCTCCGGTATCGGAGCGGTCGCCCCTTCTTCCGTGGCCGCCGCCCCTTCCCATGCCGCGGCCGTGCACCGCGTACTCCCCGGACAGTCGATCCAGGCCGCGATCAACGCCGCGAGACCCGGTGACGTCATCGACATCGCACGGGGCACGTACCGCGAGAGCGTGACGATCACGACCTCCGGTCTGACCCTGCGCGGGGCGGGTGACAGGACCGTCATCACCCCGGCCGCCGGCGTCAGCAAGGACGCATGCGCCAGGGCCGGCAACGGCATCTGCGTGCTCGGCAAGGACGCGCGGCCCCTGCGGGACGTACGGATCCGTTCGCTGAAGGTGACGTCGTTCAAGAAGAACGGCATCTGGGCCTCACGCACCGACCTGCTGCGCGTCTCGGGCGTGACGGTCGAGATGAACGGCAACTGGGGCATCGCCGTGGAGCGCTCCGTGCGGGGCGTGTTCCAGGGCAATGTCGCCCGGGCCAACGCGGAGTCCGGCATCTTCCTGTCGAACACCACCGACACGGAGGCCGGTGCCCTGGACGCCAGGCGCACCCTTGTCTCCGGCAACCACCTGGCGGGGAACCGGATCGGCCTCACCATCCGGCGGTTGCGCGACGTCGTCGTGGAGGGCAACCGGATCAGCGGCAACTGCGCCGGCGTCTTCCTCGTCGGCGACGAGGGCCGTCCGCGCGCCGGCGCTCTGCTCGTACGGTTCAACGAGGTCGGTCAGAACAACAAGTTCTGCCCGAAGACGAAGCGGCTGCCGGCGATCCAGGGTGCGGGCGTCGTCCTCACCGGCGTCGAGAAGACGACCGTCGACCGCAACGTGATCTGGGGGCACAGGGCGTCGAAGCCCGCGTCCCCGTTCTCCGGCGGGGTCGTGCTCTTCAAGAGCATCGTGGGCTCCCCGAGCAGCGACAACACCATCCGGGACAACGTGCTGGTGGGCAACTCCACGCCCGACATCGCCAACCGGGACACCGGCCAGGGCAACTCGTTCGGCGGCAACTTCTGCCGCAAGTCCGAGCCTGCGGGCATCTGCTGACAGGCCGTTCGCGCCCGTCGCCCCTTCATGAGAAACGAGACGGTATGACGACCGTGAACACCACCACTGCGCAGGAGGCCGGCACCCCGTCCTCCATGCGGCTGCGCGAGCTCGTCTTCGGCGCGGCCTGCGCCGCCGCCGTGCGCGCCGCCGCAAGACTCGGGGTCGCCGACGCGCTGGGGGACTCCCCCGCCACCGCGGAGGAACTGGCGGCCTCGGTGCGGACCGACCCGCGGGCGCTGCGGCGGCTGCTGCGCGCCCTGTCCTGCTACGAGATCTTCGAAGAGACCGCCGACGGGCGGTTCGCCCACACCGACATGTCCCGCATGCTGCGCGAGAACGACCCGCACAGCCTGAAGTACATCTCCCTGTGGTGCACCGAGCCCTGGACCTGGGACGCCTGGCCGCTCCTCGACGAGGCGGTGCGCTCCGGCAGCAGCGTCTTCGACCGGCTGTACGGAAAGGGGTTCTTCGACCACCTGCACGAGGACGCCCACGAGTCGGCGCACGTCTTCAACCAGGCCATGACCACCTCCAGCATGCAGTCGGCCCGGGACGTCGCGGAACTCCTCGACCTCACCGGCGTATCGACGGTCGCGGACATCGGCGGCGGCCAGGGGCACGTCCTGGCAAGCCTGCTGGAGAAGCACCCCCATCTGCGCGGAACCCTGCTGGACCTGCCGCGCGTGGTGGCGAACGCCGACCCCAGGCTGCGCGGCGGCGGCCCGCTCGCCGAGCGCACCACCGTCCTCCCCGGCGACTGCCGGGAGGCCATCCCCGTCGACGTCGACCTCTACATCATCAAGAACATCCTGGAGTGGGACGACGAGAGCACCCGCAGGACCCTGCGGAACGTCATCGGCGCGGCCCGTCCGGGGGCCAGGGTGGTGGTCATCGAGAACCTCGTCGACGACACCCCTTCGATGAAGTTCACCACCGCCATGGACCTGCTGCTGCTCCTCAACGTCGGAGGCGCCAAGCACACCAAGGAGAGCATGATCAGCAGGATGGCGGACGCCGGTCTCATCGTCGGCGACGTCCGTCCCGTGAACGCGTACCTCCACGCGTTCGAGAGCATCACCCCCGCCTGAAACCCCTGAAACCCCCGAAACCCCCTGAACCCCCGCCTTGCGGCGGGGGCGTTCTTCCCCTCGCCGGCTCCGCGTTTCCCGCGCGGGGCCGGCGACTCGTTGCGGGGACCCTAAGCGCCGCTCTCCCAGCGGTAGAACTCGAGGGCCATGGCGTCCTTCGGGCTCCGCCACGTCGCCGGGTCGTACGCGCTCACGTACGCGGAGAGCTTGTCGCTGACGTCCCGGAACGCCGGGTGGTCCGCCACCTTGGCGACGGCGGGTCCCGGCGGCCGGTCCGCCTCGATCAGATGCATGTACACATCGCCGAACTGGAACAGGGTGCGCCGGGTCACCCCGACGAGACCCGGCAGTTCACCCCGGTCCGAGTCCTCGAACACCTTCGCGATGTCCGGGGCCGAGCCCGGTGCCATGCGGGCGACGATCAGAGCCTGGTGGTGCATCGGGGGGAATCCCTTCGCTCGGTGCGGGTCAGTCGGTGGCGACCGAGACGGACGCGCGCTCGCGGGCGCGCTGCTCGATCTTGTCCCTGATCAGCTGCATCTGGACCTTGGAGTTCCTGTTGATGTTGTCGGTCATCCAGTCGTCGTCGACCGGGGCGTCCGGCTTCATCGCGAAGTCCTGCGTCCAGTGCATGAGGACACCCTGCGGGGTCTGCTTGTACTCCCAGCGGATGTCCATGTGCTGGAAGGGACCGGTCTCGACGCGGCGGGCGCGCACGGTGAGCGCCTTGCGGTCGGTGGTGCGCTCCGACACCCAGCTCCACACCGTGCCGTTCTCGTCGGGGTGCATGGTGAGGCGGAACGTCGTCCTGCTGTTCTCGCGCTCCAGGATCTCCACGGAGGCGTACTCGCTGAACAGCTGCGGCCAGTTCTCGATGTCGTTGGTCATGTCCCAGACGAGGTCGAGAGGGGCGTCGATGGTGATCTTGTTTTCGGTGTGCCCGGACACTTCAGGCTCCTGCCATGAGGGAGTTGTTGACGAGGTCGAGGAATTCGCGCGGGGTCTTGCAGCGGTCGGCGTCGGCGGGCAGCGCCCGGCCGTACCGGTTCTCCAGTTCGCCCACGATGCCCAGCAGGCCGAGCGAGTCGAGGCCGTACTCGTCGAACCGGGCCTCGGGCCGGCTGCCCATCTCCTGCGGGTCGACGGTGATACCGGCGCCCTTCTTCATCAGGGCTGCCAGCTCTTCGACGGTCAGTTTGGTGATTTGCGTGGTCATGAGGGAGTTCCTCCTTCTCGCACGTTCTCAACAGGGGGCGTCGGCGCCGTGCCGCAGCACGAGCGCCGCGTTCGAGCCCATCAGTCCCCGGCTCAGCACCAGGGCCGTACGCAGCTCGGCGGGGCGGGCCCGGCCGGTCACGACCTCAAGGTCGTGGCAGACGTCGGACACATGGGGCGTGGGCGGCACGAGACCGTCCTGCAGGGCGAGCACCGCGGCGGCCGTGTCGAGGAGCGGCGCTCCGCAGTACGCCCGGCCGGTGCCGGTCTTGGGGGCCGTCACCGGCACCCGCTTGCAGTGCGGACCCAGGGCGTCGGCGATGGCCAGCGCCTCGGCCCGGTCCGCCTCCGGGATGCCGAGCGCGTCCGCGAAGACGACGTCGACCTCCTCGGGGGCGCAGCCGGCCTCGGCCAGAGCACCGCGGATCGCATGGGCCAGCCCCTCGCGGGACTGCTCCCACCGGGAGGCCCCGGTGAACGTCGCGGCGTGCCCGGCCACGTAGGCCCGCACCGGGACACCGCGGCGCAGGGCCGCGGCCTCGTCCTCGACGACCAGCATCGCGCCGCCCTCCGCGGGGACGAATCCGCAGGCGTCCGAGGTGAACGGCCGGTAGGCGCGCTCCGGTTCGTCGATGGTGCTGAGTTCCCGGTAGCCGAGCTGGCAGACGAGCGAGTACGGCGCGAGCGGCGCCTCGGCTGCGCCGATGACGACGGCGTCGGTGCCCCGGCCGATGACCCGGCCGGCGTGCGCCAGCGCGTCCAGACCGCCCGCCTCGTCACTGGCCACGACACCGCACGGGCCCTTGAACCCGCCGCGGATCGAGATCTGGCCGGTGCTCGCCGCGTAGAACCAGGCGATGGACTGATACGGGCCCACATAGCGCGAGCCCTGCCCCCACAGCCGCTGCAGCTCGCGCTGGCCGAACTCGCCACCGCCCGAACCCGCCGCCGTGACCACTCCCACCGCGAACGGTGAATCGCCGAATTCGCCGGGTGCTATCCCCGCGTCGACCAGCGCCATGTCGGCCGCGGCCATCGCGAAGTGCGTGAACCGGTCGGTCTGGACGAGGTAACGCTCCTCGACCAGGGCCTGGGGGTCGAAGCCCCGGACCTCGCCGGCGACACGGACCGGCATGTGGTCGCAGCCTTCTCGGGTGATGTGGCCGAGGACGCTCGCGCCCTCGCGCGTGGACTTCCAGAAGGCATCGGTGCCGATCCCGTTGGGGGCGACGACGCCGATTCCGGTGACGACCGGACGCCGGTCCTGCCGAGGACTCATGGTGTCCTCCCTCCTGGCCGGGTCAGGACCACGGCGGACTGGAATCCGCCGAATCCGCTGCCGACCGAGAGCACGTTGCGCAGCTTGAGGGCGCGCGCCGTGCGTGGCACGTAGTCGAGGTCGCACTCGGGGTCGGGGGTCTCGTAGTTCGCCGTGGGCGGCACCACCTGGTGGGCGAGTGCCAGCACACAGGCGACGACCTCGATCGCCCCGATGGCGCCGAGCGAGTGACCCACCATGGACTTGATGGAACTCATCGGCACCTCGTACGCGTGCGAACCGAGCGACTCCTTCACCGCCGCGGTCTCGTGGCGGTCGTTCTGCTGGGTGCCCGAGCCGTGCGCGTTGACGTAGTCGATGTCCGACCCGTCGACGCCGGCATGGTCGAGCGCGCTGTTGATCGCGCGGGCCATCTCCAGGCCCTCACGGGTGAGACCGGTCATGTGGTACGCGTTCCCGAAGGTCGCGTAGCCGCCGATCTCGCAGTACACGGTGGCCCCGCGGGCGCGGGCGTGTTCCAGCTCCTCCAGCACGAGGACGGCTCCGCCCTCGCCCATCACGAACCCGTCCCGGTTCGCGTCGAAGGGGCGGGAGGCGTGGGCGGGGTCGTCGTTGTTCGGCGACGTCGCCTTGATCGCGTCGAAGCAGGCCACCGTGATCGGTGATATCGGGGAGTCCGACGCACCGGCGATGCAGACGTCGACCCGGCCCTCCTCTATCGCGTGGAAGGCGTACCCGATGGCGTCAAGACCCGAGGTGCAGCCCGTCGAGACGGTCTGCACCGGGCCGTGGGCACCGGTCTGCTCGGCGACCTCGGAGGCGAGGGCGCTGGGCGAGAAGGCCCGGTGCAGATGCGGCTCCGCCTCGCTGGGATCCACGTCCCAGCGCCGGCCCGAACTGCTGACCTTGACGTAGTCGTGCTCCAGCCGGGTGGTGCCGCCGACCGCGGTGCCCAGGGACACCCCGATCCGCCAGGGGTCCTCCTGCTCCGGGTCGAGCCCCGCGTCCCGCAGCGCCTCCCGTGCGGCGACCATGGCGAACTGCACGTACCGGTCGGCGCGCTGGATCTCCTCGGAGCCGAGGCCGTGGGCGGCCGGATCGAAGTCGCACTCGGCGGCGATGCGCGAGCGGAACCCCGTCGGATCGAAGAGGGTGATGCCGCGTGTGGCCGTGCGGCCGCTGGACAGGAGGTCCCAGAACGCCGGTATGCCCACACCCCCCGGCGCCACTATGCCGACTCCGGTGACCGCTACCCGCCGGGTCATGAACGCGTCCCTGTCCGTTCGGGCGGCCGGCGTTCGCCGGCGGCCTCCTCGGCGGGGGTCTCCTCGGTGTCGACGTGGCCGAGCTCCGGGCGCGGTGCCAGCGGGCCGAGGTGGAAGACCATCCGGGCCTCCGTGCTGCCCACGTTGCGGAACCGGTGCCGTACGTACGGCGGGATCAGCAGGCCCTGGTCCGGCCGGATCGCGAACGTCTCGTCGTCCAGGTCCACTTCGAGCGCGCCGCTGACGACGTACACGAACTCCTCGGAGTACGGGTGGTAGTGCTCACCGATGCGGTCGCCGGGCTCCACGATCGCCAGGCCCATGAAGCCGCTCGTGGCGCCCACGGAGGTGGGCGTGAGCATGGCGCGCAGATCGCCTCCGCGCCTGCGGTTGGGCTGGGTCTCGCTGAGGTCGACGATGCGATGAGGTGTGGTCATGACTGGTTCCTCCACATGGCCTTGTGGCGTGGTGCCGGCGGGCGGTGCGGGCCGGCTGTGCGGGTGCGGTGCGGGCCCGGCGGTGCGGCGGTGGTGCACACCGCACCGCTCGGGACCTGACGGACGGTTGAAGAGCCCGGAGGTCGCGGTTCAGCGGGCCCGGCGGTCGGTGATCAGGCGCATGTCGGCCTTCTTGAGGAAGAGCGCCATGTCCTCCTCAGACGCCGACGAACCGCCGCCGACCGCGTCGTCGTCGAGCAGCCGCGCGAGCATGGCCGCCTTGCGGGGGCCGTGCGCGCCGAGCGCGAGCAGCGGGTCGCAGTCGATCGATCCGCGCACATCGACCAGGCGCACGACGATGTCGTCCCGCTGGAAGATCGTGCTGCTGTCGACGCAGGCCGACGGGTCGTCGGCCGCCGACTCGTCCTGCTGGGCGAGCAGCCGGGCGAGCGCCATGCCGCAGCCCGGCTTGGCCGGGTAGAGCAGCGCGTGCCGCTTGACGTCCGGATGCCCCTCGCCGGCGGTGGCCAGGTGGTGCACCGCCGGGAGCGCCGCCCGGGTGAAGAACACCCGTGCGGAGTCCGGGTCGTTGAGGTCCCGGTCCTGCTCCAGATAAGGGTTGATGGCCTCCTCGACGGCCCGGACCTCGGGCTGCCGGGCGACATGGCGCAGCGCCGCGAGCAGGTCGCCCTGCACCTCCACGGCCCGCACGACCCGGTTGCCGTGCATGAAGAGGGAGGTGCGGCGCAGCCGGGTGTGCTCGTCGACCTTGGATTCGGGCGAGTCGTAGCCGGCGAGGATCTCCGCGACGACGGCCTCGCTGCCCGGCTTGACGGTGAAGGTGAGGGCATGGCGCACCACGCCGTCGCCCACCCGGGGGAAGGGCTGAAGGCCGCCGCCGATCTGTGCCGCCTCGGCAGAGGTGTGCAGCTTGCCCGTCTCGCGCAGAACACTGAAACGCAGCGAGCGGGTGTCCCGTACGCAGTTGTGCAGCGGCCGGACCGTCTCCACGTGCTCCTCGCTGTTCACCCAGTCGAGGAACGGCGGAGCGCTCTCCCACTCGCTGGTGATCAGCCACTGCGAGGGGTTCTCGATCGACTGGCACAGCTGGTCGCTGATGTGGCCGGGAACCGACGCCACCTGGTTGCGCATGTGCTCGTACGCCTGGAGAAAGCGCTGCTGGGCGCCGTCGTGAAGGTCCAGCAGGAGTACGACCCGCAGCCTGGAGCCGTCGAAGGCCGACTGAGATATACGTTCGGACAGCGTAGTCATTTCCACGCATCTCCTTCGAGACAGTGAAGCCGTGCCACTCCTGTGGCACGGAGCCGGTCTCCGGTATTCCGGATGAGAGATCCGACAGGTGCGGACTGCCGTTCACCGCTGCCGCGATGGCGGGGTCCGGCTTCGATCCTGTGCCGGTACCACGGGTGGCGCGAGATGTGTGAACCAAGCGGGTGAAGGGGGCGATCGAGGCCCTCCCGCCAGGGCATGGAAACTCCATTCCCCCTACCGGCGGCTGGATCTGGAGCTACTGATGGAAGAACACGCAGACGACCGCGTACCGGTCCTCATCGTGGGCGGATCCCTGGTGGGTCTTTCCACGTCGCTGTTCCTGGGCCGGCTCGGTGTCGGGCACATGCTCGTCGAGCGTCACGCGAGCACCTCGAGACATCCGCGCGGACGCGGCAACAACGTGCGGACCATGGAGCTGTTCCGGGGCGCCGGCGCCGAACAGCTCATCCACGACGCCTCGTCCGTGCTCGCAGGCAACCACGGCATCCTGCAGACGCCCACGCTCGTCGGCGACCAGGGCGAGTGGCTGTTCAAGGAGATCGACCCGGGGGGCGGGCTCTCCCGCTTCAGCCCGACCGCCTGGTGCGTGTGCAGCCAGAACGACCTGGAGCCGGTGCTGCTGGACTGCGCCAGGAGTCTCGGCGGCGATCTGCGCTACTCCACCGAGCTCAAGTCCTTCGAGCAGGACCCGGAGGGCGTCACCGCCGTGATCGAGGACCGGGCGACCGGCCGGCTCAGCACGGTCCGCGCGGACTACCTGGTCGCCGCCGACGGGCCCCGCAGCCCGGTGCGCGAGAAGCTCGGCATCGGCCAGACGGGCCCCGGCGAGCTCTTCCACAACGTCAGCATCACCTTCCGCTCGCGCCGCCTCGCGGACGTCGTCGGCGGCCGGCGCTTCATCGTCTGCTATCTGACCGACCCCGAGGCGGACGGCGCCCTGCTGCCCGTGGACAACGTCGAGAGCTGGGTCTTCCACGCCCCCTGGCACCCCGACCGCGGGGAGACGCTGGAGGACTTCACCGACGAGCGCTGCATCGCCCACATCCGCAGGGCCACCGGCGCCCCCGACATCGACGTCGAGATCACCGGCAAGGCGCCCTGGCACGCCGCCGAACGGGTCGCGGAGCGGTACGGCGCAGGCCGGGTCTTCCTCGCGGGCGACTCCGCCCATGAGATGTCCCCGACCGGGGCGTTCGGATCCAACACCGGGATCCAGGACGCGCACAACCTCGCCTGGAAGCTGGCCCTGGTCCTGGACGGCTCCGCCGGTCCCGGGCTGCTCAAGACGTACGAACTGGAACGGCTCCCCGTGGCGGCGGCCACCAGCGCACGCGCCTCGGCCCGCTCGGCGGAGCACAGCCACCCCGGCTACGCCCCGGCCCCCGGCGTCCTCGGCGGGCGCCAGGGCGGAATGCTCACCGTCGCCATGGGCTACCGCTACCCGCGCGGTGCCGTGCTGGACGCGGACCCGGACATGCCCGTCGTACCCGATCGGATGGACCTGCGCGGCGAGCCCGGCAGCCGGGCCCCGCACATGTGGCTGCACCGGCCCGACGAGGCGCGCCGGCTGTCCACCCTGGACCTGTACGAGCGGTCGTTCGTGCTGCTGACCGGGGCCGGCGGCAAGGCATGGCACACGGCGGCGCCGGTCGTCGCCGAGCGGCTCTCGATCAGGCTCGCCGCCTACCGGATCGGCGACGGGGGCGACACCGACCTGGTCCCCGAAGCGGGTGCCGACTGGGCCGAGCTGCACGGCACGACGGACGAGGGCGCGGTGGTGGTCCGTCCGGACGGGTTCGTGGCCTGGCGCTCGCCCGGGCGGGCAGGCGACCCCGAGGCGACGCTCACCGCGGCCATGGAGGCGCTGCTCCAGCGCTACTGACCTCCCGGCCCGCCCGCCCCGCCGGTGCTCCCCGCAGAGGAGGAACCGGCGGGGCGGTGTGCTGCGCGGCGGTGGCCGATGTTTGCTTCGTGATACCCCCTAGGGGTATACATGGGTGGTGTGAAGGCACCGAGCCCCCAGCCCGAGGAGCGGCGATGACCACCACGGTCCCCGAAGCGCGCGAGGTCGAGCTCGCCATCGGCGGCATGACCTGCGCCTCCTGCGCAGCCCGGATCGAGCGGAAGCTCAACCGCATCGACGGGGTCGAGGCCACCGTCAACTACGCGACGGAGAAGGCCCGGGTCAGCTACCGGGAGGGCATAGCCGTCCGGGAGCTGATCGCCACCGTCGAGGCGACGGGGTACACCGCCACCGAGCCCGCCCCTGTCCCCGCCCCCGCCTCCGTTCCGCAGGCCGGCGGCGCCCCGGTGTCCGACGGCGGCGGGGAGGGGGACGGGGACGGGCTGCGCGACCTGCGCCACCGCCTGATCACCGCCGTGGCCCTCGCCGTGCCGGTCGTCGCGATGGCCATGGCCCCGGCCCTCCAGTTCACGTACTGGCAGTGGCTCTCGCTCACCCTGGCCGCCCCCGTCGCCACCTACGCGGCCTGGCCCTTCCACCGGGCCGCGCTGGTCAACGCCAGACACGGCGCCGCCACGATGGACACGCTGATCTCCCTCGGGGTCTCGGCCGCGTTCCTGTGGTCGCTGTGGGCGCTGTTCTTCGGCCACGCCGGGATGCCGGGCATGACCCATGCCTTCGAGCTGACCGTCGCCCGCGGCGACGGCGGCGAGAACATCTACCTGGAGACCGCCGCCGGAGTCACCGCCTTCATCCTCGCCGGCCGGTACTTCGAGGCCCGGTCCAAGCGCAGGGCGGGCGCCGCGCTGCGGGCCCTGCTCGAACTCGGCGCGAAGGACGTGACCCTGCTGCGCGACGGCAGGGAGCACCCGGTGCCCGTGGCCGAGCTCAAGGCGGGCGACCTCTTCCTGGTCCGTCCGGGGGAGAAGATCGCCACCGACGGCGTCGTCGTCGAGGGCGCATCGGCGGTGGACGCGTCCATGCTGACCGGCGAGTCCGTGCCCGTCGAGGTCGCGGTAGGCGACACGGTCACCGGTGCGACGCTCAACGCGGGCGGCCGACTCGTCGTCGAGGCCACCCGCGTCGGCGCCGGCACCCAGCTGGCCAGGATGGCGAAGCTGGTCGAGGACGCCCAGAACGGAAAGGCCGCCGCCCAGCGGCTGGCCGACCGGATCTCCGCGGTCTTCGTCCCCGCCGTCATCGCGCTCGCGCTCGGCACGCTCGGCGTCTGGCTCGCGGGCGGATCACCCCTCCCGGCCGCGTTCACGGCCGCCGTCGCCGTACTGATCATCGCCTGCCCCTGCGCCCTCGGTCTTGCCACCCCCATGGCGCTCATGGTCGGTACCGGCCGCGGTGCCCGGCTCGGCATCCTCATCAAGGGCCCTGAAGCGCTGGAGACCACCCGGACGGTCGACACCGTGGTGCTCGACAAGACCGGCACCGTGACCACCGGGAGGATGACCCTGCTGGAGGTGCACACCGCGGCGTCGGCCGATGAGCGCGAGGTCCTGCGGCTGGCCGGAGCCCTGGAGCACATGTCCGAGCACCCCGTCGCGCGGGCCGTCGCCGCCGGTGCCGCAGAGCGCGTCGGGCCGCTGCCCGTCCCGGAGGAGTTCACCGGCCTGGCCGGGCTCGGGGTCAGGGGCGTCGTCGACGGACACGAGGTCGTCGTCGGCCGCGTCAGGCTGGTGGACGAGTCGGGGGCGGAGCTGCCAGAGGAGCTGGAGCGGGCCAGGGCCGCGGCCGAGGAGGCCGGGCGGACCGCGATCACCGTCGCCTGGGACGGCGCGGCGCGGGCGGTCCTCGTCGTGGCCGACGCGGTCAAGGACACCAGCCCCGAGGCGATCCGGAGGCTGCGTGCCCTCGGACTCTCCCCGATCCTGCTGACGGGCGACAACGAGACGGTCGCCCGGGCGGTCGCCGCGGAGGCCGGTATCGACGAGGTGATCGCCGAGGTCATGCCCGAGGACAAGGTCGCCGTCGTCAAGCGCCTTCAGGCACAGGGCCGCCGGGTCGCGATGGTCGGGGACGGCGTGAACGACGCCGCGGCCCTCGCCCAGGCCGACCTGGGGCTGGCCATGGGCACCGGCACCGACGCGGCGATCGAGGCGGGCGACGTGACCCTGGTCCGCGGCGACCTGCGGGTCGCGGCCGACGCGATCCGGCTCTCCCGCAGGACCCTCGGCACGATCAGGTCCAATCTGTTCTGGGCCTTCGCCTACAACGTCGCCGCACTGCCGCTGGCCGCCGCCGGTCTGCTCAACCCCATGATCGCGGGCGCGGCGATGGCCTTCAGTTCGGTCTTCGTGGTGGCCAACAGCCTGCGGCTGCGCGGCTTCCGGGCCGCGGCCTGACCCGACCCGGATCCGATCCGGCCCGAGCCGACCCGGATCGGGCCGGTCGGGTCCGGGTCCGGGTCGGGGTCGGGATACGCGGGTCTACGGGGAGCTCAACAGCTGCTGGGGCGAGGGCACCTGATCCTGTACCTGGGCACCCGCGCTCGCTCCCGCGGCCTTCACCTTGTCGACGACGTCCTGGTACCTGTTCACCGTCGCGTCGGGGGAGTCACTCTTGTGGAATTCGTGGGGCAGGTCCTTCAGGTCCTCGATACTCGCGGTGAGCGGCGCGAGCGCCTTGGAGAGGGCGGGGTCGGCCTCGGCGTCGGCGACCGCCGCCTTGAGCCGGTTGTACGCGAACGCGCCCGCGAGACCGGCCTTCACGAGGGCCATCGTGCGACCGTGATGGCCTTTCGCGAACTTGCCCGCCTTGAAGGGTTTCACGATCCACTCATGCGTGGCACCCGCGGCAAGCCCCGCGTCCACCACGAAGCGGGTCTTGGCCAGGCGTCGTTCCTCTTCGGTGGGACTGGGGCTGGGACTCGGCTGGGAGGCGGTACGGGTGTCCTGGGGAGCGCTGCGGCTGTCGGCGTAGGCCGTTGGGCCGACGACGAGGGCGCAGCAGAGGGTGACTGCCAGGGCGAGGTGCCGTATCGGTACGAGCACGGTCTCCTCCAGGGAAGTTGCTTCGGGGGCAATCTCCGGGATACGTCTTCCTCGAAGTGGACGACTCTGCTCCCAGCGTCACCCGTGGTCGACGGCTACGCCATTCGGGGAAGCCGGCCGCAGCCTCGATGAACCCCGTGTCCACTGCTGATCCGGCCTGATCCGAACAACAGGCCCTAGCCGCCGCCGGGGCGGACCGCCGTCAGGGCGCCGACCTTGTCGATGCGGTGCTCCGGATTGTGGCGGTCGTCGCGCCAGAAGTTGCCCGCCGCGTTGTCCTCCGGGGTCGCACACGTGGAGAGCGTGATCATCGCCTGCGTGGGCCGCTTGCCGGGGAAGCCGGGGACCGCCGCCCGCTGCTCGGCGAGCGAGCGCTCGGAGCGGAAGGAGGTCTTCCTGCTCTCGGTGATCGTGTACTCGTACACCGTGCCGCCCAGCGCGACCAGCACCTTGTCGCCGGCGTCGAGCGACGGGAGCTCGCGCAGCGGCCCGCCGGCGGTGAGCCGGTGCGCCGTGACGAGGTAGTTGCCGATTTCGCCCGGGCCGGCACCGCCCCGGTCGCCGTACGGACTGGCTCCGTCGCCGCGGTTCTGGATCCGGGTGCCCGGCCAGTCGTCGGTCGTGCCCTCGTACGGGACGACGCGCAGCCCGTCGAGGCCGATGGCCGGGATGGACAGCGAGGCGGCCTCGGTCCGTGCGTCCGGTGTGCTCGGGGCGGGGGTCGGCGTCCCCGACGGTGCCCGCACGGACACGGGGACGGACCCGGCGGACGCGGGGACGGACGCGGCGGCCGGGGAGCCCGGAGGCTTGTCCTGCGTTCCGGGGCCGACCGCCGCCGAGCAGCCGGCGAGCACCATGGCGACGGCGCAGGCCAGCGCGGCGGGAACAGCTCGGGAACGGGCCATGGATCTCCGGGAGGGGGGGTGTGCCGGGGGCGTGCCGGGCGCCGTGCAACGGCGGCCGCCGCCCCGGCCACCAGCATGCCACGGCAGGTGAGCATCCGGCCCGGCACCGTGTGACGCTGGACACATGGCCAGGGCCAACGAAGAGATCGAGGCGCTCCTCCAGGAGTACGCCGACCTCATCGCGATCACCGGCGGCGACGCCTTCCGCGCCCGGTCCTACGAGAAGGCGGCCCGCGCCATCGGCGGCTACCACGCCGATGTGGCCAAGCTCGACGCCAAGGGCCTCCAGGAGATCCCCAACGTCGGCAAGTCCATCGCCGACAAGATCACCGAGTATCTGACGACCGGGCAGATCTCCGTCGTGGAGGAGCGCCGACGCTCCGTCCCGGCCGGAGTCCGCGAGCTGATGACGATCCCGATGCTCGGACCGAAGAAGGCCATGCTGCTCCACGAGGAGCTGGGCATCGTCTCCGTCGACCAGCTCCTCGACGCCATCCACCACGAGCGGCTGCGCGACCTGAAGGGCTTCGGCGAGAAGACGGAGGAGAACCTCCTCCACGGCATCTCCCTCATGGAGAAGGCCGGCAACCGCATCCTCCTCAACGCCGCCATGGACTCCGCCGAGCAGATCGTCGCCGAACTGTCCCGGATCAAGGGCTGCGAGGGATGCACCTACGCCGGGTCGCTGCGGCGGATGCGCGAGACCATCGGGGACGTCGACATCCTGGTCGCCGCCGAGAAGTCGGCGCCCTTCATGGAGGCGCTCGCCGGACTCCCGTACACCGCCGAGACGATCGCCCACGGCGACAAGAAGACCTCGATCCGCACCACCCGGGGCCTCCAGGTCGATCTGCGGGTCCTGCCGCCCGACTCCTGGGGCGCGGGGCTCCAGTACTTCACCGGCTCCAAGGCGCACAACATCCGCACCCGCGAGATCGCCGTGCGCCACAAGCTCAAGCTGTCCGAGTACGGCCTCTTCGACGTCGAGAGCGGCAAGAAGATCACCTCGGCGACCGAGGAGGAGATCTACGAGCGGCTCGGACTGCCCTGGATCCCGCCGACCCTGCGCGAGGACCGCGGCGAGATCGCGGCCGGGCTGCGCGGCGAACTCCCCGACCTGGTCACCGAGAAGGACATCCGCGGAGACCTGCACACCCACACCGACCTCACCGACGGCCTCGCCCCGCTGGAGGACATGATCGCCGCGGCCGCCGCCCTCGGATACGCCTACTACGCGATCACCGACCACGCCCCGGACCTCGCCATGCAGCGCATGACCAAGGAGAAGATG
Organism: Streptomyces sp. FIT100; assembly: GCF_024584805.1. Taxonomy (NCBI): domain Bacteria; kingdom Bacillati; phylum Actinomycetota; class Actinomycetes; order Kitasatosporales; family Streptomycetaceae; genus Streptomyces; species Streptomyces sp. FIT100. Next base: position 172,015 of record NZ_CP075715.1, on the reverse strand, counting down.
CTCGCCCAGCGCGAGCGGGTCCGCGCACTCGACCGAAAGCACCGCGGAATGCGGCTGCTGCACGGCACCGAGCTCAACATCGGGCCGGAGGGCGACGTCGACTGGCCCGCCGACTTCCTCGCCGGGTTCGACATCTGCGTCGCCTCGGTCCACTCCCACTTCAACCAGAGCCGCCGGGCGCTCACCCGCCGCCTCATCCGCGCCTGCGAGAACCCGCACGTCGCCGTCATCGGCCATCCCACCACCCGCCGAATCGGCAAACGCCCCGGCATCGACGCCGACTTCGACGCCGTCTTCGAAGCCTGCGCCCGCACCGGCACCGCCCTGGAGATCAACGCCCACCCCGAGCGGCTGGACCTGTGCGACGAGGACATCCTGCGGGCGAAGCGCTACGGGGTGAAGTTCGCGGTGAACTCCGACTCCCACTCGACCACCCATCTGCCGTACATGCGCTACGGAGTGGCCACGGCGCAGCGCGGCTGGCTGACGAAGGACGACATCATCAACACCTGGACGCTGACGAAGCTGCGTGCCTTCCTGCGCCCGAGGACCTGACCGCATCCATCAGCAGGGCTGGCGCCAGCGGTCCAGCGCCGGCTTCTTGCGCATCGAGGACAGCCCGAGACGGCGGGCCTCGGCGCAGAACTCCCGTACGGTCAGGGCGTACTCGACATGGAAGACGGCCTTCCCCGCCTCGACGAAGGGCGTGAGCCGGGCGCATTCGCCGTACTGGGCGCACTCCTCGTTGACCGCGAAGTCGAAGTCCCCCGCGAGCTCCGGGATCTGCGGCAGATCGTTCTTGAGGCCCACGGACAGGCCGCGTTCATGGGCGATACGGGCGATCATGCGGTTGTAGGCGAGCTGGTGGGCTGCGGTCAGCGGGAAGCCCGTGTCGTGCAGGTAGCCGTCCATGAGGTCCGGCTCGACCGCGTCGAAGCCCTTGTCCCGGCACATGTCGAAACGCCGCTCCAGCAGCGGCCGCAGGACCTCCGTCCGCCGGATGTCCAGCCAGCGCTCGCCGTCCCAGCCGTTCGGTCCGCCGCGCACGGAGGCCGGGAAGCGCGCCTGATCGGGGCGGAAGTCCTCCCAGGCACCGGCGTTGATGTAGCAGATGACCCTGCGGCCGTCCCGGTGCAGCCGGGCGACATCGGCCGCGGAGTTCTCGAAGCCGTCGATGTCGTAGACGGGCACGTCGGCGGCCGCCGGGTCGGCGCGGCCGTCGAGCTGCCACTGCCAGGGCGTGCCGGGGCGGGGCTGCCAGCGCGCCTCCTCAGGGGCGGGGCCGCCGGAGCTACAGCCCGCGGACAGCACCAGTAGGACAACAAGGGCCACGGCCAGCGGCCCCCGGATCCGGCGGGTCACGGCGCCTCCCCGAGCAGGGCGGTGGGGTGGCTCACGGCGCCTCCCCGAGCAGGGCGGGCGGCGGGGCCGCCCAGGGATTGGGCAGCGTGTCCGCGACCGCGCACGACACCGCCGCGCCGCGCTCCTCGGCCGCCCGCTCGGCGACCTGGGCCAGCGCGGCCGGCACCCCGTACACGAGATGGCAGAACCGCTGCGGTGGATGGCGGGCGGTCCAGCGCGGGAGGGTGAAGGACGACAGGTACGCCGTCCACGGTCCCTCGAACGTCACGAGCAGATCCGCGATCCGGGCGTAGCCGGGCGCCGGATGCACCCCGGGGTTGAGGACGACCGTCGCCGCGCCCCGCTGCCGCGCCGCACGCACCAGCCGGCGGCACACGGGCAGCGCCGACGCGTCGGCCGGCACCTGGTCGAAGAAGCAGCCGTCGGCGCCGTACCAGTCGCGGTGGCGGTCGACGTCGTCGAGGACGGCGGAGTCCGGGCGCACGCCGTAGTCCAGGTCGACGTAGCCGAGGACGCGGGTGCCCGCCGCCCGCAGGGCGCGGGAGGCGGCGGCGAACGCCGGGTCGGGCGCGGCGCCGGGGCCGTCCGCCGCGTTCAGCACCACTCCGTAGAGCCGGTGCGCTGCCGCGGCCCGCGTGAGCAGCCGCCAGGCTCCCGGGTCCTGGGCGGGATGGACATAGAGCGGAACGAGCAGCGTCATGGCATCGCTTCCAGACGCGGCCGGGACGTCTCCGACGCCCACAGCGCGGCGAGCGAGTCCGCCAGGGTGAACCGGGGCTCCCAGCCGAGCGCCTCGCGGGCCGCGGTGATGTCGGAGCACTGCCAGCCGACCCCGGCGGAGCGGACCGATCCGGCCTCGGCGTCGGCGGTCTCGTCGATCCGCCCCCGGAACCCCGCCACGTCCGCCAGCGTCCGCACCAGCTCCCTGATCGGGACGGCGTGACCGCCGCCGATGTTGAGGATGCGGGGCAGCGGCCCGGGCACGGTCGTGGCCAGCACGGCCGCCCGGGCCACGTCCCGTACGTCGACGAAGTCCCGGTACGCGGACAGCTCGCCGAGGCGGAGGACCGCGTCCGGGTCCGTGCCGGCCCGGAGGAGCCGCAGCGCGGTGCGGCCCGGCAGGCTCATGGGCGGTGCGCCCGGCCCGACCGGGTTGCCGACCCGCAGCACGACCGCGTCGAGCCCCGACGAGGCGACCGCGACCGTGCCCGCGAGCTTGGTCGCGCCGTACGTGCCGGCCGGCCGGGTGGAGGACGACTCGGTGACCCGCACGCCGTGGCCGGCCGCTCCGTACTCGGCGGCCGAACCCAGGTGCACCAGCCGGGCGGCCGGCGCGGCCAGCCGCAGCGCCCCGCACAGCACGGCGGGCCCGCGCGCGTTGACCTCGGCGTCCGACACCGGATCGCTGCCCAGTGCCCCCGCGCAGTTGACGACCGCGTCGGGTGAGAAGTCGGCGAGCGCGTCGGCCAGCTGCTCCGTCGTGGCCGTGGCGAGGTCGATGTGCAGATCGGCGGTCGGGGCGCGGCCCGCGCCGAACAGCCGCACGCCCCCGAGGGCGCGCAGCTGTCCGGCGATGTGGCCGCCCAGGTATCCGTTGAAGCCCAGGACGAGGATGCGCATGTCGTGGTCAGGCTCCCTTGAGCAGCAGTGACTTCTGGGTGGTGAACTCGGCGTTGGCCCGGTCGTAGTCGTCGGGGCGGCCGATGTCCAGCCAGTAACCGTCGAACTCGTAGGCGTGCGGTGCGTCCCCGGCCTTCAGCAGATCGAGGACGAGCTCGTCGAAGCCGAGCGGCAGCCCGGGAGTGTAGCCGTCCAGGGTGGTGCGGGAGAGCCCGTACACGCCCATCGACACCCGGTAGTCCATGCTGGGCTTCTCCGTGAAGTCCACGACCTTTCCGGCGTCCGTGGTCAGCACCCCGAAGTCGATGTGCACCTTGCGGGCGTAGGTGGCGATCGTCAGCCCGGCGCCGGTGGTGCGGTGGCGCCGCAGCACATCGGCGTAGTCGAGGTCGGTGAGGATGTCGCCGTTCATCACCAGGAAGGTCTCCGGCAGCCGGTCCCGCATGGTCAGCAGCGGGCCCATGGTGCCGAGCGGGTTCTCCTCGGTCGCGTAGTCGATGCTCAGCCCCCAGCGTGAACCGCTGCCGACGTAGGCGCGGATGATCTGGCCGAGATGCCCGACGGCGATCGTGCAGCCGGTGAAGCCGCAGGCGGCGAGCTGGCGCAGGACGATCTCCAGGATGGCGTGCCGGTCGCCGATCGGGACGAGCGGCTTCGGCAGCGCGGTGGTGTACGGACGCAGCCGGATGCCCTTGCCTCCGGCGAGTATCACTGCGTGCATGAGGATCCCCCCTGTGGGTGCGGCGGTCGATGGTGCGGCGGTCGGTGATTCAGCGTGCGGTGGTGCGGTGGTCGGTGGTGCGGCGGTCGGTGATGCAGCGTGCGGTGGTGCGGTGGTCGATGGTTCGGTCGGTGGTCGTCGGGCGGCGGTTGGGACGGAGCCGGTCAGACGTTGTAGATGCCGGTCTTGTAGCGGGCGAGATGGGCGGGGTCGCGGAAGAACTCCGCGGTCCTGGCGAGGCCCTGCTCCAGATCCGTCCGGGGTGCCCAGCCGGTCGCCGCGCGCAGCCGGCTCGCGTCCGCGACCAGCCGCATCACCTCCGAGCCGGCCGGCCGGACGCGCTGAGCGTCCTCCCGGACGTCGAGGTCGGCGTCCATGACCTTGGCGATGAGCCGGACGAGCTCGCCCACCGAGATCTCGCCTCCCGTACCGGCGTTGAAGGTCCGGCCCACGACGGCGTCGGCCGGAGCGGTGCCGACCGCGAGGAAGGCCCTCGCGGTGTCCTCGACGAAGGTGAAGTCGCGGGTGGGCCGCAGATCGCCGAGGGTGATGGTGCCGGCCCCGGAGGCGACCTGGCCGATGACGGTCGGGATCACCGCCCGCATCGACTGCCGGGGGCCGTAGGTGTTGAACGGACGCAGCGTCACCACCGGTGTCTCGAAGCTCGCGTGGTAGCTGTCGGCCAGCCGGTCCGCGCCGGCCTTCGAGGCCGCGTACGGGGACTGGGTGTGGATGGGGTGGTCCTCGGTGATGGGCACCGTCCGCGCGGTCCCGTACGTCTCACTCGTGGAGGTGTGCACGAGCCGCGGGACGTCCAGTGCCCGGACCGCCTCCAGCACATTGAGGGTGCCGGTGACGTTCGTCTCCACGTAACTGTGCGGCGCCTGGTACGAGTACGGGATCGCGATCAGCGCGGCCAGGTGGTAGACCGTGTCGGCGCCCTCGGCCAGGGCGCGCACCGAGCCCGGGTCGCGGACGTCGCCCAGCACGATCTCGACGTGGTCGAGCACCTCGGCCGGCAGGGTCTCCAGCCAGCCGTAGGAGGAGAAGGAGTTGTACTGGGCCATGGCGCGGACCCGGTGGCCCGAGGCGACCAGCGCCTCGGTGAGGTGCGAGCCGATGAAGCCCTCGGCTCCGGTCACGGCGGCGAGCGGTGCGGATGTCAACGCGTGTTCCTTTCAGGTCGCAGGAGTTGGCATACGGAGGAGTCGGTCCACGGGGAGTCGGTCCGCGGGAAGCCGGTCCATGGGGAGCCTGTCCACGGGGAACCGCGAGGTCAGGCGTGCGCGGCCGGCCTGCCGAGCAGCAACAGGACGCCGGCCATGAGCACCACGGCCGCGATGCCGCAGCACAGCAGCAGCGATGTGGAGCCCGGCGGGCCGCCGCCGAGCGCGACGGCCGCCGTGCCCGCCGCGGCCGCGGTCGCGAGCGTGACCGCGGCAGGCAGCCAGGCGATCCCGAACGCCTGGAGCAGCAGCGCGCACCACAGCAGCGCCGCCACGGCGAGCAGCGGGCCGGGGGCCGCCCGCGTCAGCAGGGCCGCGGGGACCAGCGGGAGGAGATAGCCGCCCAGGCAGACCGCCAGCACCGCCGCGGACCGCAGCCGGAAGGCCCTCTCGTCCACGGTCGCCCGAAGCGCCGCCACCGACAGCCCCCGGTAGCGGTAGAGCAGCCATTCCGCCGGCCCCATGCTCAGCGTCAGCGCGACCACGGCGAGCGGCTGCCGCTGCCCCACGAGCGCGACCAGCACAGCGGCGGAGAGCCCGAACAGCCCGTACGGGAGCGAGGTGGCGAGCCCCGGGCGCCCGGCACCGGACGCGGCGTCCGCACCGAGCAGCTCCCGGATCACGTGCCCCGCGGCGGCGACGGACAGCACGACCGTCAGCGCCGGAAGTGCGATGCGCGACAGCGGACCCGGATCCCACCACGGCAGTGCAGCCGCACCCGCCGTCAGCGGGGCGAGCGCCGCGAGCAGCAGGCGCTCCCTGCCGCACACCAGCAGCACCCCGGCCGCCGCGAGATACAGCGACTGCCCGGCGGCGAAGAGCGCCGCGGGGCCCGGTCCCGCGACGGCGAAGCCCGCGAGGGACGCGGCGAGCGCCCCCAACGGCGCGCCGACGAGCAGCGTGCCGCCCGCCTCCCTGCGCCCAGCGGTCAGCCGCAGCGCGGCGCGATGGCTGAGCGCCTGCCCCCAGGCCCAGGACAGCAGCCCCGCCGCGACCAGTGCGTACACCCCCCGCTCGGTGTGCCACAGCCGCCCGGTCAGCAGATACGCGAGACCGGGCAGCGCGAAGAGCGCCCCGCGCAGCGCGCAGCGGACATGGTCGGGCGCCCAGGGGTCGGCCGCGGGCGGGGGCTCGGGGAAGCTGCGGGGCACCCGGCCGTGGAGATCGGCGGCAAGCGAGAAGAGGTCGGGGTGGCCGTAGCGCTCCGTGATCCGCTCGCCGGTCAGCCCCTCCGACTCGAGCAGGGCGGCGACCTCGTACGGATGGACGGCGGGCCCTATCCGGTCGGACAGTTCGGCCGCCAGCAGGTCCACCGGGTCGTCGCCGGCCACCGGCGACCGCAGGGCGAGCGTGGTGTCGGCGCGGGCCAGCCGCAGCGAGAGCGTGTCGCCCCCGCCGCCGTCCGGTTCGAGCGCCATGGGGCCGCTCATCCCGCCACGCTCCGCAGCGCCGCACCGGCGCCGGGGAACGGGCTGCCGTCGCAGGTCGGTCCGGACTCGGCGGACGGGCCCCAGGGGTCGGCGAGCCGGCAGGCGCCCCGCACGGACAGTTCGAGGTAGATGGACCGGAAGGTCTCCACGGTCTGCCGGAGCGTGAACTGCTCGATCACCCGCAACCGGGCCGCCTCGCCCATCGCCGCCCGGCGCACCGGATCGGCGAGCAGCTCCAGCGCGGCCGCCGCCATCGCGGCCGGATCGCGCGGCGGCACGACGAGCCCGGTCCCGCCGACCGCCTCCCGCACCCCGCCCACATCGGTGGAGACCGTCGCCCGGCCGCACGACATCGCCTCGATCAGCGTGAAGGGGAAGCCCTCGCTGATGCTGGACAGCATCACCACGTTCCCCGCCGCGTACGCGTCCCTGATGTCCTCGACCCGGCCCTCGAAGGAGACCGCGTCCCTGTGCCCGAGCGAGGCGGCGAGCGCCTCGCAGCGCTCGCGGTACGCCTCCCCGCCGCGCGGCGTACCGCCGAACAGCCGCAGCGTCGCCTGCGGGAGCGCGCCCCTGACCCCGTCGAAGGCGCGGATCAGGGTCTCCAGGTCCTTGATCGGGTCGACCCGTCCCGCCCAGCTCAGCGTCGGGCTGCCGGGCTCCGGGCCGGCGGGCGGGAACGCCGCCGGATCGACGCCGTTGTAGACGGTGCGTATCAGCCGGGGGTCGGCTCCGCCCTGCTCCTCCCACAGCCGGTTGTAGCGGTTGCCGGGCGTGATCAGCGCCGCCCGCCGGTAGGACTCCTGCGCGAGCAGCCGGAAGAAGCCGAGCAGCACGGCCTTGACCGGCCAGCGGTACGGCGCCGTCCGGTACCCCAGACAGCGCTCGCGCAGATAGACCCCGTGCTCGGTCAGGAGCAGCGGCACGCCGTGGAGTTCGAGCGCGGCGAGCCCGGGGAGCACGGCGATGCCCCCGCTGACGGCGTGCGCCACCCCCTGCTCGGGCGGGCGTGCGCCCAGCGGCCGCAGCGCGTGCTCCAGCAGCCCGGTGGCGGTGACGGCGTCGTGCAGCGTCGGCCGGGCCTCCCGTACGGTCAGGCCCGGCCGGTTCCACACCCCCGTCAGCACCCGCAGCGCGCGGTCGCCGCGCAGGACTGGGCCGAGCAGCCCGTCGCGGGCGGCGCGCGCCAGCTCGTACAGCGCCGGACCGAAGCCGTCCTCGGCGGACGGGTCGAGCAGCGCGGTGAGGAAGCGTTCGTACGCGGCCGTCAGCTGCCGCTCCCGGCGGCCGCGCGGGCGCGAACCGGCGGGAGCCGGGCCCCACATAGGGACCGTGACGGGCTCGCTCACATGCGGCGGCAGCTCCCAGACCACGGGCTCGCGGCCGGTGCCCGTAACGGCGATGACGTCGAAGTCGACGTCGGGCATGCCGCGTACGAGCTGGTCGCACCAGACGCTCACACCGCCGTGACTGTGCGGATAGGTGCCTTCGGTGAGGAGGGTGACCCGCGCGGCGCCCCGGCGGGACGCGGGGGGCGCAGGGGGACGGGCGTGCATGGTGTGCATGGCGTGCATTCACGGACTCCACGGCAGGAGGTGAAGTGGTGCGAGGGCGTGCTCGCGTCTCGGGTCAGCGCTCAGCGGGTCGGTCGGCGCTCCGCGGTCCGCGGGTCGGTCGGCGGTCCGCAGTCGGAGGGTAGGTTCGCGGTCCGCGGGTCGGTCCGCGGTCCGCAGTCGGAGGGGCGGCGGTCAGCGGTCGGCGCCGGGTGCCCGCGGCAGCGCGAGCACCACGCCGTCCTGGCCCGCCGCCGGGGCCACCCGGCCGGAGACCGTGCCCGCGTACGGCTGCCCGAAGGCGGCCGTGGACCCGTCGGGCAGCCTCTGCGCGGTGCCCGTGGGCATGGTCGCGCTCACCGCGACTCCGTCCGGGGCCGTGACGGTGACCGTGTCCCCGATCCGGTGGCCGGTGACCTGGCCGGACTTCACCGCGCCGTCCCAGGCGGCGCGTTCGCGCAGTTCGGCGCCGATGTCGCGCATCCGCAGGTTCACCAGCGGGGCGCTGTCGGCGTACAGCGCCGCGTACTCGTCGAGGATCCTGTCCAGTACCGGATAGGCGATCCGGTCCTCGGCCAGGTTCGACTGGTGGATGAAGTGCGGACGCGGGTCGTTCGCGAGGACGTGGCCCAGCGCGATCCGCGCCTCCAGCGGCACGATATGGTCCGCGAAGCCCGTCGCGGTGGGGAGCGGCGCGTCGAGGCAGCTGGTGGTCGCCGAGCCCTCGCAGATGCCGCTGCCGCCCTGCGCCCTGCTGGTGTAGATCCAGTTGTACTCGTCGACCTGCTCGGCGGCCCGGCCCGCGTTGTAGAACACGTTCATCGGGTGGCGGGAGACGGTGAGCGCGGGGCCGACCCGCCGCTGCACCGGCTCCCGGGAGTTGTCGGAACCCAGCCAGGCGACGCCGTTGTCCGCGAGCGCCGGCGCGAGGTGGGGGTTGTCCTCGGGCTGCTGGGGCAGGAGCTTGAGCCCGGAGTGCTCCCCGGTCACCAGCTCACCGCTCTCCAGCGGCAGCCCCGCGCGCAGCGCCCACTCCTGGTTGTCCGCGATCTGCCGGGATATCTCGGCCCGGCCCACATAGCGCGTGCTGCCGTCGGGGTTCGTCGCGCACTTCCACGGGACGGTGGCGACGTCCTGCTCGCAGCCCAGATACGGGTGGTCGTAGGTGTGGTTGATCCACCGGAACGTGTCCCGCTCCGCGGTCAGCCGGTCCGCCAGCGGGTCGGCGCCGCCGTGCTCCTCGCGGTGCTCCACGCTGCCGCCGCCGTTGAACGCCAGATCGAGCGTGAAACCGCGCGTGCGTGACCACCGGACGGCGCGGTCGACGTCGTCGGGCGTCATCCGGATCGGATCCGGCGTGCCCTGGCCCGGCCGGCAGTCCACGTCGCCGGGCGTGCAGTCGAGCTCCGTGTCCCAGCGGTCGTCGGCGGCGAGGACATCGTCGACGTGCACGCTGAAGTAGTTGCGCGCGGAGCCGAGCCGCACGCCCTGGGTCATCCAGTCGACGATGCCGCGGGCGAGCACCCTGAACTGCCGCTGGTGCCGGTTGGCCACGAAGGTGACCACGAGCTCCCTGCGTCCGTCGTGCCGGTACTCGCCGACGAGCGCGCCCCGCTCCGCCGTGCCGGGTATCGGCGCGTCCACATAGGTCGTGAACGGGGCCCCCGCGCGCGGCCGGGAGAGGAAGCCCCAGCTCTCCGCGACGGACGGGTCGTTGTCCTCGAAGGAGAACGGGCCGTCGAGATAGCCGAACGGTCCTGCCGCGCCCGCGGCGGTCACCGCGGCGCGCATGCCGTCGACCGGCCCCGCGTAGCCCCCGTCGACGGGGTACTCCAGCCCTGTCTCGGGCCTGGCGTACGTGTACGCGTCGACCTGCGGGATCGCGTACGTCCGCTCGTACGACACGAGCGCGGCCATCTCCGCGGAGCCGGCCGGGAACGGGTCGTCGTCCGGCAGCACCACGGCCTGGAACCTGGCGCGCGGGCGGCCGTCGACCGTGTCGGCGAGGAAGTCCGCGTCGATCAACGGGCGGTCCGCACGGGCGAGTTCGACGACCGTGTACGGCGTGCCCGCGCTGTCGAGCTCGGCGGCGACGGCCTCCGCCGCCGGTCCGCCGTCCGACACGACGAGCACCCGCAGATCGATCCGCGGGGGCAGCTCGTCCGCCGCCACCGGTGCCGCCGGCAGCCCGCCGACCGAGAGCGCGAGCGCGCCTGCGGCGAGCGCGGCCATGCGTAATGTCCGCTTCGTGCGGCTCCGCTCCATGCGGTGAGGTCCCTCCCCGTGTCCCCCCGGCACGACGGCGCCCGCGCGTTCGGGGAGCGGGGCCGTCGTGCCCTGACGTGTCACATGGTGGAGGCTGCGTGTGCGTTCTGTGCGCCTGTGGTGAAAATTGACGGAAAAGTGCAGGTGTCGGGGTGAGGCGGAGGCCGCCCTTACAGTGCGGGATCAAGCGGGCGCGGAGGGTAAACGCTTACGCGTCGGTGAGCGCTTTTCGGCCAGGGCCGGGCACCCCCGGCCGGGATGCGGCACTCAGCGGACTGCGGGTCAATGGAGGCCGAGGGGCAGCACATGGCGCCGTACGACTAAGGAGGCGCGTACGGCATGGATCCCGACTTCTCCGTGGCACTGCTCAAGGCCCTCTTCAGCGAGCCGCCGATCGGCCTGCACGTGCTCGACAGCGATCTGCGGATCGTGGAGTTCAACGCCGAAGGGCCGGGCGTACGCGGGATCGACGCGGGCGAGGCGGCCGGCCGCGTGGGGCGGACGGCGCGGGAGCTGGGCCTCCTCGACGAGGAGGCGGAGCGCATGCTCCGCGGCGTGCTGGAGACCGGGGTGCCGGTCGTCGACCACCGGCACCGGGGACGGGTCGCCCGGACGGGGGACGAGGAGCGGGTCCTGTCGCTCTCCGCCTTCCGCATCCAGGACGCCGAAGGCAGCCCCCTGGGCCTCGGCGTCACGGCGGTCGACGTCACCGAACGGGACTGCGCCGAGCGGCGCCTGGAACTGCTCTACCGGGCCGGCGAGACCATCGGCACCACCCTGGACGTCTTCCGCACGGCGCAGGAACTCGCCGACGCCGCCACGCCCGAGCTGGCCGGCATCGCGGCCGTCGACGTCCTGGACTCCGTCCTGCACGGCGAGGCACCCGCCCCCGGTCCGCTGCTCGACCAGGTCACGGTGCGCAGGGCGGGCTTCCGTGCGAGCGCCGAGCGCGCGGTGCGCGACGCCTACGTGAGCGGGGACGTGCGCGTCATGCGGTTCGGCACCCCGTACGCGCGGGCCGTGGCCGACCTGCGGCCCCGGCTCGTGCGCAGCCTGGGCCAGGAGGAGGCGTGGACCGCCCGGGACCCGGCCTGGGCCGAGGTGCTGCGGGAGGCCGGCGCGCACTCGCTCATCGCCGTCCCCCTCGCCGCCCGCGGCGTGGTGCTCGGCATGGCGGCCTTCTACCGCACGAAGGGCTCCAGACCCTTCGAGGACGAGGACCTCGAACTCGCCCGCGACCTGGCGGCCCGCGCCGCGGTCTGCGTCGACAACGCCCGCCGCTACACCCGCGAGCACACCCTGGCCCGGCTCACCCAGCGCACCCTGGTACCCGCCCGGCTGCCCGCGCACGCCGCGGTGGAGACGGCGTACTCGTACCTGCCGGTGGCCTCCAGCGGCGTCTGGTACGACGTCCTCCCGCTGTCCGGCGCGCGGATCGCCCTCGTGGCGGGCGACGTGTCCGGGCGCGGCATGCAGGCGGTGACCACGATGGGCCGGCTGCGCACGGCCGTCAGCGCCTTCGCCGCCATGGAGCTCCGGCCCGACGAACTCCTCGAACGCCTCCACGACGTGACCGGCCGGCTCGCCCAGGAGTACCCGCCGGGGGAGGACCCCGACGAGCCGCCCATGACGGCGGCCTGCCTGTACGTCGTCTACGACCCCGCCACCCGCCGCTGCGTCCTCGCCCGGGCGGGCCACCCGCCGCCCGTGGTCGTCCTGCCCGACGGCCGTGTCGAGGCCGCCGACTGCCCGGACGGCCCGAGCCTCGGCCGCGGCATCTCCGCGTACACCGCGAGCGAGCTCGATCTCCCGGAAGGCAGCATCCTCGCCCTGCAGAACGCGGGACTTCTCCGGGGCACCGCGGACAGCCGGCTGCCGCTCTACCGGGAGGCGCTGGGCGGGCCTGCGGGCCCGCTCCAGGACAAGTGCGACGCCCTCGTCTCCGCGCTGCTGCCCGAGGCACCCGCCGACGACGCACTGCTCCTGCTCGCCCGCACCCGCGTGCTCGGCCCCGAGCAACTCGGCTCCTGGACCCTGCCGAACGAGCCGGAGAGCGCCGCCGCGGCCCGCCGCCTCGTCGGCGGCAGGCTCACGGAGTGGGACCTCGGCGCGCTCGGTTTCAGCACCCGGCTCATCGCCAGCGAGCTGGTGACCAACGCGGTGCGCTACTCGGACGGGCCGATCGGGCTACGGCTGATCCGCGACACGGTGCTCACCTGCGAGGTCTCCGACACCAGCGGCGCCGCCCCGCATCTGCGGCACGCCGACTACGACGACGAGGGCGGCCGCGGACTGGACCTGGTCGCCCACTACACGCGCCGCTGGGGCACCCGCCGCACATCGGGCGGCAAGACGATCTGGACGGAGCAGGCGCTGCCCTGAAGCCCCCGCCCGCGGATTCACGCCCCCGAGGCCACCGTGTCCCGCGCGCTCCGCCCGCGTTGCTCCAATCGATCACCGCCGGTTGCGCGCTGGGCCGGGCTGTCCTCGAGTGGGGAGAGCCCGCCGGGCAGCCGGCGACAAGGGAGTCCACGAAAGGCAGTTGCGCACATGGCCGTCCGCGCGTCGGGTGTCACCGTCCAGCGAGACCCGACGGGTCCGGACCGGCCGGGCAGGCACCGGCGGGCCCGGACCCTGGCGCTGTGCCTGCTGACCTTGCTGTCCCTGCTGCCCCTCGGCCTCCTGGCGGCCGCCGCGTGGTTCGGCCGCCACGTCCGGCCCAGTGCGGACGAGTGGTGCTTCCTGCCCGTGGTGCGCGACCACGGCATCGCGGGGCTGGTCGGGAAGTTCTACGTCACCGACAACGGCCGGATCGGCAACGGCCTGCTCGTCGGGCTCTACGCCCAGTTCCCCGTCGCCGGGCACCAATGGTTCGGGCTGGTCAGCGTGGTGCTCACGCTCGGCGTGCTGTGGGCCCTCGCCGCGCTCCTCGTGCGGGGGTCGGGCCGCGCCGTGCCGCCCGGGGTGCCGCTGCTCGTGGCCGCCATGGTCACCGCGGTCTTCCTCCTCGCCACCCCCAACACCTACAAGACCTTCTACTGGCCCGCGGCCTCCGTCTCGCACACCCTCGCTCCCGTGCTCGCCTGCGCGGCCGTACTCCCCGCCCTGTGCGCCCGCGGCCGCCGGGGGCGCATCGCCGCCCTGGCCGTCGTCCTGGTCGCCGGGGTGTTCCTGGGCACGCTCTCCGAGGAGACCTCGGTGGTCGCCCTGGTGGTGCTCGCCGGCCTCCTCCTGCTCGGCCACCGGCTGTTCGCCGAGCGGGTGCGCGTCCACGTCCGCCGCTGGACCCTGGTCGCCATGGCGGGCGTCGCCATCGGCACGGTCCTGCTGGTGACGTCCCCGGGCTCCCGCCGCCGCCGCGAACGGTTCGGGGCGGAGGCGGCATCGATGACCTCCCCCGACACGCTGACCGCGGCGGCTCGCGGGTATCTGACGATCCTGGAGACCGTGTTCACGACCTGGCAGTACGCGGGTGCCGTCGCCGCCGGAGTGCTCCTTGGGGTGCTCGTGCGCCGCAGGCCGGAGGCGCCCCCGGTCCTGCGGCCCGGCGGCCCGGCGCTGGGGACCTCGCTCGGCGCGCTCACCTTCCTCGTCTCCGGCTATCTCTGCACCGTGGTCACCTACCCGGTCTTCGGCCCGCGCGTGGTGTCCGCCGCCCGCACATGGAACGACTACCTCCTGCTGTACGTCCTGGTGCTGGTGGCCGCCGGTGTCCTGCTGGGCCGGGCGCTGCGCACCCGTGCGCCCCGGCCGTGGACGGGATGGGCGGCGGCCGCCGCCGTGGCGGTGTACGCGGGCACCGCCGTCGGACTCGCGGGCCCGCTCCACCAGTTGGGCCAGGACATGCGCGTACGCGCCGAGCGGTGGGACCGGCAGGACGCGTGGCTGCGCGCCCGTGCGGCGGAGGGCGCCGGCGTCCTGCCGTACACGCCCCTGTCGGTGGGCGGCATGGTGGAGCCCTTCCGCCGCGAGGGCCGCGACGCGTGGCCCGCCCAGTGCGTCGCCACCTACTACCGGCTGGAGCGGGTCACCTACTCGACGCGCCTTCCGTGACGGGGTCCCGCACCCCGGAGATGATGGCCCATCGGGCGAGCAGGAACGACAGCGGTGTGACGAGCGCTCCGGCCGCGATCGCGGCGAGGTGCTCGTCCATCCGCAGCCGGGTGACGGCGAGATGGAGCAGCACCCCGCTGCACACGAGGCTGACCACGCCCGACAGGGGATAGCGGACGAAGCCGCGCCAGGTCGGCCTCGTCCGGAGCGTGATGGCCGAGTTGAGCAGGAACGAACCGGTGACGCCGACCGCGTACCCGCCCGCGTGGGCGGCGAGATAGGGCAGCCAGATGTTCAGCACGGTGTACACGGCGTAGTACACGCCCGTGTTGACGACCCCGATCGCGGCGAAGAGGGCGAACTGCCGCAGGCCCGAGACGCTCGGCCCGGCCGGGCGCGGCCTGAAGGGCCGCGGCGGCCTCATCGCTCGGGGCGGGCGCGCGCCGCGGCCGCCGGCGGGCGGCCGGGGGCGAGGTGCGGGCCCCGCTCGTCCGTCTCGCGCACCACGTAGTGCGGTCGCCGCTTCGCCTCGTGGTAGATCCGTCCCACGTACTCCCCGATGACGCCGAGCGTGGCGAGCTGGATCCCGCTGAGCGCGACGACGGCCGTGATGAGGGTCGCGTAGCCGGGCGTCTCGACACCGTTGAGCGCGACGTTGGCGACGATCCACAGCGCATAGCCCAGGGCGGACAGGAAGAGCCAGAGCCCGGCGTGGACGGCGAGCCGCAGCGGACGGCTGTTGAAGGAGAGCAGCCCGTCGATGCCGTACTCGATCAGCCGCCGGCCGCCCCATTTGGAGCGCCCGGCGGCGCGCGGGACGCCGCGGTAGGTGAAGCCGACCGTGTCGAAGCCGACCCAGGAGAACAGCCCCTTGGAGAAGCGGTTGTTCTCCGGGAGGGACAGCACGGCGTTCACCGCCCTGCGCGACAGCAGCCGGAAGTCACCCGCCCCGTCGGCGATCTCGACGTCCATGAAGTGGCGCACCAGCCGGTAGTACGCCCTGCTGGCGGCGGTGCGCAGGGTGCCTTCGCCGGTGCGGTCGCGCCGGGCCACGACCTGGTCGTAGCCGTGCCGGTGCAGCTCCAGCATCCGGGGCAGGAGTTCGGGCGGATGCTGGAGGTCGGCGTCCATGAGGACGACCGCGGCGCCCCGGGACATCCGCATCCCGGCGAGCATGGCCGCCTCCTTGCCGAAGTTCCGGCTGAAGGAGGTGTAGCGCACCTCGGGAGCGCACGCGGCCAGCTCCCGCAGCCGCTCGACGGTCCCGTCACCGCTGCCGTCGTCGACGTAGCAGATCTCGAAGTGCTCGCCGGTCGGCTCCAGCGCCGCCGTCAGCGCGGTGTGGAAGGAGCCGAGCACCTCGCTCTCGTTGAAGCACGGTACGACGACGGAGATCCCGACCTCTGGCATGTCTCCAGTGGACCGCGCGAAGCCGTGATCGGCCGTGAAACCTACTCCGCACGAGTGTGTCGCACGCCCTCGTCGGCCTCGTCGGCCTCGCCTTCGGCCCGTGCGGGGCCGCGGCCTTCGAGGCCGGTGACGAGGTCCGCGGGCGTGCGGTGGCGTGCGGCGCGTCGGGAGCGGCGGACGACGTGGTCGCCGCGGGCGCCCGGGCGCCGACGAGGTGTGCCGCGTACCGCCCGAGCCGCAGCGGTGACCTGGGGCCGACGGGTCCGGCCCCGGACCTGGTGTCCACCCGCGCCGGCGGGCGGCGTCAGAGCAGGTCTTCGTCCGTGAAACCGAACATCGCCGCCGCGGCGTCCGGGTGCGGCTCCGCGCCCTGCGGCGGCAGTTCGGCCCAGATGATCTTCCCGTCCGGCGTGTACCGCGTGCCCCAGCGCTCGGCCATCTGCGCCACCAGGAACAGCCCGCGGCCGCCCTCGTCCGTCGTCGCCGCGTACCGCAGATGCGGTGAGGTGCTGCTGCCGTCGGCCACCTCGCAGGTCACCGTCTGGTCGTGGAGCAGCCGCACCCGGATCGGCGCCGTTCCGTAGCGGATGGCGTTGGTGAGGAGTTCGCTGAGGATCAGTTCGATGGCGAAGGACTGTTCGGACAGGCCCCAGCCCTCCAGCGTCTCGACCGCCTTCGCGCGCATGCCGGCGACCGCGCTGGGATCGGGCGGCACGTCCCAGTCCGCCACCCGGTCGGCGCCGAGAGCCCGGCTGCGGGCGATGAGCAGGGCCACGTCGTCCTTCGGACGGGCGGGCAGGAGGGCGCTCATCACGTCCTCGCAGGTCTCCTCAGGAGTCCGGTCGGCGTGGGCGAGCGTCTCGCGCAGCAGCTCGATCCCCACGTCGATGTCCCGGTGGCGGTCCTCGATCAGGCCGTCCGTGTAGAAGACCAGCCGGCTGCCCTCGGCGAGCTCGAGCTCCGCCGTCTCGAACGGCATGCCGCCGAGCCCCAGCGGCGGCCCGGCCGGCAGCTCCGGGAACTCGACCGTGCCGTCCGGATGGACCAGCGCGGGCAGTGGATGCCCCGCCCTGGCCATCGCACATCTGCGCGAGACGGGGTCGTAGACCGCGTACAGACAGGTGGCGCCCGTCATCGAGGGGCCGCCGTCACCGCCCGGCTCGTCCTGGTCGATGCGCCCCACCAGGTCGTCGAGATGGCCGAGCAGCTCGTCGGGCGGCAGGTCGAGGGTGGAGAAGTTGTGCACCGCGGTGCGCAGCCGGCCCATCGTCGCGGCCGCGTGCAGCCCGTGCCCGACGACATCGCCGACCACCAGCGCCACCCTGCTGCCGGGCAGCGGGATCACGTCGAACCAGTCGCCGCCCACCCCCGACTGCGCGGGCAGATAGCGGTGCGCCACCTCGACCGCGCTCTGCTCGGGCAGGGCGCGCGGCAGCAGGCTCCGCTGGAGCGTCACGGCAAGGGCGTGCTCACGGGTGTAGCGGCGGGCGTTGTCGACGGATACGGCGGCGCGCGCGACCAGCTCCTCGGCGAGGGAGACGTCCTCCTCCTCGAAGGGCCCGGGCTTCTCCGAGCGCCAGAAGTTCGCCAGGCCCAGGACGACGCCCCTGGCCTGCAACGGGACGGTGATCAGCGAGTGGATTCCGTACTCGACGATCGCCCGCGTCCGCCGCGGGTCCTGCGCCTGCCACCCCGGCGCGGCGGAGAGGTCCCTGACCAGCTCCGCCCGCCCGGTGCCCAGCCCGCGGGCCTGCGGGGTCGACGGCAGGAAGTCGATCAGCCTGCCGCGCTCGTACAGCGGGTGGTCGTCACGGATGCCGCTGACGGCCGTGCGGCGCATGTCGGAGCCGGAGCCGTTCGGCTCGTCGCCGTTCAGGACCGGGTCGGCGAGATCCACGGTCGCGAAGTCCGCGAAGCGCGGGACGGCGACGTCGGCGAGCTCCTGGGCCGTGCGCGCGACGTCGAGCGTGGTGCCGATGCCGACCCCGGCGTCGTAGAGCAGCTGGAGCCGGGTGCGGGCCACCTCCGCCCGTCCGGTCAGCGCCTGGAGCTCCGTGGAGTCGCGCACGGTCGCGACCGTGCCCATGGTGCCGCCGGGGCCGTCGGTGGGCCGCTGGTTCACCACAAGCAGCCGCTCTCCGGCGATGTGGATCTCGTCGGTCGCCTCGCGGCCCGACGACAGCAGCGCGGCGGTGGTGGGCGACAGGCCCGGCAGCTCCGAAACGGGCCGCCCCTCCCCGTTGGGCCCCAGCATCAGCAGGCGTCTGGCCTCGTCGTTCGCCAGCATCAGCCGGCCGTCGCCGCTGACGATGACGACCCCTTCCCGCACGGCGTGCAGAACGGCGTCGTGGTGTTCGTACATACGGGTCATCTCGGCCGGGCCGAGACCGTGCGTCTGCCGTTTCAGCCGTCTGGTGACCAGCGCGGTGCCGGCCGTGGCGAGCGCCAGTCCCGCCGCGCCGGCGCCGAGGATCACCGGCAGCTGCCGGTTCACGGTGCCGGTCACATTCTGCACGGTGAGGCCCGCGGAGACGAGAGCGACCACCTTGCCGTCCCGCGCGGTCACGGGGACCACCGCCTGGACCTCGTGGCCGAGCGGGCCCTGGACGCTCTCCACGTGCACCTTGCCCGCGAGGGAGGGCTCTATCGTCCCGACGAAGCGTTTCCCGATCCGGTCCGGCTGCGGATGCGTGTAGCGGATCCCCTTGGTGTCCATCACCACGATGAAGTCCACGCCCGCGCTCTTGCGGGTCTCTTCCGTGATGGGCTGGAGCACCCGGCTGGGATCGGGCAGCCGCAGCGTGGCCAGCAGCCCAGGGGAGTGCGCGAACGTTTCCGCGACGGCGATCGAGCGGTTGCGGGCCGCACGGTCGGTGTCGTGCCGGGTCTGCAGTACCAGGGCGAAGATCGCCCCGAGCACGAGCAGGACCACAACCGCCGCCTGGAGGACGAAAACCTGCCCGGCGACGCTCCTGGGGCGCTTGCCGATCAGTCGCCGAAAGGACACGCCCCGCAATCGGTCGAAGCGCCTGATCACGGTGTTCTTTCTAGCACCGCTGTGCCCGGTGGGGCCATACGGGACGAAAGTCCCCGGTGAGGAGGTACGCGACGGAAGGGGGTCGGAGCGGGCCGTACGGCACCGGGACCGGGCGGGGCGCCGACCCTCCCTCCCGCTCCGCGCCGGACACCGGACGAGGCCGTAGGACGCCGGTGGGGCACGGCCCGCGCCCCTGCCGACGCCGGGATCCACGGGGTCATGCGCAGGCGGCCGCGGGTGCGCCCCCGGCCGCGCCGATCAGTCCGTGGAGGAGATCCGCGGCAGCGCGGCCGAACGAGGGGTCGTTGATGTGCGTCCCGACCTCCCGCACCTCGACACCACTGCCCCGCAGCCCGTCCCGCAGCGCGGCGAACAACGCCTCGTCGGCGGCCGGATCGTGGTAGGGGCCGTCCGGGGCGCCGAGCGTCGACAGACCGCGCAGCGGGATGCACACCGCCGCCGGGCCGGTGGCCTCGCGGAGCTTGGCGGCCACGCGCCGGCCGAGCTCGGCGCACTCCGGCTCCGTCGTGCGGATGACGGTGATCGACGGATTGTGGACTCGCACATGGCGGTCCCGCAGATGCTGCGGCGGCACGGTGGCCAGGGGTCCGAACTTCACCATGTCCAGCGCGCCCAGGCTCACCACCTGCGGCACCCCGTGGCGCGCGGCGGCCGTGAGCCGGTCCGGGCCCGCGGAGAGGATGCCGCCGACCAGGTCGTCGGCGAGCTCGCTCAGGGTCAGGTCGAGCACGCCCGCGAAGAGCCCCTGCCCGGCCAGCGATTCGAGCGTGCGGCCGCCGGCGCCACTGGTGTGGAACACCAGCACCTCGTAGCCGAGCTCGGTCAGCCGCTCCCGGGCGGCGTCGACCCCCGGCGTCGTCACCCCCGCCATGCTCGCCGCGACCAGCGGTCTGCCGCCCGCCCCGAGGTCGGCCGGGCGCAGCGCACGGGCCGCTGCGGCGTAGCCCTGCGCCATGCCGGCCGCGGCGTCGGCGGCGTTGGCCAGGATCGGAGCCGAGACGGAGTTGATCCCCGCGATGTCGACGACGCTGTACATCATCGTGATGTCGGCGGACCCGACGTACGGCGCGACGTCGCCCGAAGCCATGGACGACACCATCAGCTTGGGCACGCCGAGCGGCAGGGCCCGCATCGCCCGGGTCGCGATGGACGTCCCGCCGCTGCCGCCGATGGCCAGCACCCCGTGCAGCCGCCCCTCCCCGAGGAGCCGCAGCAGGGTCTCGGCGGCGCCGTGCGCCATCGCGGTCACGGCGGCGCCGCGGTCGCCCTCGGCACGTAACCGCGCGAGCTCGACGCCCGCAGCGCGGGCCACGTCGGCGCGCGGGACATCCGCGGAGATGCGAGGCTCGCCGATCACTCCGGTGTCGACCACGAGGACGTCGACTCCGCGCCGCAGCAGCCGCTCCCGCAGCCAGCCGTACTCCTCGCCCTTGGTGTCCAGTGTTCCCAGCAGCACAACGATCGCCATGCACGCCACTGTCGGGGCAGTCCGCCCCCGGGGACAAGAGCGCCCAGGGCCGGGCCGTGTCCGGTGCCTGGCGCCGTCCGCCGACAGGGCCGGGCGCCCGGCGCCGGGTGCGCGGCGTCGGGTGCGCGGCGTCGGGTGCGCGGCTCGGGTGCGTGCCGTCGCAAGGCGGAGGATCGCCCTCGTGGCGGACGTACTCGGACGACTGCGCCAATGCGGCATGGGGGCGCCTCGGGTGCCGCAGGGCTGCGGGGGAGGGTCTGCGGGCGTCGCGACGCCGGGCGGTGCCGATTCCTGCCATGTGGCGGTTACCGCGCCAGCCTAGGCCGCCCTCGGGGCCGACGTACTCGGACGACTGCGCCAATGCGGCATGGGGGCGCCTCGGGTGCCGAAGGGCTGCGGGGGAGGGTCTGCGGGCGTCGTGGCGCCGGGCGGGATCTGCCGGGGGTTCCGGGAGCGGCCTGGGCCGGCGCGGTGACCGCCACATGGCAGGAACAGGGCCCCGGAGTCGTGCGGCTGCCCCTCGGGCGGACGTACTCGGACGATTGCGCCAATGCGGCATGGGGGCGCCTCGGGTGCCGAAGGGCTGCGGGGGAGGGTCTGCGGGCGTCGCGACGCCGGGCGGGATCTGCCGGGTTCCGGAAACGGGTCAGGCCGGCGCGGTGACCGCCACAAGGCAGGAACAGGGCCCCGGAGTCGTACGGCTGCCCTCGGGGCGGCTGGTGCGCGGCCGAGGTCTGCGTCGGCCGCTCCCGGCGGGCCCGGCGCCCGGAAAGCCGGGGCGCGGACCCCGGGCCGGTCACCCGAAGTGCGCCGCGTACCTCCGCTGCCACGGTGTCTCGACCGCGCGCCGCGCATAGTACTCGCGGACGTACGCGACCGCCTCGGCGCCCCGCAGCCCGTCCAGCACCGCCGGACACGCCAGGGCGGTGCCCGTGCGCCCGTACCCCCCGCCGCAGGCGATCTCGACGCGCTCCGTCGCGGCCCTCTCCCACGCCTCGCGCAGCACCGTGTCCGCGGCCGCGCCGCCGCGCGGCCGGACGGGAGCCGGAAGTAGGGTCGGCGCAGCATGGGGGGCACCTCCCGTGCCGGAGGCTACGGGGGAGGGAGTCCCAGGCGACGGCGGGCGGCTCGTGCCCCAGCAGGTACACGGCGAAGCCGGGCGCCGGGTTCCGCGCCCCGGCTTCCCGGGCCGGGCTCCGGACGGCCCCGGACGCCCAGCGGTCCCGGACACCCGGGCCGGGCTCGGGACAGGCCGCCGGTCAGTCGGTCGCGAGCGCGACCTCCGTGGACTTGATCAGGGCGATCACGGACGAGCCGACGAAGAGCCCCAGCTCGTCGACGGCCTCCTTGGTGATCGCGGCCGTCAGTTCGCCGCCCTCCACCTCGAGTCTGAGGCTCGCCATGGCCACGCCCATGGCGATGGCCATGATCTTGCCGGGGATCTGGTTGCGGATGCTCACGCCCTCGACCGGCCCGGTCGCCACCGCCACCTCGGTCGACTTGACCAGGGCACGGACGGCGGAGCCCTCGGCGATGCCCAGCTCCCTGACGGAGTCCGCGGTGACGGCCGCGGTGATGTCCTCGCCCCCTTCGAGACGGACCCGCACCGTGGCCATGGCCTCGCCGGAGGTGACGGAGGTGACCGTGCCGCGGAGCTGGTTGCGGATGCTGAGACTCATGGGCTGCGCCTTGATCGTCGAACGGAACGCCGGTTCCTTGCCGGTGGTTGCCCCAGCACTGTAGGCACACCCTCCGTATCCGTGCCGGTACGCACCGCGTACGTGCGGCGTCCGCTTCGTACCTTCCTCCCGCCACCTCGCAGCTGCCATGGAGAAACATCCTGAGGCATTGCATATGCGGACCTGATCGCTCTAGCGTGTGGCGTATGCAGTCCTACACCATCGGACAGGCGGCACGCCTGCTGGGCGTCAGCCCGGACACCGCCCGCCGCTGGGCGGACGCCGGCCGGGTCGCCACCCATCGCGACGAGACCGGCCGCCGTCTGGTCGACGGCCGCGATCTGGCCGCCTTCTCCATCGAGGTGGCCCAGACCGGCACCGGCGAGGAGGAGACCTCGTACACATCGGCCCGCAACGCCTTCCCCGGCATCGTCACGGCGGTCAAGCTCGGCGACGTCGCCGCCCAGGTCGAGATCCAGGCCGGTCCGCACCGGCTCGTGTCGTTGCTGACCCGGGAGGCCGTGGAGGAGCTCGGGCTGGAGGTCGGCATGCGGGCGACCGCCCGTGTGAAGTCGACCAACGTGCACATCGACCGCAGCTGACCCTCGCGCGGCGTCGTCCGTCACCGGCGCAGCTCTCACCATCCGCTCGGTCGGCATCCGCCGGCCGCAGTCACAAGGAGCTCACCTCCGATGTCCCGCAGCGCCACAGCCCGCAGTGCCACAGCCCTCCGCGTCACCCGCCTCCGCGCCACCCGCCGCCGAGCCGCCGCCGTCCTCACGGCCGCACTGCTCGTCCCGCTCGCCGCCGCCTGCGGCAGCGGCGACGCCACCGGTGACGAGGCGGTGAAGGGCTCCGGAGCCCCTGCCGCCCGCCTCACGGTGCTCGCCGCCGCGTCCCTGACCGATGTCTTCAGGACAGCGGGTGCGGCGTACGAGAAGTCCCACCCCGGCACCAGGATCACCTTCTCCTTCGCCGGGTCGCAGGAACTGGCCGCCCAGGTCAGGCAGGGCGCCCCCGCCGACGCGCTGGTCACCGCCGACACCAGGACGATGGACGGGCTGAAGGACGACACCGGCACGCCGGCGGTCATCGCAAGGAACCGGCTCGTCATCGCCACGGGTGAGGGAAACCCGAAGCACGTCGACGAGCTGAAGGACCTCGCGGACAGCGGCCTCAAGGTCGTCCTCGCGGCGCCCGAAGTGCCCGTCGGCCGCTACAGCAAGCAGATCCTCGACGCGCAGCACCTCACCGTGCGGCCGGTCTCCCAGGAGCCCAGCGTCCGCGCGGTGCTCAGCAAGGTCGAGCTCGGCGAGGCCGATGCCGGCCTCGTCTACCGGACGGACGCCGCGAGCGCCGCGGACAAGGTCGACGCGGTCGAGATCCCCGACGCGCAGAACGCCGTCGCCCAGTACCCGGCGGCCACGCTGAAGCAGTCGGGGAACGCGGAGGCGGCCGCGGCGTTCGTGGCCTGGCTGAGCGGTCCCGAGGCGCAGAGGATCCTCCAGGACGCGGGCTTCCAGAAGCCGTGACGAGACCGACCCGGGGACGGGACGTCCGATGAAGCGAGCAGGCAATCGCATCCACGAGGCGGCGGGCACGCGCCCTCCTGGTCCCGGCGCCACCCCGGGTCCCGCAGCCACCCCCGGGGCCGATGCCACCCCCGGTCCCGGCACCACGCCGGGCCCGGGCGCGAACCGGGGTCCCGGCTCCCCGGGTCCCCGCACCCCGCCGGCCCTGGCCGTCCCCGCGCTGCTCGCCGTCGCGTTCCTGCTGCTGCCGCTCGTCGGGATCATCGCCCGCACCGACTGGGGCGAGCTCGGCGCCCACCTCACCGGCCCCGCCGCCGTCGAGGCGCTGCGGCTCTCGCTCCTCGTGTCCTTCTGGTCGCTCGGCCTCTCCCTCCTCCTCGGCGTCCCTCTGGCCTGGCTGCTGGCCCGGGTGGACTTCCCCGGCAAGGCGCTCGTCCGCTCCCTCGTGCTGCTGCCGATGGTGCTGCCGCCCACGGTCGGGGGAGTCGCCCTGCTGCTCGCCTTCGGCCGGCGGGGACTGCTCGGGCCGTGGCTGGAGAGCTGGTTCGGGCTCACCCTGCCGTTCCACACCTCGGGCGCCGTCCTCGCGGCGACCTTCGTCGCGATGCCGTTCCTCGTCATCAGCCTCGAAGGCGCGCTCGCCGGGCTGCGTCCGCGGTACGAGGAGACCGCCGCGTCCCTGGGCGCCTCGCCGCTGCGCGTGTTCCGTACCGTCACCCTGCCGATGGTGGCGCCCGGCCTGATCGCCGGGGCGGCGCTCACCTGGGCCCGCGCACTGGGCGAGTTCGGCGCCACCATCACCTTCGCGGGCAACCTCCCCGGTACCACCCAGACGCTGCCGCTCCAGGTCTATCTCCTGCTCCAGGAGCAGCCGGAGGCCGCGACATCCGTCTCGCTCCTGCTGCTGGCGATCGCCATGGGCGTGCTGATCGCCCTGCGCGGCCGCTTCACCGGCGCGCCCGGCGAGCGGCCCCGGGCACCGGCGCCGGTGGCGGAGGAGCCCGCTCCGGCCGCCGGGGGCCTTGTCCCCCCGTCCGCCTCCGCGGGCGTTCGCCCGCGCGAGTCCTGGCCGCTGCACGCCGAGGTCACCGGCTTCAACCGGCTCACGCTCACCGCCGGACCGGGCACCACCATCGCCGTCGTCGGTCCCAACGGCGCGGGCAAGACGACCCTGCTGCGCGCCCTCCTGGGGCTCACACCGCGTTCCCGGGCCGTCCTCAGGCTCGGAGACGCGGACGTCACCGGGCTCCCGCCGCACCGCAGGGGTGTGGCATGGGTCCCCCAGGACGGCGCGCTCTTCCCGCACCTCACGGCCCTCGCCAACACCGCGTACGGACTCCGGGCCCACGGCACCCCCCGTGCCGAGGCGCGCCGCGCCGCCCAGGAGTGGCTGGACCGGCTGGGGGTCGGCCATCTCGCCCACCGCAGGCCGGCGCAGCTGTCGGGCGGGCAGGCGGGCCGCGTCGCCCTCGCCCGTGCCCTCGCCGCTCGCCCCCGGCTGCTGCTGCTCGACGAGCCGCTCGCCGCCCTCGACCAGACCACCCGTGCCCATGTCCGGCACACCCTGCGGAGCCATCTCGCGGGGTTCGGCGGGGTCTGTCTGATCGTCACCCACGACCCGGTGGAGGCCGTTTCGCTCGCCGACCGGGTCCTCGTACTGGACGACGGCCGCGCCCTCCAGGACGCGCCGCCCGCCGAGGTCACCCGGCACCCCCGCTCCCCGTGGGTCGCGCGCATGCTCGGCCGCAACGCCTGGCCCGGGACCGCCACCGCCGACGGCCTCCGGCTCCCGGGCGGCGGCACGCTCGTCGTCGCGGACCCGCTTCCCACGGGCACCGAAGGGCTCGCGATCATCGCTCCCGAGGCGGTCTCCGTCCACCGGGACCGGCCGAGCGGCAGCCCGCGCAACGTCTGGTCCGGCACGGTGCGCGAGATCACCGCGAGCGGCAGCAGACTGCGGATCCTGATCACCTCGGACGACGCCCCGGATCTGGTCGCCGAGATCACCCCGCAGGCCGCCGCCGAACTCGGCCTCGCGGACGGGACTCCCGTATGGACCAGCGTCAAGGCGACGGAGACCACCCTCGTGGCCGTCTGACACCGGCAGCGGCGACCACGGCCATGGCTCCGCCTCCGCCTCCGCTTCCGGTCACGCCGGTCACGCCGGTCGCGCCGGCTACGGCAGCGGCGCTCCGCGCGCGGCCAGCCAGAGGTCGTACCACTCCTCGTGGCTCAGCTCCGGCTCCCGCATGGCCGCGTCGCCGCAGGCACGGATGCGCTCCGGGCCGGAGCTGCCGATGACCGGGACGATGCCGGCGGGGTGGCGCCGCAGCCACCACAGCAGGACCGATTCCGGGGTGGTGCCCTTCTTCTCGGCCAGTGTGGCGAGCAGCTCTGCGGTGGCCCGCTCCTGCGGGGTCTCCTCGCGCCCCGTGAAGCGGCCCTGCGCCAGCGCGCCCCACGCCTGGAGCTCGATGCCGTTCGCGCGGCAGTACTCGACGGTCCCCATCGGGTGGCCGACTCCGGCCGCGGCGGGAGTGTTCACGAGGACACCCGCTTCGAGCCAGTCGCGGCGGTCGAGACTCATCTCCAGCTGGTTGGCCACCAGCGGCACGTCGAGACGGGCCAGCAGTGGTGCTATCTGCTCGCCCGCCATGTTCGACACGCCGAACCGCCGCACCAGGCCCTGCCGGTGCAGGGACGTCAGCGCCTCCGCCACGTCGTCGGGGTCGGCCAGGGGATCCGGCCGGTGCAGCAGGAGCACGTCGATGACATCGGTGCGCAGCCGGGTCAGGCTCTCCTCCACGCGGCGCAGAATGCTGCTTCCGCGCAGGTCGTAGATGCCGGGGCGGTCGCCCTCGGCAAGGCGGATACCGCACTTGGTCTGCAGGACGACGCGCTCGCGGAGCCCCGGCGTGCGGGCGAGGATCTCGCCGAACACCGCCTCGGCCTTCCCGTGGCGGTAGATGTCTGCGTGGTCGAAGGTGGTGACGCCGATCTCCAGCGCCGCGACGACCGCCGCCTCGGCCGCGGCGATGTCCGCCGCCCCGTAGGGTTCGGGTGCCCAGGACCCGCCCAGTCCCATGCACCCGTAGATCAGGCGCCCGATGCTCGCATTCGTGTTCGTCGTCACGGCGCCACCCTACGAGCAGCGAACGTGCCGCCCGCGCCCAGGGTCCCGGCCCCTCCGGGCCCCGGGCCGTGTCCGACACGTCCCGCCCGACACGTTCCGCCCGACATGTGCCGCCCGGCGTGCGGTGTCCCCCTGGGCGACCGGGCTATGCGTCGGACGCGGCCCGGGCGCTCCCGGTCGCCACCCGCGCCGCTCCGAGCGCCGACACCACGGCCTCGACGTCCTCGGCGCGAGTCCGGTGGCTGGTGAGACAGATCCGGATGGCGGGGCGCCCGGCGAGGCGTACCGGACTGAGCCACGCCTCGCCGCGTCGTACGACGCGGTCCGCGACCGCCGAGTGCCATGCCCAACTGCGCTCCGGGCCCGCCGCGTCGGTGTCCGGATCGACCACGCACACCACCGGCAGCGGGGTGTCGTTGATCCGGAGCCAGCCCTCCTCGGCCAGCCGGCCGGCGAGCAGCTCACCGAGCGCGGTGTCCCGCTCCAGCTGTTCCGCGTAGCCCTGACGTCCGACGGCCGCCAGCGCGAGGAACACCTTCAGACCGGCGAAGCGGCGCGACCACTGCACACTCGCCACATAGGGGTCCGCTGTCGTCTCGCTGTCCGGCGGCATGTACGAGGTGCTCACCCGGAAGCTCTCCGCGAGGGCCTCGGGATGCGCGGTGAGGAACATCCCGGCACCCATCGGCGCCGAGAGCCACTTGTGCGCGTCCACCGTGACGCTGTCGGCCCGTTCGACCCCGGCGAGCAGCGGCCGCAGCCGGTCGGACAGGGCCACGGCACCCGCCCATGCCGCGTCGACATGGAAGTGCATTCCGAACTCGTCCGCGACATCGGCGAGTTCGGGGAGCGGATCGAGCACGCCGCCGCCCGTCGTGCCCGCCGTACCGATCAGCAGGAACGGCTCGCGGCCCGCGGCGAGGTCGGCGTCGAGCAGCCCGCGCAGCCGGACCACGTCGAACCGGTAGGCCGCATCGGCCGGTACGAGCCGCACCGCGTCCCGCCCGAGTCCGGTGAGATGGGCGATCTTCAACCAGGCGTGATGGCTCTCCTCCGACGCGTACAGCACCGGCTGCCGCGGCAGCCCGGCGAGCCCCGCGTCGGCGTAGCCGGGGTGACGGCGTGTCAGGGCGACGACGACAGCCGTCAGATTGGCCTCCGAGCCGCCGATCGTGAAACTGCCCGCCGACCGTTCCGGAAGCCCCAGCCGGGCCGCGAGGTAGCGCAGCACGTGCCGTTCCATCTCCACGGCCGCCGGAGCGTGACTCTGGGCGGCGAGCTGCGGGTTGACCCCGGCGGCGATCAACTCGCCCGCCACCCCCCACCAGGTGGGCGTGGGGTTGAAGAGGCCCATGTAACGCGGATGCGTCGTGTGCACCCCCCACCGGCGCAGCGCCGCCACCACATCGGGCAGCACCTCACCGGCCGGGCGCGGCCCGTGGAAGTCGTAGCCGTCCAGCCACTTGCGGATCCGCGCGGTCCCCGGCTCGTCGGGAGCCACCGGTCCGCCGGACACCTCCTCGGCGTGCCGCACCACGAGCCCGGCGGCCTCGGCGAGCAGCCGGGCGCCCTCCTCCGTGCCCACGTCGAGCGGTCCCGGTCCCCGCAGTGCGTCGCGTATGCGTGCTGTGCTCTCGCTCATGGTGGCCAGCTTCGGCGAGCCGTGATCCTCCGGCCAGTCCTGGAAGGGCCACGATCCGCTGTGTTCGGGCCACGGAGCGCGGAGGCGGGCCCGGGCCCGGGACATCAGCGGGGGCAGGTGTACGTGAACCCGGCCGCCGCGCGGTGGCGGGTCGGTGCGGTGATCCGGAGCTCGGCCCTCGCCTCGTACGCGCCCTCGCCGCGGAACGTCCACAGCAGCCTCAGCCGCGCCTGCCGCTGCCCGCGCGCCAGCCGCTCGGTGAACTCCTCCGACGCGGTGCCGTCGTTGCGCACCCAGTGGTACGTCAGCGTGCCCGGCCGCCCGTCCGTGGCCACGAGCGCGGTGATCTCCGCGGTGCCGTCGCAGCCCGGCCCCGCGGGGTCGGTGCGTACGGACACGCTCCGGACGCCGACGCCCGGCCCGTACCGGTCCCAGGCGAGAATGCCGAGCACGGCCAGCAGGACGACGGCGGCGAGGGTGTAGCGGCGGGGGCCCCCGAGGCGCGAGGCGGCCCGGCGCGCGGGGGCCCGCGGCGGCGCGGGAGTAGGGCCGGGGAGCGTGCGGTGCGGGACGGCGGCCGCGGCGCCGTGCCCGTGTCCCTGGCGGGTGCGGACGGCGGCCGTGACGCCCGGGCCGAAGCGGAGGACCGCGCCCTCCACGCGGTCGGGGGCGGCAGGGTGGCCCTCGGGCGGGGCCGGCCGTTCGACCCAGTGGCTGGCCAGCGCTGTTGCGCTGTAGGCGTCGTCGTCCTCGATCCGTCCGCTCATGAGACTGTGCACCGCCTGGTGAGGATCTCCTGCCGGGAACTGCCGTTGGCGGCGGCCGGTGAGGTGTCGGCCCGCACGCTCCAGTAGCAGCCACGGCCCTGGAACGTGTGGTCGACCGCGAGCGTGTACCGCGTGGCGCCGCGGCGCTCGAAGGCGTCGGTGCCGTCCGCCGTCCTGGGGCCGCCCTTGGCGTCACCCGTGGCCCAGTCGAGGACGATCGTCACCGGGCCGGTCCCGTCGGTGACGACGTCGACGGTCGCGGCGGCGGTCGACGTGCCCGTCTGCCGCAGCGAGCCGACGGAGACGGACACGACGGAGACCGGGGCGGGCGGCTCCGGTGTCACGGACGGTTCGGAGACGCTCGACGGGGAAGCGGAGAGGGTCGCGGACGGCGGAGGCGACGGCGTGCCCGGCGCGGAGGGACCGGTTGTCGCGGGCGTCGGCGTCGGCGTGGGCGTCGTTGTGGCTGTCGGCTCCGGCGGACTCGTGGACGCCGAGGGGGAGGGGGATGCCGAGGCTGTGGGCGAGGCGCTCTCCGCGCCCGGTGGTGCCGCCGCGTCCGCACCCGGTACGGCGCTGGTCGTCGCCACCGCCTCGGCCGCCGCCCGGCCCGTAGCCTCGTCGCCCGAGCGCGCCGCCAGCACCAGGACGAGCCCCAGGACGAGTGCGAGGGCCCCCGCGAACAGCCCCTGCCCGTCCGGCCGCAGACCGCCGAGCCGGTGGCCGCGCCCCAGTGAGGTGCTCGCCCGTGCCGCGATCCCCGCCGGTGGCGCACCACCCGCCGAGGGGAACAGCAGCGGCAGCAGCGCCGCCAGTGCGGCCAGCCTGCGCTGCCCGCGCTCCTCCCAGTCCGGGCCGTACGCCGCCAGGGCGACCCGCTCCAGCTCCGCCACGAACGCCTCGGCGTTCGCGGGCCGTTCCCCGGGGGACTTGGCGAGGCCGCCCAGGACCAGCGGACGCACCCCCTCCGGAACGTCCTCCACCGATACGGGCACGGTGGTGTGCTGGAGCGCCAGTTCGGCGATGTTCTGTCCGGAGAACGGCTTCCGGCCCGTCAGGCATTCGAAGAACGTCGCCGTCGCGGCGTACACGTCGGCCGCGGGCGACGCCGGCTCCCCGCTCCACTGCTCCGGCGCCATGTACGCGGGTGTGCCCGCGACGCCGGGCATCGTGCCGCTGCGCGCCGCGATGCCGAAATCGGCCAGCTTGGACGAACCGTCAGCCGCCACCAGCACGTTCTCCGGCTTGTAGTCCCGGTGCACCACTCCGGCCCGGTGCGCTGCCGCCAGCCCCAGCAGCGAACCCTTCAGGACCACGAGCGCGCTCTCGGGCCCCGTCCGCCCCTCCCTCACGAGCAGCGCGCGCAGGGCGACGCCGTCGACCAGCTCCATCACGATCGCGGCGCCATCCGGCGCCTCGACGTACTCGTACAGCCGCACCACGTGGGGCGTGTCCAGCCCGCCGAGCAGCCGCGCCTCGGACCTGAACTCCCGCACGAAGGCCCCGTCCCCGCGCAGCCGCTCGGCCAGATACTTGACGGCCACCGCAGTGCCCGTCGCGTCATGGACGGCGAGGACGACACGTCCGCTGCCGCCCGAACCGAGTTCCCTGGTCTCCGTGTATCCCGGAACCGACCACGCGTTCATCCCGCCCCCCCGTCGGCAGCCGGGCCCGGCCGTCCGGCGCGGGCCCGGGATGCTGTCCCCAGGACAGACACATCTCCGCCGCATCCGGTTCCCGGCCCGGCACCCTCAGGTCCACGTCGTGGGCATGCTCCTCCACCCTCCCCGGACGGCCCTCGCGACCTGCGCGCGGGCGCGGGGCGGACTTAGTCTGAAGTGCCGACCGGAGGGCCGGCTGCAAGCGGAGCGGCTGCACTGCGGAGGTGTGTGTGCCATGTCGCGTAACCACCACTTCCACATCGACCACGGGCCGCACTCGATCACCGTGAACGTCGGCCCCGGCAGGACCGGCGGCATCGAACTCCTGGTCGACGGCAAAGTGGTCGCGTACCGGCGTGAGCACGGCAAGGGCACGACCGTGCTCAGCGGTGAACTGCCGGACGACCCCGTGCGCAGCTTCCTGGTGCGGGTGCACCAGCCCCACCTGGTACGGATGAAACCCGGCTGCACGCTGGAACTGGACGGCGTGGAACAGCCCATGCCCGAGCGGTACACCGCCTTCTGAGGGCCGGCTCAGCCCTTCCCGAGGGCCTGCTGAGCGCCATCCGCGGCACAGCGCCGCAGGCCGGCGGGGCTGCCGCCGATCGGTCGCCGCCGCGGTCGCTTTCGGGTGACACCACGGCCGTGTGCGGGGCCGGCGGGGCCCGCCGCGGCCAACGATCACAGGCGGCCGGACCCGTCACCGGCCGTGAGCCGCCGGATCCGGTGGAAGGCCGCCATGCACCTCCTGCTCGTCGCCAGCGCCTACAACAGCCTCACCCAGCGCGTCCACGCCGAACTGCGGGACCGCGGACACCGCGTCGCCGTGGAGCAGACCCCGGACGGTGACGCCGTCCGCGACGCCGTCCGCCGCCACCGGCCGGACCTGGTGCTCGCGCCCATGCTGAAGACCGCGATCCCACGGGATGTGTGGTCCGCGCACACCTGTCTCATCGTCCACCCCGGGCCGCCCGGCGACCGCGGACCGTCCTCGCTCGACTGGGCGGTCCACGAGAACGCCGCCACCTGGGGCGTCACGGTCCTCCAGGCCGACGAGGAGATGGACGCCGGGGACGTGTGGGCCGCGGTGACCTTTCCCGTACCTGACGTCGTGCCACCCGTCGGCAAGAGCGACCTCTATCGCAACGAGGTCTCCGACGCCGCGACGACCGCGGTCCTGCTGGCCGTCGAGCGCTTCGCGTCCGGTACGTACGCCCCGCAGCCGCAGCCGCAGCCGCAGCCGCAGCCGCAGCCGCAGCCGCAGCCGCAGCCGCAGCCGCAGCCGCAGACCGGCACGCCCGGCGCGTCCGGCACGCCCGGCGCGTCCGGCGGGTCCGGCGCGATCCGCATCCGGCCGTACTTCCGCCAGGAGTTCCGGCGCATCTCCTGGGAGGACGACTCCACCGAGCGGGTCGTGCGCATCCTGCGCGCCGCCGACTCGCAGCCGGGCGTGCTCGACGAGCTGCTCGGCGGCGAGTGGTACCTGCACGGCGGCCACCCGGAGTACGGGCTGCGTGGGCGCCCCGGAGACCTGCTGGCCACCAGGGCGGGCGCGGTCTGCCGCGCGACGGCCGACGGCGCGGTGTGGATCCCCGAACTGCGGCCGCGGCGGCGCCCGGGCGCGCCCGCCGCCTTCGCCCTCCCCGCCACCCTCGCCCTGGCCGGCCGGCTGCCCGCCCTGCCCGAGCTCCCCGCGCCGCTCCCCGCGCAGCTCCTCGCGGAAGAGGAGCACGGGACCGCGCAGCACCCCACCGCGCAGTACGTCACCTGGAGCGACATCCGCTACCGGGAGAAAGGGGACGCCGGATTCCTGTCGTTCTCGTTCCCCGGCGGTGCCATGAGCACGGACCACTGCCGGCGGCTGCTGGACGCCTACCGGGCGGCCTGCACCCGGCCCACCTCGGTCCTGGTCGTCGGCGGGGACAGGGATCTCTTCTCCAACGGCATCCACCTCAAGGTGATCGAGGCGGCGGCCGACCCCGGAGCGGAGTCCTCGGCCAACCTCGACGCCATGAACGACCTGGTGGAGGCCGTCCTCACCACCACCGACCGGCTCACCGTCGCCGCGCTCGGTGGCAACGCGGCGGCCGGCGGGGTGATGCTCGCCCTCGCCGCCGACGAGGTCTGGTGCCGGTCGGGCGTCGTGCTCAACCCGCACTACCGGCGCATGGGCCTGTACGGCTCGGAGTACTGGACGTACTCCCTGCCCCGCCGCGTGGGCCTGCCGACGGCCGAACGCCTCACCCGCGAGGCGCTGCCGATGACCGCGACCGCCGCGCTGCGGACCGGACTGGCGGACCGGGTCATCGACTGCGCCCCCGGTCGGTTCACCGCGGAGGTCACCGCACTGGCGGCACGGCTCGCGACCGCGGCGGCGACCCGCTCGCGCATCGCCGCGAAGAAGGCGGAGAGCGACCGCCGCGAGGCGGTCGAACCGCTCGCCGCCCACCGGGAGCGGGAACTCGCCCGGATGCGGCGCACCTTCTCGGACCCGACCGCCCCCTACCACGCCCTGCGCCGCGCCTTCGTCCGCAAGGAACCGCCGCCGGGCGCACCGCCCGGTCCTCTGCCGGGTCCTCCGCCCGGCGCGCCGCCCGGTACGTCGTCCGCCGCGCCTTCGCATACCGCGTCCGATGCTCCGTCCGCGGCTCGCGCGGTGGCAGCGGGGCCGACCGCCTGTTAGCAAGAGAGAAGGCCCGGAAAAGGGTCTTTGTCGTGTTACCTCCCCCTTGGAGGCGTCCCCATGGATGCAGCATCGCCGGCCGCGGCCGACGCCGCGGCCGGTACGGACCAGCGGCCGATCCATATCCTCTGGATCAACGCGGGGCTCAGCTGCGACGGCGACTCGGTCGCGCTGACCGCCGCCATGCAGCCCAGCATCGAGGAGATCGCGCTCGCCGGGCTCCCCGGCCTGCCGAAGATCCAGGTCCACTGGCCGCTGATCGACTTCGAGTGCGGCCCGGTCGGCGGTGCCGACACCTTCATCGAGTGGTTCTTCAAGGGGGAGCGCGGCGAGATCGACCCGTTCGTGCTCGTCGTCGAGGGCTCCGTCCCCAACGAGTCGATCAAGCGCGAGGGTTACTGGTGCGGCTTCGGCGACGACCCGGAGACCGGCCAGCCCATCACCACCAGCGAGTGGATCGACCGGCTCGCGCCCAAGGCCCTCGCCGTCGTCGCGATCGGCACCTGCGCCACGTACGGCGGCATCCACGCGATGGCGGGCAACCCGACCGGCGCCATGGGCGTGCCCGACTATCTGGGCTGGGACTGGAAGTCGAAGGCCGGGATCCCGATCGTCTGCGTGCCCGGCTGCCCGATCCAGCCCGACAACTTCGCCGAGACCCTGACCTATCTGCTGTACCAGGCGGCCGGGTCGGCCCCGATGATCCCGCTCGACGACAAGCTGCGCCCGACCTGGCTGTTCGGCGCGACCGTGCACGAGGGCTGCGACCGGGCCGGCTACTACGAGCAGGGCCAGTTCGCCGAGACCTACGACTCGCCCAAGTGCCTGGTGAAGATCGGCTGCTGGGGACCGGTCGTCAAGTGCAACGTGCCCAAGCGCGGCTGGATGAACGGCATCGGCGGCTGCCCGAACGTCGGCGGCATCTGCATCGCCTGCACCATGCCGGGGTTCCCCGACAAGTTCATGCCGTTCATGGACGAACCGCCCGGCGCCCGGATCTCCACCACGTCCAGCGGCGCGTACGGGGCCGTCGTCCGCAGGCTCCGCTCGATCACGGCCAGGACCGTGGACAAGGAGCCGAAGTGGCGGCACACCGGCAAGAAGATCACCACCGGCTACCGCCCCCCGTGGTGACGCACCCCCATCGACCACGACACCACCCGCACCGACACCGGGGCCTCGCCCCGCCCGCAGCTTGACGACGTGAAGAGAAGAAGGGCACCGCACACACGATGGCACCGAAGACGAAGACGGCCGGCGACGGTACCGGCCTGGTCGAGATGTCCTGGGATCCGATCACCCGGATCGTGGGCAGCCTCGGCATCCACACGAAGATCGACTTCAAGCAGAAGCGGGTCGCGGAGTGCTACAGCACCTCGTCGGTCTTCCGCGGCTACAGCGTCTTCATGCGCGGCAAGGACCCGCGCGACGCCCACTTCATCACCAGCCGCATCTGCGGCATCTGCGGGGACAACCACGCCACCTGCTCGGTCTACACGCAGAACATGGCGTACGGCGTGAAACCGCCGCACCTCGGCGAGTGGATCATCAACCTCGGCGAGTCCGCCGAGTACATGTTCGACCACAACATCTTCCAGGAGAACCTGGTCGGGGTCGACTACTGCGAGAAGATGGTCCGCGAGACCAACCCGGGCGTCTGGGAGCAGGCTCAGCGCACCGAGGCGCCGCACGCCGCCGAGCACGGCTACCGCACGATCGCCGACATCATGAGCTCCCTCAACCCGCTCGAAGGCGAGTTCTACCGCGAGGCCCTCCAGGTCAGCCGCTACACCCGGGAGATGTTCTGCCTGATGGAGGGCCGCCATGTGCACCCCTCCACGCTCTACCCGGGCGGCGTCGGCACGGTCGCGTCCGTCCAGCTGTTCACGGACTACCTGACCCGCCTCATGCGCTACGTCGAGTTCATGAAGCGCGTCGTCCCGCTCCACGACGACCTCTTCGACTTCTTCTACGAGGCCCTGCCGGGGTACGAGGAGGTCGGCCGCCGACGGGTGATGCTCGGCTGCTGGGGAGCGCTGAACGACCCCGACCACTGCGACTTCACCTACGCCAACATGACCGACTGGGGCCGGCGGATGTTCGTCACCCCCGGCATCGTCGTCGACGGCAAACTGGTCACCAACGACCTCACCAAGATCAATCTCGGTATCCGCATCCTGCTCGGCAGCTCGTACTACGAGGACTGGGAGGGCCAGGAGCAGTTCGTCACCCACGACCCGCTCGGCAACCCCGTCGACCCGCGCCACCCGTGGAACCAGCACACCATCCCCGCCCCCCAGAAGCGGGACTTCGACGACAAGTACAGCTGGGTGATGTCCCCGCGCTGGTTCGACGGCAAGGAGCACCTGGCGCTCGACACCGGCGGCGGCCCCATCGCCCGGCTCTGGTCCACGGCCCTGTCCGGGCTCGTCGACATCGGCTACGTGAAGGCCACGGGCCACAGCGTCGTCATCAACCTCCCGCGCACGCTGACCAAGCCGGAGACCACCTTCGAGTGGAAGATCCCGCAGTGGAGCAACGCGCTGGAGCGCAACCGCGCCCGCACCTACTTCCAGGCGTACGCGGCGGCCGTCGCGCTGCACTGCGCCGAGAAGGGCCTGGAGGAGGTGCGCGCCGGACGCACCCAGACGTGGGAGAAGTTCGACGTGCCCGACGAGTCCATCGGCGTCGGCTTCACCGAGGCAGTGCGAGGAGTGCTCTCCCACCACATGGTCATCAGGGACGGCAAGATCGCCAACTACCACCCGTACCCGCCGACTCCGTGGAATGCCAGCGTCCGGGACAGCTACGGCACCCCCGGCCCCTACGAGGACGCCGTGCAGAACACACCGATCTTCGAGGAGAACCCGCCGGAGAACTTCAAGGGCATCGACATCATGCGCGCCGTGCGCAGCTTCGACCCCTGTCTGCCGTGCGGCGTCCACATGTACGTCGGCGGCGGCAGGACAGTGAAGTCGCTGCACGTGCCGACCGGACTGAGCGGACTCGCCGGATGAGCGGCCACGGCGGCACCGGGACCGGGACCGGCACCACCACCACCACTACCCGGACCGGTGCCGGTTCCGGTTCCGGTTCCGGTTCCGGGACCGTCACCGCGGAGCAGGCGGGCCGGCGGGTCGAGGAGATCCTCGACCGGCTGGCCGCGAGCGGCGACGAGCAGGCGTGCACGACGGCCGAGGAACTGGTGCGGGTCCTCATGGACTTCTACGGCGCGGGACTGGCCAGAACCGTCGAACTGCTCGGCCGGCAGCCCGGCGCCTCCGCGCCGCAGGAGCCGCTGTCGGGCCTGCTCGGTGACGAACTCGTCGCGGGACTGCTCGTCCTGCACGATCTGCACCCCGAGGACGTGCCCACCCGCATCGCCCGCGCCCTGCACGGCGTGCGGCACTCCGTCGAGTCGGCCGGCTTCGACGAGACCACCGGGGTGCTGCGGCTCAGGGTCACGGGCGCGACGGGCTGCGGCTGCCCCAGCACCCAGGA
This sequence comes from Streptomyces sp. FIT100, assembly GCF_024584805.1. Classification (NCBI taxonomy): domain Bacteria; kingdom Bacillati; phylum Actinomycetota; class Actinomycetes; order Kitasatosporales; family Streptomycetaceae; genus Streptomyces; species Streptomyces sp. FIT100. The sequence continues at coordinate 135,251 of NZ_CP075715.1, read as the reverse complement.
GGTCGCCCGTCAGGCCGCGGTCGAGGCGCTGGCCTGCTTCGCACCCGAAGTGACCGCCGTCGAGCTGGAGGCCGCCGCCTCGCGCGAACCCGCGCTGCTCCAGATCGGCACCGGCCCGCCCGCCGCCTCCGCCGCCGGCGGCCGGTTGCCCGCCACGGCGGCGCCGTGAGCGCCGCCCTGACCGGCCCGGGGCACCTGCGGCCCGCCCCGGGCCCGCGCGGACTGCGCCGCTTCACCACCCCTCGCCCGGCCGCCGAGGAACATTGCGAACTGTGCGGCGTACGCCTCCCCGACGAACGCCACCGGCACCTCGTCGACATCGAGAAGCGGGCCCTGGCCTGCGCATGCCCTCCCTGCGCGGCGCTCCTCGACCGCCCGGGCGCGTCCGGGGGCCGCTTCCGGGCCGTCCCGGGCCGTTACCTGTCCGACCCCGACCACCGCATCGACCACCACACCTGGGAACTCCTGCGGATCCCCGTCGGCGTCGCCTTCCTCTTCCGCAACACCGCACTCGGCCGGCCCGTCGCCCTCTACCCGAGCCCGGCAGGGGCCACCGAGAGCGAACTGGAGCCGTCCGACTGGGAGAACGTCCTCGCCGCGACGCGGCTCGCCGAAGAGCTCGAACCCGACGTGGAGGCCCTGTTGCTGCGCCGCGGCGACGGCCGACGTGCAGACGGCCGACGTGCAGACGGCCGACGTGCAGACGGCCGACGTGCAGACGGCCGGCGCACCGACACCGAAGGCGACCGCGGCACCGAGTGCCATCTGGTGCCCGTCGACATCTGCTACGCCCTGGTCGGGCGGATGCGGCAGACCTGGCAGGGCTTCGACGGCGGCGCCGAGGCCCGCGCCGCCCTGGACGCCTTCTTCGACGACGTACGCCTGCAGGCCGGGCCGCCGCAGGGGAGCCGGCCATGACCGAATTCACCTTCCGCTGCACCGGCGTGCGCGCCGACGCCTACGCCGCGGGACCGACACTCGTCTTCCGGCTGCGCATCACCGCTTCCGACGAGACGCCCGTCCACGCGCTCGCCCTGCGGTGCCAGATCCGTATCGAGCCCGCCCGGCGCGGCTACGACCCGGCGGAGGCCGACGGCCTCACCGACCTCTTCGGCGAGCGCTCCCGCTGGGGCAGCACCCTCCACCCCGTGCAGTTCGCCCAAGTCCCGCTCATGGTCCCCGGGTTCACCGGAGAGACCGAGACCGACCTGGTCGTGCCCTGCACCTACGACATGGACGTCGCCGCGACCCGCTACTTCCACGCCCTCTTCGCCGGCGAGGTGCCGCTGCTCCTGCTCTTCTCCGGCACCGCGTTCACCGGCGCCGCCGGGTTCCGTGTCGAACCGGTGCCCTGGGACCGCGAAGCGGCGTTCCGGATGCCGGTGAAGGTCTGGCAGGAGATGGTCGACCAGCACTTCCCCGGCTGCGGCTGGATCCGGCTGCCCGCCGCCACCCTGGACACCCTGCTCGCCTACCGGTCGCGGCGGGCGCTGCCGTCCTGGGAGGCGACCGTGGAGGAACTCCTCGACACGGCGGGCGAAAGGACTGCGCCATGACCACCACCGCCACGTTCACCGCGGCGACGGAGGCCCGGCTCGCCACGGCGCGCCACGTGGCCGACGCCGTCCTCTTCGAGGGCTACGTGCTCTACCCGTACCGGGCGTCGGCGGCCAAGAACCGGCTGCGCTGGCAGTTCGGCGTCCTCGTGCCGCCCGCCTGGAGCGCCGCCTGCGACGAGCACGAGTTCCAGCACACCGAATGCCTGATGGAACCGAAGCCCGGCGCCACCCTCGCGGTCGAGGTGCGCTTCCTGCACGCCCAGCGGCGCACCGTCCAGCAGACCGGTGCGGACGGCACGTTCGAGACCGTACGCGAACTGCACCTCGACGACCGCGTCCTCGTCCCCTGGGACGAGGGCGTGGAGGAACGCGTCGCCCTGGCCGTCCCCGTGGCCGCGGTGGCCGGCGACGGCACGGCCGTCCCGTTCACCCGGCCCGCCCACGAGGAGATTGAACCCGTCCTCGACGGGGCGGGGCGGACCGTCGGACGGCTCGTGCGCCGCCGCGAGGAGATCGGCGGCGTCGTACGGCTCTCCACCGCCGAACTCGACGGCCCCTACCGGGCGATGCGGCTCACCGCCGTCGTGGAGAACACCAGCACCTGGCTGCCCGAGCCCGCCGGCGACCGTGACGCGGCCCTGCCGCACTCCCTGGTCGCCACCCATCTGCTGCTGTGCCTGGACTCCGGCGGGTTCCTTTCGATGACCGACCCGCCGGAGTGGGCCAGAGGCACGGTCGCCGCCTGCCGCAACCTGCACACCTGGCCCGTCCTCGCGGGCGAACCCGGCACGGCGGACCTCGTCCTGTCCTCCCCGATCATCCTGGAGGACCACCCGGCCATCGCGCCCGAGAGCCCCGGCGCCCTGTACGACGCGACCGAGATCGACGAGATCCTCGCCCTGCGCACCGCGGCCCTCACCGACGAGGAGAAGCGCGAGGCACGGGGCACCGACGCCAGGGCCGCCGCCGTGATCGACCTGGCCGACTCGATGCCCCCCGAGGTCCTGGAGCGGCTGCACGGAGCGGTACGCGGTCTGCGCGAGGCCACCGCACCCGCACCCGCGGCCCCGGCCGGACCGGCCGCCGCCCTCAGGCCCGAGACCCCCTGGTGGGACCCCGGCGCCGACACGAGCGTCGACCCCGCCCGCGACCACGTCCTGGTCGACGGCCGGGAGGTGCGCGCGGGCAGCCGCGTCGTACTGCGCCCCGGCCGGCGCCACAGCGACGCCCAGGACCTCTTCCTGCACGGCAGCAGCGCCCACGTCGAGGCCGTCCTGCACGACGTGGACGGCGGTGTGCACATCGCGGTCACCGTCGAGGGCGACCCCGGCGCCGACATCCGCCGCGAGCAGGGCCGCTACCTGTACTTCCGGCCCGACGAGGTCGCACCCCTGGAGGACGCGTGAACGCCCCCGCGCAGGACGGCCCCGCCCCCCGCACCCTCGTCGCAGGCGTCGGCAACATCTTCCTCGGCGACGACGGCTTCGGCGTCGAGACCGTACGGCGGCTCACGGAGCGGCCGCTGCCGGGCCACGTCGAGGTCGCGGACATCGGCATCCGCGGCGTCCACCTCGCCTACCGACTGCTCGACGGATACGACACGCTCGTCCTCGTCGACGCGAGCGCGCGCGGCGGCGAGCCGGGAACGCTGTACCTGATCGAGCCCGACGCACCGGGCGGCGACGCCGCCGCGGGCGTCCCGCTCGACGGCCACCGGATGTCCCCCGACGCCGTGCTCGCCCTGCTGGGCACGCTCTGCGCGGGCACCGGCACCGCCCCGCCCCGCCGCACGTTCGTCGTGGGCTGCGAACCCGCCTGCGTCGACGAGGGCATCGGGCTCAGCCCGCAGGTGGCCGCCGCCGTGCCCGCCGCCGTACGCATGGTGGCGGACCTGGTCCAGTACGAAGCGGCGCGATGACACCGGGGCCCGAACCCGGTCCCGAACCCCCACTCCGAGTCGAGGAGCAGACCATGAAGAAGACCAGCGGCATCATCGGCGGAGCCGCCGCGGCCGTCGCCGTCGCGGCCGTCCTCAAGAACCTCCTGCCGGACATCATGCGGTACCTGCGCATCCGCACGATGTGACACACCTGGCGGCGACCGCTGCACCGAATGGTGCACAGCACCGTCCGGTGTCGGCGCGCCGGTCGGCAGGGCCCGCCCGCCGGGCCCTGTAATGGGCGCCGGGGGACCGTCCATGGGCCGGAGGGGCCGCCCGCCGCGCAGTACGGAGACCGATGCACGAGATGTCCATCGCGCTGGCCGTCGTCGACCAGGTCGGGGAAGCGGCGCGCTCCGGCGGAGCCACCGCGGTCAGGACCGTGCGGCTCCGGATCGGCGAACTCGCCGGAGTGGTCCCCGACGCCCTCGCCTTCGGCTTCCGACTGGCCTGCGCCGGCACGCTGCTCGAAGGCGCGGAACTGATCACCGAGTCCGTCCCGGGCACCGCCCGCTGCGCGGCCTGCGCGGACGACTGGGCGGTCGGCATGCCCCCGCAGCTGTCCTGCCCCCGGTGCGGCGGTCCCGCCGCCGAACTGCTCACGGGCCGCGAGCTGCGGATCGCCGCCGTCGAGTGGGACACAGGACCCGCGCACACCCCCGCCCGTGAACCCATCTCCGAGGGGAGCTGACCATGTGCCGAGTCGTCGACCTCCAGCAGGCGGTGCTCGCCAGGAACGATGCAGCCGCGGACACGCTCCGCGCCGAACTGGCCGCCCGCGGCACCACCGTGGTCAATCTGCTGTCCAGCCCCGGCAGCGGCAAGACCGCGCTGCTCGAAGCCGAGCTGCTGCGCGCACGGGAGCGGGGCGTTGCCGCGGCGGCGCTCACCGCCGACCTGGCGACCGAGAACGACGCCCGCCGCCTCGCCCGCTCCGGCCTCCCCGTCAAGCAGATCCTCACCGACGGGCTGTGCCATCTGGAGGCCGGGATGCTCGCCGGGCACCTGGACGGCTGGCTGCCCGCGGACACCCGGCTGCTGTTCGTGGAGAACGTGGGCAATCTGGTCTGCCCCGCCTCCTACGACCTCGGCGAGTCGCTGCGGGTCGTGCTGGCCTCGGTGACCGAAGGCGAGGACAAGCCGCTCAAGTACCCCACGGCCTTCGGACTCGCGCATCTGGTCGTCGTCACCAAGACCGACATCGCCGGGGCCGTCGGCTTCGACGAGACGGCCTTCCGCGCCCATGTCCAGCAGGTCAACCCCGGCGTGGACGTGGTGCTCACCTCCGTACGCACCGGGCAGGGGGCGGGTGCGCTGCTGGACCGGGCGCTGGCGGCGGCCGGCGGTACGCCGGTCCACGCGCCCGTCATGGCACGGGCCCGGTCGTGACTTCCCGGCAGCACGACGTGGCGCTCACCCCGGGCGCCGCACCGTCGGGCCCGGCCTCCGCCGCAGCGTCGGGCCCGGCCTCCGCCGCGCCTGGCGCCGTGCCCGCCGTGACACCGCCCGTCGAGCCGTCCGTGCAGCGCCGCCGGGTCACCGTCCGCGGAGTCGTCCAGGGCGTCGGCTTCCGGCCGTTCGTCCACGCCCTCGCCACCGGACTCGGACTGACCGGCTATGTGACCAACACCGGTGACGGCGTGATCGCCGAGGTCGAGGGCGCGCCGCTCGCCGTCGCCCGCTTCTGCGCGCGGATCGGCGACGACGCCCCGCCGCTGGCGGTCGTCGAGTCGGTCCACGACGAGGGGCTCCCCGCGCGCGGCGGCAGCGGATTCACCATCCTCGCCTCGCTCACCGGCGGGCCGGTGCGCACGCTCGTCGCACCCGACACGGCCACCTGCGCCGACTGCCTGGCGGAGCTCGCCGACCCCGCGGACCGGCGCCACCGCCACCCCTTCATCACCTGTACGCACTGCGGGCCGCGCTTCACCATCGTCACCGGCCTGCCCTACGACCGCGACCACACGACGATGGCCGACTTCCCGATGTGCGCCGACTGCGCCCGGGAGTACGCCGATCCGGCCGACCGCCGCTTCCACGCGCAGCCGGTCGCCTGTCCCGCCTGCGGGCCCCGGCCGCAGCTGATCGTGGCCCCGGCCGCCCCCGGGCTGCGGCCGCGGGTGACCCTCGCGCCCGACCCGAACGACCGGAGCCTCGGCGGGCCGGTCGCCGCGGACCCGATCGCCGAGGCGCGCGAACTGCTGGCCGGCGGCGCGATCCTCGCGGTCAAGGGGCTCGGCGGCTACCACCTCGCCTGCGACGCCACCGACCCCGCCGCGGTGGCGCTGCTGCGGCGGCGCAAGAACCGCGGCCACAAGCCGTTCGCGCTGATGGCCCGGGACATCGCCGACATCGAGCACCTCGTCCATATCGGCCCCGTGGAAAGGGAGTTGCTCACCGGTCCGGTCCGGCCCATCGTCCTGATGCGCCGCCGGATCGAGCCCCTGCCCGCGCCCGGCGCCGCCCCGCTCGCCGACACGGTCGCCCCCGGCAGCCCCGACCTCGGCGTCATGCTGCCGTACACCCCGCTCCACCACCTGCTGCTCGGCCTCGACAGCGAGAACGGCACCGCGCCCCGGCTGCTCGTCATGACGAGCGGCAACCACGCCGGGGAGCCGATCGTCACCGACGACACGGAGGCCCTGGACCGGCTGGCCCATCTCGCCGACGCCTGGCTGACCCACGACCGGCCCATCCATGTGCCGTGTGACGACTCGGTCGTCCGCGTGTGCGACGGGGAACCGCTGACGCTGCGCCGCTCGCGCGGCCACGCCCCGCTTCCCGTCGCCCTGCCGGTGCCCGTGGCCCCCGCGCTCGCCGTCGGCGGCGACCTCAAGAACACCTTCTGCCTCGGCGACGGCCGCAAGGCGTGGCTGTCGGCCCACATCGGCGACATGGACGACCTCGCCACACAGCACGCCTTCGCCTGCGCCGAGGAGCAGCTGGAGGCCGTCACCGGCGTACACCCCGGGCTGGTCGCCGCCGACCGCCACCCCGGCTACCGCTCCGGCCGCTGGGCCGAGCGCCATGCCGGGGGCCGGCCGCTCGTCCGCGTCCAGCACCATCACGCGCACATCGCCGCCGCGATGGCCGAACACGGCCTGGACGGCGGCCGTCCGGTGATCGGCGTCGCCTTCGACGGCACCGGCTACGGCGACGACGGGGCGGTCTGGGGCGGGGAGTTCCTGCTCGCCGACTACGCCGGCTACACCCGCCACGCGCACCTCGCGTACGTGCCGCTGCCGGGCGGTGACGCGGCCGTGGAGCGCCCGTACCGGATGGCCATCGCGCATCTGCGGGCGGCGGGCATCGCCCGAACCCCCGGACTGCCCTGCACGGAAGCCTGCCTGCCCGGCGAACTCGACCTGCTGGAACGCCAGTTGGAGCGGAACCTCAACTGCCTTCCCACCTCCAGCATGGGCCGGCTGTTCGATGCGATCTCCTCCCTCGCGGGCGTCTGCCACCGCGCCGGATACGAGGCACAGGCCGCGATCGAACTCGAAGGCGCCGCCCTCCACGCCGCCGGTGCGGACGACGACCGCTACACCTTCGCCCTGCGCCCGCACGGGCAGGACGGCGATGCACCGCTGAGCGCCGATCCCGCACCCCTCCTCGCCGCGGCCGCCGACGACGTACGCGCCGGCACCCCGGCCGCCCTGATCGCGGCGCGCTTCCACAGCGCCGTCGCCCGGCTCGTCCGTACGGTCTGCGGGACGGCCCGCGAGCGCCACGGCCTGGACGTGGTGCTCCTGACCGGCGGCGTGTTCGCCAACACCCTGCTCTCGTCGGCCTGTGCGCTGGGCCTGCGGGAGGACGGCTTCACCGTGCTGCGCCACCACCGGATCCCTCCGAACGACGGGGGGCTGGCGCTCGGCCAGCTCGTCGTGGCAGCACAACAGCGAGGAGAGACGCATGTGCCTGGCGGTACCCGGCAAAGTGCTGGCGGTTGAGGAGCGGGACGGCACCCGGATGGCCACCGTCGACTTCGGCGGGGTGGTGAAGGAGGTGTGCCTGGAGTACCTGCCGGACCTCCAGGTCGGCGAGTACGCCATCGTCCACGTCGGCTTCGCCCTCCAGCGGCTCGACGAGGAGTCCGCGCGGCGGACGCTGGAGCTGTTCGAGAACCTCGGCCTGCTCCAGGAGGAGTTCGCCGACCCCCTCGAAGCGCAGGAGTGGCAGGCCCAGGAGCTGGAGGCGCGGCCGTGAAGTACATCGACGAGTTCCAGGACCCCGCTCTCGCGGGGCGGCTCCTGGCCGAGATCCGCGCCACCGTGACCCGGCCCTGGGCGCTGATGGAGGTCTGCGGCGGCCAGACCCACACCATCATCCGGCACGGCATCGACCAACTCCTCCCGGACGAGATCGAGTTGATCCACGGACCCGGCTGCCCGGTCTGTGTGACCCCGCTGGAGGTCATCGACAAGGCGCTGGCGATCGCCTCCCGCCCCGAGGTGATCTTCTGCTCCTTCGGCGACATGCTCCGTGTGCCCGGCACCGGCCGGGACCTCTTCCAGGTGCGCGGCGAGGGCGGCGACGTGCGGGTCGTGTACTCGCCGCTCGACGCGCTGCGGATCGCTCGGCAGAACCCGGACCGAGAGGTCGTCTTCTTCGGCATCGGCTTCGAGACCACCGCGCCGCCCAACGCCATGACCGTGTACCAGGCCCGCAAGCTCGGCATCCGCAACTTCAGCCTGCTGGTCTCCCACGTCCGGGTGCCCCCGGCGATCGAGGCGATCATGCAGTCGCCGAGCTGCCGCATGCAGGCGTTCCTCGCCGCCGGCCATGTGTGCAGCGTGATGGGCACGGGGGAGTACCCGCAGCTCGCCGAGCGGTACCGGGTCCCCCTCGTGGTCACCGGCTTCGAGCCGCTCGACATCCTCGAAGGCGTACGCCGCACGGTGGCCCAACTGGAGCGCGGCGAGCACACCGTGGAGAACGCCTACCCGCGTGCCGTGACACCCGAGGGGAACCCCGCCGCACGGGCCATGCTCGACGACGTCTTCGAGACCACCGACCGGGCCTGGCGCGGCATCGGTGTGATCCCCGCCAGCGGCTGGCGGCTCTCCGCCCGGTACCGCGACTACGACGCGGAGCACCGCTTCTCGGTGACGGGCATCGACACCCGCGAACCGGCCGCCTGCCGCAGCGGCGAGGTCCTGCAAGGGCTGCTGAAGCCCCATCAGTGCGAGGCGTTCGGCACCGTCTGCACCCCGCGCACCCCGCTCGGAGCCACGATGGTCTCCAGCGAGGGCGCGTGCGCCGCCTACTACCTCTACCGGCGGCTCGACCTGACCACCGCGACCCGGGAGGGCACCCCCGTTGGCTGAGACCACCGACGTACGACCGGACCTCACGGCGTGGACCTGCCCGGCACCCCTGCGCGACCAGCCGCGGGTGGTGATGGGCCACGGCGGGGGCGGCGCCATGTCCGCCGAGCTGGTGGAGCAGATCTTCGCACCCGCCTTCGGCGGCCCCCTGCTGGCAGGGCTCGGCGACTCGGCCGCGCTCGAACTGGGCGGTGCGCACCTGGCGTTCTCGACCGACTCGTTCGTCGTGCGGCCCTTGTTCTTCCCCGGCGGCAGCATCGGCGACCTCGCCGTCAACGGCACCGTCAACGACCTCGCGATGAGTGGCGCCAGGCCCGCGTACCTCTCCTGCGCGTTCATCCTCGAAGAGGGCGTCGAGACCGCCGTCGTCCGCCGGGTCGCCGAAGCGCTCGGCGCGGCCGCCCGTGCCGCGGGCGTCGAGGTCGCCACCGGGGACACCAAGGTCGTGGAGGCAGGCCACGGCGACGGGATCTACGTCAACACCTCGGGCATCGGCCTGATCCCGCCCGGCGTCGACCTGCGCCCGCAGCGCGTCGTCCCCGGCGACGTCGTCATCGTCAGCGGGCCGGTCGGCGTCCACGGCGTGGCGATCATGAGCGTGCGCGAGGGGCTGGAGTTCGGCGTCGAGATCGAGAGCGACTGCGCCGCCCTCGGTGGCCTCGTGGAAGCGATGCTCGCCGTCACCCGCGACCTGCACGTGCTGCGCGATCCGACCCGCGGGGGGCTGGCCGCGTCCCTGAACGAGATCGCCGCGGCCTCCGGCACGGGTGTCGTCCTCCAGGAGCGCGCCGTCCCGGTCCCGCCGGCCGTCGCCAACGCCTGCGCCGTGCTGGGCCTCGACCCCATGTACGTGGCCAACGAGGGCAAGCTGGTGGCCTTCGTCCCGCGCGAGCACGCCGACGCGGTCCTCGCCGCCATGCGCGCGCACCCCCTCGGCCGCGAGGCGGCGGTGATCGGCGAGACGGTCGACGCCCATCCCGGCATGGTGGTGGCCCGCACCGGACTCGGCGGGACGCGCGTCGTCGACATGCCGCTGGGGGAGCAGCTGCCCCGCATCTGCTGAAACCGTGCGGACCGGCCGGCGACGGCACGGCCCTGCGGGCCGGGCTCCGCCCGGCGCCGCTCCGGTCCGACCCGCTCGACCTCGTCCGCGCTCAGCTCGATCGCGCACCCGTCCGCGGCCCGTCCGCCGTCCGCGTCGCCGTCCGGTGTGCGTGGGCACGCATGGCGGCGAACGGCGGCCGGGCCGCTCCGGGAGCGCGTCGGCACCGGGCACCCGGTACGGGATCCCGGCCTCGGCGATCTTCTGCTCGGCGTCCGCGAGGGGCTGGGCCTTCGTGGTCTCCGCGACGACGAAGGCGCGGCCATCTCCTCCGTGCTCAGCCCTGCGACCGTCTTGAGCGTGAGCGCCACGCGGGTGTACAGCTCCGGCACCGGATGGCAGCCACCCGTTCCCGCGGCCAGGTCGCGACCGACCGCCAGGACGAACGCGTCCTGGAGCGCGACGGCCGCGGTGCCGGGCGGGGGCCTCATGGGCGGGCTTTGCGCCGCCCACGCGGATCTGGTGCGGCGCGCGGGCGAGCGCGAGGGGGGCTTACTTCGACCGGCCCGTTGCCCCCGCAGGGTTGTCGCGGTGCCGGTCTGCCGGGCCGGACCCTGGTCGGCGACGAGCACTCCCGAGCCCACATACGCGGTCGCGCTGGGTCCCGCGATCGTCACACCACGCTCGCACTCACGGAGAACTCCCTGATAATGAGCATTCGGGTCATATTCCTACATAGGAGGACGGTGTGATGGGCCAGGGCGACACGGACGCGGCATACGAACTGATCTTCGGGCGCGCCGGCGACACCAACGGAGCCGCGGCGGACGACTCGGGCGAGGACGTCGTCGTCGTACGGCGCACCGAGCGGAAGGGCCCCGGCGGCCATCCGGTGTACGCCGACGACACCGGCATCGTGCAGGCGGAGATCAGCGACCGCGGCGAGGTGCGGATGCTCGCCAGCGGCGGCCACCAGCAGCCCGCCGCCGGGGTCGAGGCGCGGCCCGTGGCGTGACGCCCCGGGCCGACCCGCCACGGCTCACCAGGCCACCTCGTCGTCGAACGCCATCACCGGCTCGTCGGGGAGCTCACGGACCGGCGTCAGCTCCGCCCAGATGATCTTCCCGCCGCTGACATAGCGCGTCCCCCAGCGCTGGGCGAACTGGGCGACCAGGAACAGCCCGCGGCCGCCCTCGTCGGTCGTGGCGGCCCGGCGCAGATGCGGGGAGGTGTTGCTGCCGTCGGACACCTCGCAGACGAGCGTGCGCCCGTACAGCAGACGGGCCTGGACGGGCTCGGTCCCGTACCGGAGCGCGTTGGTCAGCAGCTCGCTCAGCACCAGCTCGGTGGTGAACGAGCAGCCGTCGAGGCCCCAGTCCGACACCTTGCGGGCGGCGTCGGCGCGTACCCGGGAGACCTGCGTCGGATCGAGCGGCACGTCCCAGACGGCCACCTGCTCCTGCGGCAGCAGCCGGGTGCGGGCCACCAGCAGCGCGATGTCGTCGGTGGACGTGGCGGGCAGCAGGGCGTCCGTCACGGCTACGCAGGTCTGCTCGGGCGTCAGTCCGGGTGGCGAGATCGCCGAGCGCAGCCGTTCGAGCCCCTCGTCGATGTCCCGGCGCCGGTCCTCCACCAGTCCGTCGGTGAACAGCACCAGCCGGCTGCCCTCCGCGAGGTCCAGCTCGGTCTCCTCGAACGGATGCCCGCCGACACCCAGCGGCGGGGACACCGGCAGCTCCGGAAACCTCACTCCGCTCTCCGGATCGATCACGGCCGGCGGGACGTGCCCGGCGTGCGCGAACGTACAGCGTCCGCTGACCGAGTCGTACACCGCGTACAGGCACGTGGCACCGGTCACCGGGGCGCGGCCGACGTCCTCGGCCCTCTGGTCCGCGTCGATGCGGATCACCAGGTCGTCGAGGTGGGCGAGCAGATCGGCCGGCGGCAGGTCGAGGGAGGAGAAGTTGAGCACGGCGGTGCGCAGCCGGCCCATCGTCGCCGCCGCATGCATGCCGTGTCCGACCACGTCGCCGACGACGAGCGCGACCCGGAGCCCCGGCAGCGGAATGACGTCGAACCAGTCGCCGCCGACCCCCGCCTGCGCCGGGAGATAGCGCCAGGCCACGTCCAGCGCGTCCTGCTGGGGCAGATCGCGGGGGAGCAGGCTGCGCTGGAGGGTCACGGCCATCGCGTGCTCCCGCGTGAACCGGCGCGCGTTGTCGATCGCCACCGCCGACCGGGCCGCCAGCTCCTCGGCGAACGACGCGTCGTCCTCGTCGAACGGCGGCTGGTCCGAGGTCCGCCAGAAATTGGCCATGCCGAGCACGACGCCCCGGGCCTGCAGCGGCACCGTGATCAGCGAACGGATGCCGTACACGAGCGCCCTGCGCGCCCCCTCCGGGTCCTGGCTCCGCCAGCCCTCCAGCTCGGTCAGGTCCCGGGCGAGCACCGCCTGGCCGCTGTCGAGCGCCATGGCCATCGGGGTCGCGGGGATGACGAACCGGATCATGTCACCGACCGGCTGGAGCGGCGGGTCGGGGCGCACGCCGCGCAGTGCGCTGCGCCGCATCTCGGTCGCCGAGCCGGTCGGCTCCTCCCCGTGCAGCACATGGTCGAGCAGTTCCACCGTCGTGAACTCGGCGAAGCGAGGGACGGCGACCTCCGCCAGCTCCTCCGCCGTACGCCGCACGTCCAGCGTCGTACCGATCCGCATCCCCGCCTCGTACAGCAGCGTCAGCCGCTCACGGGCGATCTCCGCACGGCCGGTCAGCGCCCGCAGCTCGGTGGTGTCACGCAGGCTGGCGACCACACCGGGGACGCCTCCGTACGGCGCCGTGGGCCGGGTGTTGACCGCCAGCAGCCGGTCGCCCGAGAGGAACACCCGGTCGGTGACCTCCTCGCCGGAGACCAGCAGCTGGGTCATGCCCGGGCCGAGGTTCAGCTGTGACACGGGCTTGCGGTCCGCGTCGGGCGGCAGGTCGAGGAGGCGGCGCGCCTCGTCGTTGGCGAGCACCAGGCGCCCGTCACCGCTGACGATCAGCACGCCCTCGCGGACCGCGTGCAGCACCGCGTCGTGGTGCTCGTACATCCGGGTCATCTCCGCCGGCGCCAGACCGTGGGTCTGCCGCTGGAGCCGCCGGCTGATCAGCGCCGCGCCACCGGTGGCGAGCGCCAGCGCACCGGCCGCGGACCACAGCAGGACCGGCAGCTGCTGGTCCAGCAGCTCTCCCACGTTCGTGACCTGTATCCCGGCGCTGACCAGCCCGACCACCTTCCCGCCGGCGTCGGTGACCGGCGCCACGGCGCGGACCGCGTCCCGGGGCCGGCCCGAGAACATCTCCGTGTACGCCTCGCCCGCGACCGCCCGCGAGATGTCGCCGTCGACGCGCTTGCCGACGAGATGGCGCTCCGGGTCCGTGTAGCGGATCCCGTCGAGGCTCAGTACGGAGATGAAGTCGACGCCCGCGCCCTTCTGCGCCTCGTCCGCGGCGGGCTGCAGGAGCGCGGCCGGATCCGGGGTCCTGAGCGCGGCCGCTGTGCCGGGGGCGTGCGCGAACGTTTCCGCGGTGGAGAGCGAACGGCTCTCCGCGTCCTCCACGCTGTCGGAGCGCGCCTGCAGGACCAGGGCCACCGAGGCGGCGATCACCAGGAGGATCACCACGATCGCCTGGAGCAGGAAGACCTGGGTGGCGAGCGTGTGCATCCCGAGGAAGGAACGGTGACCCCGCCGCTGGTTCGCCGGCCGCTCGCGCTGATCGCGTGACCGCCGACGGCCGGGCGGTCTGACCGCCGTCAGCCGGGACCGGCGGGAACGTCCGATCATGTCCCAGTTCTAACACTGCGCCGCCCCCTCGGGCGACCGCGCACGCCACCCGGATCGGGGGGCCGGCGGCGGCCCCCGGGCGGACCGGGCCGCCGTCGTCGAGGGCGGCGGTGGACACCCGTTCGGCGGCACTCGGGACTGCTCCCGGGACGCATACGGGTAGCCACGGCACATGCCCTTCAGATTCGGTGAGCCTGCCGGCGCCTCGGCGCACCGCGGCCGCTGGTTGGCGCGGCTCCACCGGCTGGTGCTGACGTCGGTCGTCGGGCTGGCCTGGAACCGCGGCCGCGAGATGGAGCTGATGCACCGTGCCATGGGCTTCGCCGCGCTGGGCTTCCTCACCCTGGTGCCCCTCCTCGTCGTCGTCGCGGCCGCGGACCTGCCGAGCGGCCAGGGCTTCGCCAAGTGGCTCGTCCAGGGCCTCGGTGTGTCGCAGGTGTCGCAGGAGGAGATCGAGGAGCTCTTCGGCCGGCCAGGGCAGGCGCTCCAGAAGACCACCGCGTTCGGTCTCGCCGCGCTGGCGGCGTTCGGGGTGACCTTCGGCTCGGCCGTGCAGACCGGCTACGAAAGGGTGTGGGACCTGCCCACGGCCCGCTGGCACACCATGTGGCGGCACGTCGTCTGGCTCGCCGTGCTGATCACGGCGCTCCTGGCCTTCGTCACCATCCCCACCCAGGCGGAGCCCACTGTTCTGGGCACGGTGCTCGTCGCCGCAGGGGACCTGCTCGGCACCTTCCTCTTCTTCTGGTGGTCGCAGTGGCTGCTGCTCTGCGGCCGGATCCGCTGGCGAGCACTGGCACCCGGGGCGGTGGCGACCGCGCTGGGGCTGCTCGGGCTGCGGATCTTCTCCCAGTTCGTCTTCTCACCGCTGATCGCGGCGAACGCGGTGACGTACGGCCCCTTCGGGACGGTGCTGGTGCTCCAGTCCTGGCTGGTGGGGGTGGGCTTCGTCGTCTACGGCGGCGCGCTCGTGGGGCGGCTGCTGCACGAGCGGCGCGTGGGGCGCAGGCTCGTGGCGGAGGACCCCCTGCGCCGGCCTGGTGGGTGAACGAGGGGCCCACGGGAACGAGGGGCCCACGGGCCGGAGTTCCCCGCCGTGCGGGTCAGGACGGCGCGTCGAACGAGGCCAGATACGTGGCGGCCATGTCCTTGCCGCCGTGCCCGGCCCGCTCCGCGCGCTCGAAGCGGGCGACGCCGGCCCGGGCGACGTCCAGCCGGACCCCGGCGCGCTCGGCGGCCTCGGTGATGAGCCGCGAGTCCTTCAGGGCGTTGGCGACGGAGAAGTCGGGGGAGTAGTCGTCGCCGAGGATGAGCGCGGCCTTGGCACGCAGATAGCCGTTGTCCAGGACGCCGCCCGCGATCGCGTCCAGGAAGCGGCGGGGGTCGACGCCGAGGCCGCGGGCGAGGGCGAGCGACTCGGCGGTGGCGTGGGTCAGGGCGGTGACCCAGCTGTTGAGGACCAGCTTCAGCCGGCTGGCCGCCGCCGTCGAACCGTCCTCGCCGACCCACGTGGTACGGCGGCCGATCGCGTCGAAGACGGGGCCGAGTACGTCGCGGACGGCGGCCGGACCCGCGGCGAGGACGAGCAGTTCACCGCTCTCGGCGGGCTGCCGGGAGCCGAGGACCGGCGCGTCGACGAAGGTGAGGCCGTGCTCCCCGGCGAACGCCGCCAGTTCGGCCGTGGCGGCGTCGCCCACGGTGGCCGCCTGGGCCCACACCGTCCCCGGGGCGAGGCCGCCGGCCGCGTCGCGCATCGCCGCCAGCACCCGCGGTCCGTCGTTGAGCATGGTCACCACGACGCCGGCGCCGGTGACCGCGTCCGCGGACGTGGCGGCCACGTACGCCCCGTCGGCGGCGAGGGCCTCCGCCTTCGCACGGGTCCGGTTCCAGGCCCGGACGGGCAGCCCTGCGCGGAGCATGCTGCGGGCCATTCCCGCGCCCATGATCCCGGTGCCGAGCAGCGCCACCGTGGGGCGCTCCCGCGTGCTGTCCGTGCTGTCCGTGCCGTCCGCGGCATCGCTGTCCGCAAGGTCCGTGCTGTCGGCGCTGCCGGCCGTGGGCGTGGTCACCTGAGCCGCCTCCTGGCGTCCGCTGTCCCGGGATCACGATGTGTGACCACGGTGTGGTGATCGTAGGCGAAGGGGCCCGCACCGCTTCGTCAGGCGGCCCCGAGTGCCCGGAAGTAGGATGAGCGACGAGTTCCGCAGGGTGCGCAGAGGCGCGATCGGACGTAGATCGAACGGTTCATCGGAGCGGTCCATGGCGCGGCGTCGTCCCCCGAGGTCGGTGACCGCCGACGACCTCCTGACCACGCTAGGGCGGCTCACCGCGCAGGCGCGGGAGAGCGCCGAGCTGCAGCGGGCCCGGGTGGAGTTGGCCGAGGCGCTCCAGCGCGACACGCTGCCCACCGCCCTTCCCGCCCTTCCCGGACTGCGCACGGCCGCCCGCTACGCACCCGCCCGCAACGGCCTCGACATCGGCGGCGACTGGTACGACGGCTTCGTCATGCCCGACGGCTCGCTCGGCTTCTCCATCGGGGACGTGCAGGGGCACGATGTCGAGGCCGCCGCCTTCATGGGGCAGATCCGGATCGGGCTGCGCGCCGTCGCCACGGCCTCCACCGATCCGGGCGAAGTGCTCAGCAGGGCCAACGACCTGCTCGTCTCCGTTGGCCGGGAGCTCTTCGCCACCTGCACCTTCGTCCGCTTCGACCCGATCACCTGGGTACTGGAGAGCGCACGGGCCGGGCACGTACCCGCCATCTGGGCCACGGCCGACGGCCGCTGCGGCGCCGCCCAGGACCCCGGGGGACTGCCGCTGGGCATCCAGCCGGGCGAGGGGTACCCGGTGATCAGGCGCCGGCTGACCCAGGAGGGGGCGTTCGTCCTGGTCACCGACGGGGTGGTCGAAGGGCCCACGGTGCCGATCGACGCGGGGCTCGACCGGGTGACCCGGCTGGTGCGCTCGGGCGCCCGGAGCGGGGCCTGCGCCGATGAGCTGGCCGCCCAGGTGATGACGGCGGCCGCGTACACGGACCACACGGACGACGCGGCCGTTCTCGTGCTCCGCCACGACGTGGCCGCCCCGGAGAGGGCCGCCTGAACCGGGCGCCCCGGTCGCTGTGGCCGGGCCTGCCGCCGCGGTCGTCTCGGGAGGCGCCGGGCCGGGCGGCGTTGTGTGATGAGTGTTGTGGTCCGCACCAGGGAGATCCGGCGCATCGGGGCAGTCGTCGTCCTCATGGTCACCGTCGCCCTCCTCTACTTCGTGGCGGGACGTGCGGGACTGACGCTCCAAGTGCCCGTCGAGGGTGCTGTGGTCACACCGCTGTGGCCGCCCACGGGGATCGCCCTGGCCGCGCTGCTCTGGTTCGGCCTGCGGATCTGGCCGGGAATCGCCCTCGGCATCGTGCTCACCATCCTGGCCGTCGGCCCGCTCGGACCCTCCGCCTTCGGCGTTCTCGCCGGGAACTGCCTCGCCCCGGTCCTCGCGTATCTGATGCTGCGCAGGGTGGGGTTCCGCAACGAGCTCGACCGGCTGAAGGACGGGCTGGCGCTCGTCTTTCTCGGTGCGATCGCCGGGATGATGGTCAGCGCGACCGTCGGCACCGGGGTGCTGACCCTCGCGGGTCAGATCTCCCGGAGCGACTTCTGGCCGGTCTGGTCGGCGTGGTGGGTGGGTGATGCCATGGGTGTCCTCGTCATCACGCCCCTGCTGCTGGTCGCCCGCAACGCCCGCCGGCCCACGAGAGTCCGCCCCGGCCGCTGGATCGAGGCGGTGCTGCTCCTCGGCGGCACGTTCGTCGTCGCGCTCCTCACCACCAGGGCCGATGTCCCCATGTTCTTCCTCGTCTTCCCGCTGCTGATCTGGGCGGCGCTGCGCTTCCAGCTGGCCGGCGCCGCGCCGTGCGTGCTGATCGAGTCCGTCATGGCGATCTGGGCGGCCACCGACGGGGTGGGGCCGTTCGCCGGGCACAGCCTCCTCGCGGTGATGGGCACCCTCCAGGCGCTCAACGCCTCCGCCGCGCTGACCGGCCTGCTGCTGTCGGCGATCGTGACCGAGCAGACCACGATCCGCCGAAAGCTCGAACAGGCATGCGTCGAGCTGGCGGACGTGGTCGATCAGCTCTCCCCGGGCGCAGGCGCCCGGTGGCCCCCGCGGGAAGGCAAGCGGTAGCGCGGGGCTCGGGGGCCGTGGCGTACGAGCCCATGGCCTACGAGCATGTGTCCGTCCAGCACGAGTCCATCCAGCACGAGTGCATCCAGTACGAGTCCATCCGGCACGTGGACTTCAGGCACGTGGACTTCAGGCCCAGGGCGTGAAGCCCACGGCGCGCCCCTGCGCGTCCCGCTGGATTTCCAGCAGCCCCGCGACCGCTGCCCGGTCGATCGGCCCGTACACATGCGGGAAGAGCGTGCCCGGGGCGACGCCCGGCGGCGGCGAGGAGTCCGCGGGCTCGGACCGGACCGTCGCCCGGAGCCTGCTCTCGTCGATCAGCAGGGCCATCAACGGGCCGGGCGTGTCACGGTAGTAGGCGCTGGCGACGGCGAGCGCCGTCTCCTCGTCGGGGGAGCAGTGGACGAAGCCCTCGGCGGACAAGGAACGGGGTGCGTACGGGCGTTCGGGGACGGCGAGCCAGTCGTCGAGCGGCGCCACATGGATGATCACCGTCCAGTTATAGCCGCTGCACCCGGTGCGCGCCGTGGCCGAAGGCGCTCAGGCCCGGATGACGGCCACTCCCGCCTCCTCGAACGCGGCGGCCGTCTCGTCGGGCACGGCCGCGTCCGTCACCAGCGTGTCCACCTGCTCCGTGCCGCAGATACGGGCGAAGGCACGGGCGGCCAGCTTCGTCGAGTCCGCCGCCACCACGACCCGTTGGGCCCGCTCGCACAGCAGCCGGTTGATCGCGGCCTCGTCCTCGTCGTGCGCCGCGGCGCCGTGGACCACGTCGAAGGCGTCCACGCCGAGTACCGCGACATCCATCGTGATCTGGCTGAGCACGCCGTCCGCGAGCGGGCCGATCAGCTCGTACGACTGCGGTCGCGCCACCCCGCCCGTCACGACGATCTTGAACTGGGGCCGGATCGCCAGCTCGTTGGCGATGTTGAGCGCGTTGGTGACGATTGTGAGCGCCGGTGAGCCGCTGGCCAGATCGGCGCGGGCCGCCAGTGCCCTGGCGACCTCCGTCGTCGTGGTGCCGCCGGTGAAGCCGACCGCCTCGCCCGGCGAGATCAGCCCGGCGACGGCCGCGCTGATGCGCTGCTTCTCCGCCGCGCGCCGCGAGGTCTTGTAGCGCAGCGGGAGTTCGTAGGACACTCCGTGCACCACCGCGCCCCCGCGGGTGCGTACGAGCATCTGCTGCTCGGCGAGCTGGTCGAAGTCGCGCCGGATCGTCGCCGCCGACACCTCCAGCGCCGTCGCCGCCTCCTCGACGTCCAGCCGGCCCTGCTCGACCAGCAGCTCCAGGAGTGCCTTCCAGCGGGCGTCGCGAGACATCGGCGGTTCCTTTCCTTTCCTCGGACTTTCCGTCGTGACCCTAGCGCACGTCATTCCCCTGTGCTTGCTTGAAGATGTTTGAAAACTCGCGCTACTTTGCATAAACACGCATGACTGTCGCGCAGGGCGACAGGCATCGCACGCGAAGGGTGGACCACGGACATGAGCCATGTCGCTGAGGAGCTGGCGAGCCAGCCGGACTGCTGGAACCGGGCCGCGGACCTGGCCGCGAGCCGGGCGGAGCTGCTCCCGGCCAAGGGCGAGCGGGTGGCCTTCGTCGGCTGCGGGACCTCCCTCTACATGAGCCAGGCCGCGGCCGCGCTCCGCGAGGGCGCGGGCCACGGCGAGTCGGACGCGTTCGCCGCCTCCGAGTTCCCCGACGGCCGCGCCTACGACCGGGTCGTCGCGCTCACCCGCTCCGGCACCACCACCGAGGTGCTCGAACTCCTCGGCAGGCTCCGCGGGAAGACCCGTACCACCGCCGTCACGGCCGACCCGGCCACCCCCGTCATGACCGCCGCCGACGACGTCCTCGTGCTCGACTTCGCCGACGAGCGCTCCGTCGTCCAGACCCGGTTCGCCACCTCGGCCCTCACCCTGCTGCGCGCCCACACCGGGCTGCACAGCGACGCCGTCGTGGACGACGCGCACGACGCGCTGTCCGAGCCGCTGCCCGAATGGCTCACCGAGTGCAAGCAGTTCACCTTCCTCGGCCGCGGCTGGACCGTCGGCCTCGCCTCCGAGGCCGCGCTCAAGGTGCGGGAGACGTCGTCGTCCTGGGCGGAGTCGTACCCGGCGATGGAGTACCGGCACGGTCCCATCAGCGTGACCAGCCGTGGCACCGCCACCTGGATGCTCGGCGACGCCCCGGCCGGTCTCGCCGACGAGGTGCACTCCACCGGCGGGATGTGGGTGGCGGGCGGGCTCGACCCGCTCGCCGAGCTGGTACGCGCCCAGCGCCTCGCGGTCGCCGTCGCCGAGGCGCGCGGCCTCGACCCGGACCGCCCGCGCCACCTCACCCGTTCCGTCATCCTCACCGGAGCCTGACCGATGCCGCTCGCCGAGACCGGAACGCTGGTCGCCGCGGCCGCCGCGGAGCACCGCGCCGTCGCAGCGTTCAACATCATCACGCTGGAGCACGCCGAAGCCGTCGTCGCCGGGGCGGAGACCGCGGGCTCCCCGGTCATCCTGCAGATCAGCGAGAACGCGGTGAAGTACCGCTACGGGCGGGTCCGCCCGCTCGCCCGGGCCGCCATCGAGGCGGCCCGGGCCGCCGCCGTACCCGTCGCGCTCCACCTCGACCACGTCACGAGCGGGGATCTGCTGCGGCAGGCGGCCGACGCGGGCTTCAGCTCCGTGATGTACGACGCCTCGCACCTGCCGTACGCGGAGAACCTCACCGCCACCCGGGCCGCAGCGGACTGGGCGCACGCCAACGGCCTCTGGATCGAGGCCGAACTGGGCGAGGTCGGCGGCAAGCACGGCGCCGCGCCGCTCGACGCCCACGCGCCGGGCGCCCGCACCGACCCCGACGAGGCACGGGCCTTCGTCGAGGCGGCCGGTGTGGACGCCCTCGCCGTCGCGATCGGCAGCAGCCACGCGATGACCACCCGCACGGCCGCACTCGACCACGAGCTGCTCGCCCGGCTGGTGGACGCCCTCGACGTGCCGCTGGTGCTGCACGGCTCGTCCGGCGTCCCCGACGACGAGCTCTCGGCGGCCGTCGCCGGCGGCATGGCAAAGATCAACATCGGGACGGCGCTGAACGTCGCGATGACCGCCGCGATCAGGGAGTTCCTGGCCGCCGACGCCGAGGCGGTCGACTCCCGCAAGTACCTCTCGGTCGGCAGGTGGGCGATGGCGGAGACCGCGACCGGACTCATCGCCCTGCTGCGGGGGAGGAGCGCCCGCGAGCTCCAGCCGGTGGCGGAGTGACGGAAAACCGTTTGCCGCTCCGGCCGGCACTCTGCTGCACTGCCGCCGACAGCCCATAGACCGAGGAGCGGGTAATGCGCACTGCGTTCATGTCCAACGCGAAGGGAATCTCCGACTGTTCAAAGGACATGACACGCAGTGCGCACACTCAACCTGGGAATCCTGGCGCATGTAGACGCCGGTAAGACGAGCCTGACCGAGCGGCTGCTGTACGCCGCCGGTGCCATCGACGAGATCGGCAGCGTCGACGACGGGAACACACAGACCGATTCGCTGGCGCTGGAGCGGCAGCGCGGCATCACCATCAGATCCGCCGTCGTGTCGTTCGCCATCGGCGACCTGACGGTCAATCTGATCGACACACCCGGTCATCCGGACTTCATCGCCGAGGTGGAGCGGGTGCTGAACGTCCTCGACGGGGCGGTCCTGGTCGTGTCGGCCGTCGAGGGGGTGCAGGCGCAGACCCGGGTCCTGATGCGGACCCTGCGGCGGCTGGGCATTCCGACGCTGCTCTTCGTCAACAAGATCGACCGGGCCGGGGCCGGCCACGCACACGTGCTGCGCGGCATCGCCGAGCGGCTGGCCTCCTCGGCCGTCGCGATGGGCTCGGCCGCCGGACTCGGCACCCCCGGGGCCCGGTTCACCTCCTTCACCGCCGCCGACAGCGCGTTCACCACCCGGCTCGCCGATGTGCTCTCCGCGCAGGACGATGCCTTCCTCGCCACGTGCCTGGACGACCACGAGGCCCTCTCGTACCGGAGACTGCGCGGCGAACTCGCCGCGCAGACCCGTCGGGCGCTGGTGCACCCCGTCTTCTTCGGCTCCGCGACGACCGGCGCCGGCGCCGACGCGCTGACGGCCGGGATCAGGGAGCTGCTGCCCGCGGCCGGCGGCGACCCCGGCGGGCCCGTCTCCGGCACGGTGTTCAAGGTGGAGCGCGGCCCCGCGGGGGAGAAGATCGCGTATGTACGGATGTACTCGGGCACCGTACGGACCCGGGACCGGCTGCGCCTCCCCGACGACGACGAGGCCAAGGTGACCGCGATCAGCGTCTTCGACCGCGGCCCGCACGCCCGGCACGACGCCGTCGCCGCGGGGCAGATCGCCAGGGTCTGGGGCCTCGGCGGCATCCGCATCGGCGATCCGGTCGGCGCGGAGCGCACGACGGACCCGCAGCGGCACCACTTCGCCCCGCCCACGCTGGAGACGGTCGTCGTGCCCCGCCGCCCCGGCGACAGGGCGGCCCTGCACACCGCCCTCACCCAGCTCGCCGAGCAGGATCCGCTGATCGGCCTGCGACAGGACGACATCCGCAGGGAAGTATCCGTCTCGCTCTACGGCGAGGTGCAGAAGGAGGTCATCCAGGCGACGCTCGCGAACGACTTCGCCGTCGACGTCACCTTCCGGGAGACGACCACCGTCTGCATCGAACGCCCGGCAGGCACCGGCGAGGCCGTCGAGTTCAAGGAGCACAAGGCGACCAACCCCTTCCTCGCGACGATCGGACTGCGCGTCGAACCCGCGCCGCCCGGCGCCGGGGCGACGTTCCGGCTCGGGGTCGAGCTGGGCTCGATGCCGTACGCCTTCTTCAAGGCGACCGAGGAATCGGTGCGCGAGACACTCCGGCAGGGCCTCCACGGCTGGCAGATCCCCGACTGCACCGTCACCCTGACGCACTGCGGGTACTGCCCCCGGCAGAGCCACGCCCACGCCGTCTTCGACAAGAGCATGTCCAGCACCGGCGGCGACTTCCGCGGCCTGGCACCGCTGGTCCTGACAGACGCACTGCGCGAGGCCGGCACCCGCGTGCACGAGCCCCTGCACCGCTTCCGGCTGGAGGCACCGGCCGACACGCTGGCGGCGGTCCTCTCCGCCCTGGCGCGCCACCGGGCCGTCCCGCTGACCACCGAGGCCCGCGGCACGGCGTACGCGCTGGAGGGCGAGATCCCGGCCGTGCGGATCCACGGGCTCGAACAGCAACTGCCCGGCCTGACGCGCGGCGAGGGCGTCCTGGAGTGCGCCTTCGAGCGGTACGCACCGGTCGCCGACGGCACCGTGCCGTCCCGGCCGCGCACCGACCACAACCCGCTCGACCGCAAGGAGTACCTCCTGCACGTCGTACGACGGGTCCGCGGCTAGGGAGTGTCTTCACAGCAGCGTCGTCCGCCCGGAGGGCGGGCCCGGCGGCGTCTGGTGCGTGCGATCGCGAGGCGGGGAGGGAGTTCATGGGGTGGGGGCACCTCCCGTGCCCGAAGGGCTACGGGGGACATCGGCGACCGACGACAACGCGGCGTGGGGGCACCTCCCAGGCGCGAGCTCTGGGGGAGCGTGCCAGGCGTCCCCGGGCAGACGACGCCACTGTGAAGACACGACCGAGGAGCGCGGGTCGGCAACGGCCGGCTGCACGGTGCGGCCGCCGCCGAGGTCGGGGCTCGGACTCTCGGCCGGGCCCCGGGCCGGACACCCTCTAGGGCGTGTTTCAGAAGTGGATCTTGATGTGTCAAGATCCACTTCGTGGGGCGGCACGATCTGACCAATGCACAGTGGGCGAAGCTGGAGCCCTTGCTCCCGGTGGGCAAGAAGCCTGGACGGCCACCGGTGCACACAAAGCGGCAGTTGATAGACGGCATACGCGGGCGTATCCGCGCTGGCGCTCCCTGGCGGGACGTACCCGAGCGATACGGCCCATGGGCGACTGTGTACGGCCTGTTCCGGCGTTGGCAGCGGGACGGCACCTGGCACCGTATCTTCGAGCAGTTGCAGGCCCGGGCCGACGCCGAGGGGCTGATCACCTGGGACGTCTCGGTGGACTCGACCATCGCCCGCGCCCACCAGCATGCGGCCGGTGCCCGCAAAAGGGGATCTGCAGATCGAGTCGCCAGGTGGTGTGTTCACCGAGCCCGACGATCACGGGCTCGGACGTTCCCGGGGCGGGCTGACCACCAAGCTCCACCTGGCGGTCGAGCAGGCCCAGAAGCTGATGTCGCTGGTCATCACGGCCGGACAGCGCGGCGACTCCCCGCAGTTCCAGGTGGTCCTGGGCCGGATCCGGGTGCCCCGGCTTGAACCGGGTCGCCCTCGCACCCGCCCGGACAAGGTCCGTGCCGACAAGGCGTACGGCTCCCGCGCGAACCGCGCCTACCTGCACAGACGCGGTATCCGCTGCGCAATCCCGGAGAAGCGCGACCAGATCGCCAACCGCAAGAAACGCGGTTCCCAGGGCGGCCGGCCACCGAAGTTCGACAAGGACGACTACAAGCAGCGCCACGCGGTGGAGTGCGGAATCAATCGCCTCAAGCGCCACCGCGCGGTCGCCACGAGATACGACAAGCTCGCCGTCCGCTACGAAGCGACCGTGCTGGTCGCAGCCATCAACGAGTGGCTGTGACCAGCACGGTCGAAACGCACCCTAGGTGATGCCGGGGGTTCAGTGGCCATGCCAAGGGCTCGGGATGTGATGGGGGCGGTCACGGTCTGTGGGGATTGCCGCCGAGGTTGTTGCCAGCTCTCGGCTGGAGGCCTCCACCATGGCGCGCACCATCTCGTCTGCGGACGGTCCGGGGGGCCGGCACAGGGAGGCCAGGCTGTAGCCGTTCGGCGCGAGCCGCAGGAGAGTGTCGGCGATGTGGTGGCGCTGTTGCGCGAAGGCCGTCTGGTGGTCATGGGCGGGCCGTGGCGCCGGTTCGGTCGTGAAGGTGTCGAGGTGGTCCTTGGCACCGATGGCGGACAGGACCTCGCGGAAGGTCTCGGCTTCGGACCGCCCGAGAGCTGCCAGTGTGGTCGCCAGATCGTCGGTGACCGTTGCCCCACGAAGTCGGCGTGCTTCCTTGAGGTAGCGGTCGAGGATGAGGTGGAGGAACGAGCCCGCCGGGGGAGGTGCCTGGTCCATGGCATCCAGGACAGCGTTGAGCCAGTCGACCATGCGTCGGCCCGCGAGGCCGAGTTCGTCCCAGCACTCGGCCCGCAGACTCTCGGCCAGGTAGTGGGCCCGTTCGAAGGCCTTGCGGCTCTCGGTCATGGGCTTTGGGGCGTCCAGCGGACCGTAGATGTCCCGCAGCCGTGAAGCGTATTGTTCCGCGAGGGAGCACAACAGAGCCAGGTGGACGTAGACGTGGAAAGCCGCCATGGCGCGGTGGACGTCCCACCGGTTGTTCCCGTCGAGGCCCGGGACGTTCCACAGCGACACGACGCGACTGACATCGACGGGAGCGTTAGGGGAGTCGTCGAGATCGCGGGCCAGCAATGAATGGGCGTGGCGGAAGTCGTACAGCTTCTGATGGAGTGCCTCGTGGAGCAGGTGCTCGGCCACCCACCAGGGGTTCTGGAGGAGCTTGCGGTTCAGGAAGACGATGCCGACTACGGTGAACTGAGACGACGACGCCTTGCCCGCCCACGTGTCTGTACCGGGGGTGAGCCCGATCAGGTGAGTGTGGCTCAGGGCTCCGCGAGAGGTCAGCGGCAGGAGTTCGTCCAGGAGTTGGAAGCCCTGGCGTAGCACCGCGAGATCACTCTCGCTCGGTTGCGCCAGCCCGCCCCCGAACTGTTGCTCGATGAAGCGCGTGAACGTCTCCCCGACAAAGCCACGGTCCTGCCCAGGGGACCAGATCCAGGGAGTGCTGGACGGATCGCCGAGCCATTGCGCGTCGGCGGAATCGCCCTGCAGCGGTCCGTTGGCAGCGCCGGTCTCCACGTGCTGCGCGACGGCTTCGATCACCTGGGCTGACAGCTGCGGGGACAGCAAGTTCCGCCGTGGCCCGACGACCTCGGGAGTCAGTAGATGTTGGACAGCCCTGCGCAGAAGCGGATCCCCAAGAGTGCGGTATTCGGTCTGTGGCGTTGCCTGCTGAAGTGCCGTCAGCAGATGGCGAGCAGCCTGAACCGAGATACCGAGGCTCTCGAGCCGACGTTTGAACGTGAGGTGCATCTGTTCACGCACATAGGCGCTGTCGCCGAACGGCTTGCGCGACAGCGCGGTGTCGAATGCATTCAAGTCCATCTCTCGCCTTTCTGCCTCTACCGCCCCGGCGCACCTGAGCGTCGTTCGTGTGTCGCCCCGCGGTAGCTCGCCCAACGCCGCTCGACCGCACCGAGGAACGGTGCGGTGCGAGCATAGGGTGCTACTGGTCGACCTCTCCCATGTCCACGACGTCGGGCTCGTCGTCGTCGTGGTGGTGGTGATGGCCGCCAGCCTCCACGAAGGCAGAGGTCGCGTTGTGCTTGGCCTGCATCTCCTTGACCTCCTCATCGGTCACCTCGCGGTCGAATTCGAGGATCACGCGGGATTCGGGTTCGCGGTTCCCGGGATTACTGGAAGCTGCCATGGCTTGGCGCCCTTCTCCGGAGTCGGACTGAAAAGCCAACCCCAGTTTCTGGATACGGTTCGAATCGCGAGACAACGTCAGCCGTGCGAACATCATTCATGCCCGAACGGCTGCGCGAGTTCCTCGCGGCGTGCCGGAAAGTCACCTGAACGGGCGTTCGTGTAGCAGAGGTGCGCAGCCTGACGGACGGTGCATTCCGCGCGGCGGGCATCCAGACCGAGGAGCCATGTCATGGAGCGAACGGGCACCGCGGAGGAATCAGGCACACGGTGCCTGGTCACCCTAACGTTCGGCCGCGAGATGTCGACGGCTGAGGTCGAGAGCATGAAACGGCGCCTGGGTGCGCGAACCGCCCTGCAGGTGCCGCCCACGGTCGACGCCGCCTACGCCCGGGCCCAGCGAATCGGATTTGCGAAATCATGCTGCCCCGAGGTGGGCGCGCTCATGTCCGTCCTAGCGGCGGCGACCCCCATCGGCGGACGCATTCTCGAACTCGGCACTGGAGTTGGCGTTGGCCTCGCATGGATCGTGCACGGCCTGCACAGCCGCACCGACGCCGAAGTCGTCAGCGTCGAGGTCGACCCGAAGAAGTCTGCCCTCGCGTCAGGCGCGAGCTGGCCTGACTGGGTGACTCTGATGGTCAGCGACGCCAAGGAGGCCCTCCCGACCCTGGGGAGCTACGACCTGATCTTCCTGGACGTCCCCGGTCAGCTGAAAGCCTCCCTGCTCGATGGTGCCATCACCGCACTGAAGCCCGGCGGGCAGCTCCTGATCGATGACATGAACCCGTACTGGGGCAAGGGCGCGACCCGCCCACCCTTGGACGGGCGCAACCCCGAGCAACTGCTTGAGGACTCCCGAGTCGCCTGCGCTCTGCTCCAGTACGCCACCGGGATGATCCTCGCTTCGCGCCTGCCCGACTAGGGTGCGTTTCGGTGGATCTTGACACATCAAGATCCACTTCTGAAACACGCCCTAGGCTGCGGGTCATGAATCCGGCCACGACCAGCGGTGTGACCACTGAGCCCGCCATCCTCGACGCTGTGGAGCTGACTTGCGAGCCGGAGCTGGAGGTCCGGTTCGCGGAGTCGGCCCACCGGATCCTGGCGGACCTGGTCCGTGGTGGCGCTGCGCTGGGCTGGGTCGAACCACCGTCGCGGGATGAGGTGGCGGAACTGCTCGGCCACGTCGTCGCTGCGGCGCGGGACGGGGATGCGGCCCTGCGCGCTGCCTACCTCGACCGTCGGCTTGTCGGGCTGGGGTACTGGCTCCGCTACGCCCGGCCGACCCATCGGCCGCACGCCGATCTGGAGAAGCTCGCGGTAGCCGCGGATGCCCATGGTCGCGGCATCGGTCGGGCCCTGACCGCGGCCCTGATCGCTGACGCCCGGGAGGCGGGTGTCGAGGTCCTCACCCTGGACGCCCGCGGCGACAACACCCATGCGCTGTGCCTCTACCGGTCGCTGGGCTTCACCGAATACGGCCGTCTCCCCGGCTTCGTCGCCGTGGGCGAACACCGCTACGACAAGGTCTTCTGCATGCTGGACCTCCGACCGTAGGATCTGTGCCCCCTGACCCGCCGACAGGAGCCTTCGTTGGACGACGACTCGCCCGCCGTGCCGCACCGGATGGACCCGGCCGGCGGCTGCCCCCACGCGGACAACGCACGGCTGCTCACGCGGGGCGCCGTGGCCCCGGTCGTCCTCCCCGGCGAGGTGGCGGGGATGGCCGTGCTCGGGCACGACGCCCTCAAGGAGTTCCTCGCCCACCCGGACGTCGCCAAGGGTGCCGAGCACTTCACCGCGCTCCGCGAGGGCCGGATACCCGACGGCTGGCCGCTGAAGACCTTCGCGACCGTGCGGGGCATGACCACGGCCGACGGCGCCGACCACCGGCGGCTGCGGGCGCTGGTGAGCAGGGCGTTCACGGCGCGCCGGGTGGCGGAACTGCGCCCCCGCGTCGAGGCGGTGACCGAGCAGCTCCTCGACGGTCTGGGCGCGGCTGCCGCCGCGGGCGACGGGACCGTCGATCTGCGCCGGCACTTCGCCATGCCGCTGCCGATGGGCGTCATCTGCGAACTGCTCGGCGTGGACCCCCGCTACCAGGACCGGCTGCACCATCTGTCGAACCAGGTCGTCGCCACCGACATCGGACCCGAGGAGGCGATGGCCGCCAACAAGGAGCTCGTCGACGTCCTCGCCGTGGTCGTCGCCACGCGGACGGCGGACCCCGGCCCCGACCTCACCAGCGCCCTCGTCGCCGCGCGCGAGGAGGACGGCGACCGGCTCAGCGGGCCCGAACTGATCGGCACGCTGCTGCTGATGGTCATCGCCGGGCACGAGACGACGCTGAACCTCATCACCAACGCCGTACGCGCCCTGTGCACCCACCGCGACCAGCTCGCCCTGGTGCGGCAGGCCAGGGCGAGCTGGGCGGACGTCGTCGAGGAGACCCTGCGCTGGGACAGCCCGGTCAGCTACTTCCCGTTCCGCTACCCGACGAAGGACCTCACCCTCGACGGCACGCTCGTCCCGAAGGGCACTCCCGTCCTCGCCGGCTACTCGGCCGCCGGGCGGGACAGGGCGGCGCACGGGCCGGACGCCGACCGCTTCGACCTCACCCGCGCCTCCGGGGCCCGCCATCTCTCGCTCGGCCACGGCCCCCACTACTGCCTGGGCGCCCCGCTGGCGCGGCTGGAGGCGACCGTCGCGCTGGAGCGGCTGTTCACCCGCTTCCCCGAGCTGGACCTGGCCGTGCCGGACACGGAACTGCCGCGTCACGCGGGCTTCGTGGGCAACAGCGTGCAGGAGTTGCCGGTACGGCCCGTGACGTAACGGCACCCGTCGGCGCCCGGCGCCCGCCGTGCGCTCGTGCCGTCCGGCCGCACGGCCTGCCGCGACGTGCTCAGGCGTCCTGCTGCGGCGCGCCCGGGATCTCGGCCCCCGAGGGCATTCCCTCGGCGACGTACGCCTCGTAGTGCGGCTGCCACGGCTCGGCCGACCCGCTGTGCGGACCCTCGGCCGGGGCGCCGGCCAGATGCTTGTCGAGCTCGGCGAGGCAGACGCTCCAGCCCGCGGCGTTGCGGGCCGCGGTGTTCTCCGCCGCCAGGACGTTGGTGAGCGTCAGCCGGCAGCCGGCGTCCCCCTCCGCCGTCAGCTCCAGGTGGATCTCGTCGCCCTCCCAGGAGAAGGCGAACCGGTGCGGCGGCTCGAAGGCGAGCACCTTTCCCGTCGAGGTGTACAGGTGGGGGTCGTCGGAGAACTCGATCTTCCCGCCCTCACGCGGCTCCAGCCGGACCGTCGACGGGAACCAGTGGGCGAGACCCTCCGGCTCGGAGACGGCGGCCCAGACCCGCTCGACCGGATGCGGGTACGTGCGCTGGAACTGGACGGCCGGGCGGCCCTGGAAGGTGATGAAGGTACCGCGGTTCATGATGGCTCCTCTGCGCGCTCTGTCCGCTCTGTGTGCTCTGTGCGGTCCGAGTGCTCTCTGGGTTCGCTGGTACGGCCCGACGTGCTGCCTGACGTACTGCCGGACGTACGGCCTGATGTACGGCCCGACGACGTGGCACCGGCTCCGGTGTCGTCGGCGGCGGCCGAGTCGAGGTAGCGGCCGAGCAGGTCGAGGCGCTCGTTCCACAGACGCCGGTACGGGGCCAGCCAGGCATCCAGCTCCGCGATCGGGCCGGGCTCGATCGCGTAGATGCGCTGCTGCCCCTGTTTCGTGACCCGCACGAGCCCGGCCTCCCGCAGCACCCGCAGATGCTTCGAGACATTCGGCTGGGACTGCCCGAGCACCTCGACCAGCTCGCTGACCGCTCGGTCGCGGTCGCGCAGCAGGTCGAGCACCGCCCGCCGGTGGGGGTCCACCAGGGCCGACCAGATGGCGTCTGTCATGAAAGAGAATATGCGCCACTGGTTATATGCCTGTCAAGGCATGTAATCCGGCGCGGCCTACCGGGGCGCCGACCGCCGACCGCCGACGCGTCGGCTAGGTCGTGTCTGACAAATGGCGCCGTCCGCCCGCAGGGCGGGGTGCGCGGCGTCCGGTGCGTGCAATCGCAAGGCGGAGGATCATCCTCGTACTGGGCGTACTCGGATGACTCCGACAACGCAGCGTGGGGGCACCTCCCGTGCCCGAAGGGCTACGGGGGTGGGGGCACCTCCCAGGCGCGAGCTCTGGGGGAGCGTGCCGGGCGTCGCGCGCCAGGCGGGATTTGTCAGACACGGCCTAGCCCGCCGGCGACTCCAGCCTCACCCGCAGCTGCTTCTCGCCGTCGCCCGACACCTCGTGCTCCACCTCGACCGAGAAGCCCGAGGTGAGCGCCTTGGCCAGCCGGTCCACCGCCGGGTAGGAGCCGGACAGCTCCGCCGCCACAGGCGCGCCGAGCGCCGTCCGCGCCACCGGCCCGGCCGTGTCGGCGGGCGACACGTCGTAGGTGGCCATCCAGATCGTCGGGTGCCCGCCCGCGCCCAGCTCGTGCGGGTGCTCCTCGGCGTCCCGGTCGCAGGGGTACGCCGCGAGCAGTGCGCCGAAGACGGCGTCCGCGTCCTGAGGTGCGCCGCTGAGCTGCACCGATACTTCCTCGCCGTGCTTGTCCGTCGCGGTCACGGTGATCCCTGTCCTCTCGTGTGCGAGGCCGCCCCCGGCCTCACCGGTGCCTCCACCTCCACGGTCCCACCTCGCGCACCCCGCGGCACGGACAGCGCGTCCTTCGGGTGGCGGCCGCCACCGGAACGCCGTCAGGGCGCCCCCGGCAGTGCCCGGGTCCGCGTCCAGCGCAGCAGCTCCTGCGCGCCCCAGGTGTTGACGATCCGTGCCTCGGGCACCCCGCACTCCTCGGCCCGCGCACAGCCGGCGAGCTGCCAGTCCAGCTGCCCGGGGGCGTGCGCGTCCGAGTCGATGGCGAACAGTGTCCCCACCCGCACCGCCAGCCGCAGCAGCCGCCGGGGCGGATCGAGCCGGTCCGGACGGCTGTTGATCTCCACGGCCGTCCCGTGCTCCGCACACGCCGTGAAGACCTTCTCGGCGTCGAACTCGGACTCCGGCCTGCCCCGGCCCCCGTCACGCCCCGTCAGCAGCCGTCCGGTGCAGTGCCCCAGTACATCGACGAGCGGGTTCGCGGCCGCGGCGATCAGCCGTCGCGTCATCGGCCGCGCCGCCATGCGCAGTTGGGAGTGGGCCGACGCGACCACCAGGTCGAGCCGGTCCAGCAACCCGTCCTCCTGGTCGAGCGAGCCGTCCGGCAGGATGTCGCACTCGATCCCGGTCAGCAGCCGGAACGGCGCCCACGTCCGGTTGAGTCCGGCCACCACGTCGAGCTGCTCCCGCAGCCGCTCGGCCGACAGCCCGCGCGCCACCCGCAGCCGCGGCGAATGGTCGGTCAGCACGGCCCACTCATGGCCGAGCGCCGCGGCCGCCCTGCCCATCGCCTCGATCGGGCTGCCCCCGTCCGACCAGTCCGAATGCAGATGGCAGTCGCCGCGCAGCGCCGCCCGCAGCCGCGCCCCGGCGTCCCCCTCGCCGGGGCCTGCGCCGGCCTCCTCCTCCAGCCGGCGCAGATACGCGGGCACCTCACCGGCCAGGGCCTCCCGCACCACCTGCGCCGTCTTGGGCCCCAGTCCCCGAACGGCCTCCAGTGATCCGGCCGCCGCGGCCCGCTCGGCGGTCTCGCGCGCACCGAGCGCGTCGACGGCCGCCGACGCCGTACGGAAGGCCCGTACGCGGTACGTCGGCGCCCCGGACCGCTCCAGCAGAAAGGCGATCCGGTCCAGTGCCTCCACGGGATCCATGGCGGGGTGCCCCGGTCAGTCGCCGACGAACTCCCGCGCCAGCCGGTTGCCCAGCGTGACGGCGGCCCGGTGGGAGTGGATCGGGGAGACCTGGGAGTCACGGAACACGATGTACGTCACACCGGAGTTGACGCCGCCGATCTGCGGGTCGGGGTCTATGCCGAGCGCGTCGGCCGTGGCCCACGACGCCTCGCCGATGATGTTGCTCGGCCCGACGTCCCCGACGACCGCGTACACCACCCTGTCGCCGTAGACGACGGCCGCGACGCTGCCGCCGCGGATGCCGGAGTCGTTGTAGTCCCAGCGGCCGCCGGCCCCCGGGACGACGATGAACGGCACGTACTCGGAGCTGAGCGGGTCCCCGTCGGCGTCCACGTAGGCGGTCTCGTCCTGGAAGTAGGGGTCCGTGTCGCTGTTGCACTCGTCCGTGGGCCAGCCGTCGCAGTCGATGTCCATGTCCGCCTTCCAGTACACGACATCGCGCATACCGCACACCGGGACGTCCTCGTCCTCGTCCTCGTCTATTCGGTACCGGCCGTCCGATATTCGATCGCAGCTGCCCAGCGCGTCCAGCAGCGCTCGCGCGCTCACCGAGCCCTCGGAGGCGGAACCGGCGGTGGCGGCGGGGGCGGGGAGCAGGGCCGCGGGCAGTACGGCGGCGGTGAGCAGCGTCGCGCCTGCGGCGGCGACGGCCTTGGTACGAGAGGGCACGGGCGTTCTTCCTTCGGTCTGGACGGCCGCTGTCAGCGGCCGCCGCGTATCTGTATGTGATGGGCGAGGCGGTCCAGAAAGATCCGCTGGCCGGGGACGAGCAGCTCGGCCGCGCGCTCCAGGGAGAACCAGCCCACGCGGTCGATCTCGGGGAAGTCGCGCAGCACACCTGAGCGCGGGGGCCACTCCATGCGGAAGGTGCCCGGCGCCACCCGGTCCGGATCGAGGTCGCCCTCGACCGCCCAGACGGTCACGAGCTTCCCGCCCGGCTGGCGGCTCTCGCCCAGCGGTACGCGGTCCCCCGCGGGCGCGGGCAGTCCGAGCTCCTCCTCGAACTCCCGGTGTGCGGCGGCCTCCGGCTCCTCGTCGGGGTCGTGCTCACCCTTGGGGATCGACCACGCGCCCACGTCGCGGGCAGCCCAGAAGGGGCCGCCCATGTGCCCGATCAGCACCTCGACGCCCGGCCCCGCGGACCGGAACAGCAGAAGACCGGCGCTTCGCTTGCCCGACATGCGGCCGAGTCTGCTGTCCGGTGCGGGCCACCGCCATCGGGGCGCACGGCGGTTGGAGGGGGTTTGCTTCAGTTCCCCCGCTCCATCAGCGTGGAAATGTCGATCGACCTGTCCGCCGGGGGAGTGGCGGAGGGAACGGGCTCGCCGTAGTCCGACAGGGCGATGCTCGCCTCGCCCTCACCGGCCTGGACCGCGTCCAGGCGCACCGGATAGGGCGTGCCCTCGGCGGCCACGTACATCGTCACCGTCTTGCCCGCCTGCTTCGCGATCACCGGGATCACCTCGACGCCGTCGACCTCGGTCTTCTCGCCCTTGGTGAGCGGGAGCCGCAGGTCGGGGGAGCCGGTGACCGACTTCACCAGCCGCTCCAGATCACACACCTCGGCCATGCTGCTGAGCACGGGGTCGTCCGTGGACCCGCGCAGATAGCGGTCCTTGAAGAGCTCCGCGGCGCGCTCCCCGGTGCCCGGCACCTGGCTCTTCCAGAAGGTCTCGTCCGGCTTCATCCACACCGTCGTACCGCGCTTGACGATCTCGACGGAGCCCTTCGCGCCGGTGCTGACCGTGCCGGCGCAGTTGCCGTCGCGGTCCAGCCGGAGATCGAGTTCGCTGGTCGTGCCCGCGGGGTTCAGACTGCCCTCGGTGACGAAGTGCACCGAGGTGGCGCCGCGCAGGGCCTCCTTGGCCCGCTCGGAGATCTGCTGGGCGCTGAGGGAGTCGATGTCGTCGCCCGCGTACGCCGGCGAGCCGCCCGCCATGACCAGCACCGCGACGACCAGGGCCGCCGCACACGCGGACACCGGCGTGTGTGCGGTGAAGCGATGTCCGCTCACGCCGCTCGCCTCCCTGGTGCTGCCCGGCGGTCCCCGGCGTTCCGTGGCGTGCGGTCGGTACCTGACGAGCGTACGTCGGCGTCCGGGCCCGCGCCCGTTCGGACCAAGGGCCGCAGGCCGGGCAGGGCCGGGGCCGGGGCCGCGGCCGGGATCCGCGGGCTGCGGCAGGGAGCGGTGGCCGGGAGCGGTGGCCGCGGTGTCGCCGCGTTGCATCGGCGCGGGCGGCGCGGCAGGGTCGTAGGTGGGAGTCCAAGGAGGACACAGCCATGCCCATCGCCACGGTGAACCCCGCTACCGGCGAGACGCTCAAGACCTTCGAACCACTCGGGCCCGAGGCGATCGAGAGCCGCCTGGCCGCCGCCCACGAGGCGTTCCGGCAGTACCGCACCACCGGTTTCGGCGAGCGAGCGCTGCTGCTCAAGAAGGCCGCCCTGCTCCTGGAGAAGGACCAGGAGGACATCGCGCGGACGATGACCACCGAGATGGGCAAGCCGGTCACGGCCGCGCGGGCCGAGGCCGCGAAGTGCGTCAAGGCGATGCGCTGGTACGCCGACCGCGCCGAGGAACTCCTCGCCGACGAGCCCGTCGCGGACGCCGAGGCCAAGGACTCGGGCGCCGCCCGGGCGCACGTCCACTACCGGCCGCTCGGCGTCGTCCTGGCCGTCATGCCGTGGAACTTCCCCCTCTGGCAGGTCGTCCGGTTCGCCGCGCCCGCGCTCATGGCGGGCAACACCGGGCTGCTCAAGCACGCGTCGAACGTCCCGCAGACCGCCCTCTACCTGGGCGACCTCTTCCACCGCGCGGGCTATCCCGAAGGCTGCTTCCAGACCCTGCTCATCGGTGCCGGCGCGGTCGAGGGCGTCCTGCGCGATCCGCGTGTCGCCGCCGCGACCCTCACCGGCAGCGAGCCCGCCGGACGGTCCGTGGCGTCCGTCGCCGGCGACGAGGTGAAGAAGACCGTTCTGGAGCTCGGCGGCAGCGACCCCTACGTGGTGATGCCCTCGGCCGACGTCGACAAGGCCGCGCGGACCGCGGTCACCGCGCGCGTCCAGAACAACGGCCAGTCCTGCATCGCGGCCAAGCGCTTCATCGTCCACGAGGACGTCTACGACAGCTTCACCGAGCGGTTCTCCGCGCGGATGGAGGCGCTCACCGTGGGCGACCCGCTCGACGAGTCCACCGAGGTCGGCCCCCTCGCCAGCGAGCGGGGTCGCGAGGATCTGGAGGAGCTCGTCGACGACGCCGTACGCCTCGGTGCGCATGCGCTGTGCGGAGGGGGCCGGCCGGGGGACCACCCGCAGGGCTGGTTCTACCTCCCGACCGTCCTCACCGGGATCACGCCCGAGATGCGGATCCACCGCGAGGAGACCTTCGGGCCGGTGGCGACCGTCTACCGGGTGGCGGACCTCGACGAGGCGGTGCAGGTCGCCAACGACTCGCCCTTCGGGCTGAGTTCGAACGTCTGGACCCGCGACGAGAGCGAAGTGGCCCGCTTCGTCCGCGATCTGGAGGCGGGCGGGGTGTTCGTCAACGGGATGACGGCGTCCCACCCGGCGATGCCGTTCGGCGGCGTGAAGCGCTCCGGGTACGGACGCGAGCTGTCCGGCCACGGCATCAAGGAGTTCTGCAACACCACCACCGTCTGGCGGGGCACGGAGCCCGAGTCGGCGCCCGCCGGCTGACACCCGCCGGCTGCACCCGCCCCCCGGCCTGCCGTTCGAGCCGACCCGTCCGTGGGCAGGAAACCCCTCGCATGCACCGGCAGGCGACGGGCAGGAGCGCACTGATCATGGAGCGGCAGACGGACTGGGAGTTCCTCGACGACCGCGGGCACCTGGCGACCGCGCAGCGGCGGCCCGCCAGGGCCGTCACCTACATACAGGCCGGCGCGACCCTCTGGGACCACGGCATACGCCCGACGGCGGTCTTCGGCTCGAACCACGACGGCGCGGGACCGGACCCCGTCAAGGCCGGCGGACTGCCGCTCGACGGCATCGTGTACCTCGGCTCCGGCACCGCGCTCGACGCCGAGGCGCTGCTCCGCGGCGCCCCCGATCTCGTCGTCGCCGTCACCTACGGCGGAGGACAGGTCTACGGCCTCGATCCCGAGGCGGCCAAGCACGTCGAGGAGCGGGTCCCGCTGGTGGTGCTCGACGTCGGGCAGGGGCAGTCACTCGCCGCCGTACGCGCCCGGTTCGCGGACCTCGCCCGCGCTCTCGGGGCGGCGGGGGAGGTCGCCATGGAGGGCCCGCTCGCCCGCGCCGAGGCCCGGCTGCGCGACCAGGCGGCCGTGGGCTCTCCCGAGTCGCGGCCCACGGTGCTCGCGCTGTCGCCGGCGTCGGCGGACGGCGCCTACCTCGCGAAGCCGTACTCCTGGCCGGATCTGCGGGAGCTCGCCGGCTTCGGCCTCGACCTCGTCGACCCGCAGGGCGGGCCCAGCACCAACTGGTTCGCTGCGGACTGGTCCGACATCGGCGACATCGCCCCGCAGGTGCTGCTCGTGGACGTACGCGCCAACGCGCACCCCCTCGACGCCCTGCGCTCCAACGCGGCCTGGCGGTCCGCCGCTTGGGGCGCCCGCATCGTGCCGTGGAACCCGGAGGCGCCGTGCAGCGCGGGTGCCCACGCCCGGTTCTTCCACCAGGTGGCCGACGCGCTGGAGGCGGCGCGGCAGGACCCTGCCTGACCCGCGCCGCCCTGCCCGCCCGCGCCCCGCGCGGCTATACGCCGCCGCCCGCCGCGTCCCGCCTCATCGGGGGCCCGGCGGGCGTGGCGCCGACCGGTCCGAACAGCACCGCGCGGGCCACCCTCGGCGAGAACAGCGTGGTGACGGGCGCGCTGAGCGTCAGCACGGAGCGGAAGGCGGGACCCACGACGTCCGGGTCACCGGGGTACCGCTGCTGTACCCGCTTCAGATACCAGCCGACGGGGCGCTCCACGGCCCGCGTGGCGAGCCCGCTGCCCACCGCCCCCGGCATGCTCCGGTCCGCGCCCGCCGAGATGTCCCACGCCTGCCGCGACGCCGCGAAGAGCGCCTGCTGGACCCGGCGTGTCGTCGGTGTACGGCGCGGATCGTCCAGCGTGTCGCGCAGCGCCACCGCGCACTGCGCCGCCACCGCCATGCCCTGGCCGTAGACCGGGTTGAACGTGCACAGCGCGTCGCCGGTGGCGAGGAATCCGGCCGGGCGGCGGCCCGAACGGTCGTAGCGGCGGCGGACGTTCGCCGTGGAGCGAAAGCCGAACGGCGGCGTCTGCGGCTCCGCCTCCAGCAGCCACTCGTGCACGAAGGGGTGCGGGAAGCGGGCGGCGAAGGCGGTGAACCCTTCCTCGTCCGTGGGCGGTTCGCAGCCCCGCAGACCGGAGAAGATGGCCAGATGGGTGCCGTCCTCCAGGGGCAGCACCCCGCCGCCGTGCACCTGCGAGGCGTTGGGATAGACCCAGTACGCGAGGGATTCCGTGCCCAGGTTCGCGCTCCTGTTGCGGTAGATGCGCGAGGCGTAGGCGAGACCGGTGTCGATGGTCTCCTCCTCCGGGGCCTCCGCGCCGATCGCGCCGAGCCACTGCGGGGCACGCGAGCCGCGCCCCGACGCGTCCACGACCACATCGGCGAGGAGCGTACGCGGTTCACGGCCCGCTCCGCCGTTCCCCGCGTCCCCGCCGCGCTCGCGCAGCAGTACGCCCCGGACCCGGGAGGCGTCACCCACCAGCCCGACGGCCTCCGCCGGTCCCACCACCGTGATCACGGGGTTGGCCAGCACCCGCTCGCGCACCAGATGCTCGATCTGGGCGCGGGAGCCGGTGTAGATGTGCGTGGTCGGCGCGGTGCGCCGGAACCAGGTGCCGTCGCTCCACGACACCATGTCCGCCGGCATGCCCACCCGGGGCGCGCCAGCCGCCCGCAGCTCCGCCATGAACCCCGGCAACAGGGAGTCCAGGGCCAGCTGGCCGCCCTCAAGGAGCACATGCGCGTGCCGGCCCTGCGGGACGCCCGCACGTGGCTGCGGGCCATCGGGGAGGCGGTCGCGCTCCACGACGGTCACCCTGTCCGCGTGCCCGGCCAGCACGTGCGCCGCCAACAGCCCCGCGAGACTTCCCCCGATGACGACGGCATGGCGCCCGTTCGCCCCGTTCGTCCCGTGGCTCCGTCGCCAACTGCCCGTGTCCTGCTCATGGTTCACCATGTCCGCCCCTCGTGGTCAGCGAGTCGATCCGGGAATGAGATCCAGGAACGATCAGTATCCCCACCCCCGGGGCTGCGTAAGGTTCCCCTCATGCCCGTACTCCAGCGCCTGCGCGCCGATCACGCACCCGCACTGCTCGCCTTCGAGCGGGAGAACCGGGCCTACTTCGCCGCGTCCGTGCCCGACCGCGGTGACGACTACTTCGCCCGTTTCGACGAACGGCACGGTGCGCTCCTCGCCGAACAGGCCACCGGGCTCTGCCACTTCCACCTGCTGGTCGGCGGCGACGGTGAGGTGCTCGGACGCGTCAACCTGGTCGACGTGGCGGACGGCGCCGCCGAGCTCGGGTACCGCATAGCCGAGCACGCCGCAGGCCGGGGCCTGGCCACGGCAGCCGTCGGCCAGGTGTGCGCACTGGCCGCGGAGGAATACGGCCTGACCGCGCTGCGGGCCGTCACGACGCTCGACAACGCCGGTTCACGCTCGGTCCTGGCCCGTTCGGGGTTCACCCGCGACGGCGAGCTCCTGGTGGACGGCCGCCCGGGCCTGCGGTTCGTACGGACCCTTCCCCGACCGTCCGTCGACGCCCGCTAGGTCGTGTCTTCAAAGTCCCGTCTGCCCGGCGACGCCTGGCACGCACCCTCGCTGCGTTGTCGTCGGTCGTCTATGTCCCCCGTAGCCCATCGGGCACGGGAGGTGCCCCCACCGCATGGACTCCCTCCTCCGCCTCGCGATCGCACGCACCAGACACCGCCAGGCCCCGCCCTCCGGGCGGACGACGCCACTGTGAAGACACTCCCTAGGGGCCGGCCGGCGGGCGGGCCAGCTCCGCCAGCGCATGGGTGAGCCACTCGATCCAGAACCGCTCCAGATCGATCCCGCCGCGCAGGACGACATGGCGCAGGCGGTCCTCCGCCGTGTCCCGCTCCGGCGGGAAGTGCCGCTTCTCGATCGCCTCGTACTCGGCCAGCTGCCCCTCGTGCAGGGCGAGATGGCGCCGCAGCTCCGCCTCAAGGCCCTCCGTCCCCACCACCGCGGCCGCCCGCAGCCGCAGCAGCAGCGCGTCCCTGATCGGCTTCGGTTCCTCGGCACTGCCCACCCACGCGGTCAGCTCCGTCCGCCCGGCCGGCAGCACCTCGTACTCCTTCTTCTGTCCGCGCGTGGGCCCCGGCGACGGCAGCGCGCGGATGAACCCCGCCTCCTCCAGCCTGCCCAGCTCGCGGTAGATCTGCTGGTGCGTGGCGGACCAGAAGTAGCCGATCGACCGGTCGAAGCGGCGGGTCAGCTCCAGACCGGACGACGGCTTCTCGAGCAGGGCGGTCAGGATCGCGTGCGGCAGGGACATGTCCGCATCCTAGGGACGCCGCCGCGGCCCCGGGGCCGCGGCGGTTCGGATCCTGCCGGGCCCGCGTGCCGGGCGTCGCACCGGGCGTCGCGCGCCGGTCGGGATGCGCCGGACACTCCCTAGACCGCCGCCGCCAGCCGGGTGCCCTGGTCGATGGCGCGCTTGGCGTCCAGCTCGGCCGCCACGTCCGCGCCGCCGATGAGATGGACGGTGTGACCCGCCGCCTTCAGCTCCTCGTACAGCTCCCGCCGCGGCTCCTGCCCCGTGCACAGCACGACCGTGTCCACGGCGAGCGTCGAGCGCTCGCCGTCGACGGTGATGTGCAGACCGTCGTCGTCGATCCGGTCGTACGTGGCGCCCGCGACCATCGTGACGCCCCGGTGCTTGAGCTCCGTGCGGTGGATCCAGCCCGTCGTCCTGCCGAGGCCCGCGCCGACCTTCGTCGTCTTGCGCTGGAGCAGGTGCACCGTGCGCGGCGGCCTCGGGCGCTGCGGGGTGCGCAGCCCGCCGGGCTCCGCGTAGCCGGTGTCCACGCCCCACTGCCGGAAGTAGGTCTCCGGGTCCAGGCTCGCCCGCTCGCCGCCGTCGGTGAGGAACTCCGCCACGTCGAAGCCGATCCCGCCCGCGCCGACGACGGCGACGCGCTCGCCGACCTCGGCGCCGTCGCGCAGCACGTCGAGGTAGCTGACGACGCTCGGGTGGCCGACACCCTCGATGCCCGGGGTGCGGGGGATGACTCCGGTGGCGACGACGATCTCGTCGTATCCGCCGAGCTGTGCCGGGGTGACCCAGGTGCCGAGCTTCACGTCCACGCCGCGCAACTCCAGCTGCGTACGGAAGTACCGCAGCGTCTCCTCGAACTCCTCCTTGCCCGGCACCCGCTTGGCGACGTTGAGCTGTCCGCCGATCTCGTCCGCGGCGTCGAAGAGGGTCACCTCGTGCCCGCGTTCGGCCGCGGACACCGCGAAGGCGAGACCCGCGGGACCGGCCCCGACGACGGCGAGGCGCTTGCGCAGCCGGGTGGGGGACAGGACCAGCTCGGTCTCGTGGCAGGCGCGCGGATTGACCAGGCAGGAGGTGATCTTCCCGCTGAAGGTGTGGTCGAGGCACGCCTGGTTGCAGCCGATGCAGGGGTTGATGGTCTCGGCGCGCCCCTCGCGCGCCTTGGCCACGAAATCGGGGTCGGCCAGGAACGGCCGTGCCATCGACACCATGTCGGCGCGCCCCTCTGCGAGCAGCCGCTCGGCCACCTCGGGCGTGTTGATGCGGTTGCTGGTGACGAGCGGCACCGACACCGAACCCATCAGCTTCTGCGTGACCCAGGTGTAGGCGCCTCGCGGCACGGAGGTCGCGATGGTCGGGATACGGGCCTCGTGCCAGCCGATGCCGGTGTTGATGATCGTCGCACCGGCCGTCTCGATCTCCTTGGCGAGCGCCACGACCTCGTCGAGCGACGAGCCGCCCGGCACCAGGTCCAGCATCGAGAGCCGGTAGATGATGATGAAGTCCTCGCCGACGCGCTCACGGGTGCGGCGCACGATCTCACGAGGGAAGCGGGTCCGGTTCGCGTACGAGCCGCCCCAGCGGTCACCCCGCCGGTTGGTGGCCCTCGCGATGAACTCGTTGATGAGATAGCCCTCGGAGCCCATGATCTCGACGCCGTCGTACCCGGCGGACTTCGCCAGCTCCGCCGTGCGCACATAGTCGTCGACCGTCTGCTCGACCTCGGAGTCGGTCAGGGCGTGGGGCTGGAACGGACTGATCGGGGCCTGGAGCGCGCTGGGCGCGACGAGCTGCGGATGGTACGCGTAACGGCCGAAGTGCAGGATCTGCAGGGCGATCCGGCCGCCCTCGGCGTGCACCGCGTCGGTCACCGCCCGGTGCTGCGCCGCCTCCGCCTCGGTGGTGAGCTTGGCGCCGCCGTCGTAGGGACGTCCGGCCTCGTTCGGGGCGATGCCGCCGGTCACGATCAGGCCGACGCCGCCGCGCGCACGGGCCGCGTAGAAGGCGGCCATCCGCTCGAAGCCGTTCTCCGCCTCCTCCAGGCCGATGTGCATGGAGCCCATCAGCACCCGGTTGGGGAGTGTGGTGAACCCGAGGTCGAGCGGGCTCAGCAGATGCGGATACGGGGTCGGGGTCATCGGGGCGCCTCCTCGCGCACTGTGTGTCGACCCCTTTTGTAGACCCCCGCGGAACCGTTGTGCAACAAGTTGCACAACGACTCCGACGTGAGATGCGCTACGCCGCCGAGGCCCGCGACCCCGCTCCCGGGCCACGGACAGACAGGTCACACCTTGTGATACGTGTACGCCTCCTTGGCCGCCGCCTCCACCGCGTCCAGATCGGCGCCCGCCGCCGCCGTGACCACCGCGGCGACCGCGCCCTCGACGAACGGCGCGTCCACGAGCCGGGTCCCGTCCGGCAGCTCGTCGCCCTCGGCCAGCAGCGCCTTCACCGTCAGCACCGCACTGCCGAGATCGGCCAGTACGGCCACACCGGCGCCCCGGTCGACGTCGTACGCCGCCCGCGCGACCAGCTCCGGGCTGGTGCCCAGCCGGCCGTCATCGGTGCCGCCCGCGGGCGCCACGGGGACGCCCTCGGCACCGCCCGCCAGCCCCCGGGCGAGCTCCACGACGGACGCCGCGACCTGCGCGCTGTGCGAGACCAGGACGATGCCGACCGGCTCGCCCGTACTCATCGTCCCGCCTCCTCAAGGGCCGCGATCAGCAGCGCCGACGACGTCGCCCCCGGGTCCTGGTGCCCGATGCTGCGCTCGCCCAGATAGCTCGCCCGGCCCTTGCGCGCCAGCATCGGCACGGTCGCGGCCGCGCCCTCATCGGCGGCCTCCCGGGCGGCCGCGAACGACTCGCCCAGCGCCGCCGCGGCCGGCTCCAGGGCATCGAGCATCGTCTTGTCCCCGGGCCGAGCCCCGCCCAGCTGCGCCACCGCCGCGACCCCCGCCCGCAGCGCGTCCGCGAGCTGCTCCCGCGACACCTCCGGCGCGTCGCCCAGCGCCTTGCCCGTGCGCCGCAGCAGCGTCCCGTACAGCGGCCCGGAAGCCCCTCCGACCGTCGAGATCAAGTGCCGCCCGGACAGGGCCAGTACGGCCCCCGGCGTTTCCGGCGCCTCCTTCTCCAGCACGGCCGTCACCGCGGCGAAGCCGCGCTGCATGTTGGTGCCGTGATCCGCGTCGCCGATCGCCGAGTCGAGCTCGGTCAGCCGGCCCGCCTCGCGGTCCACG
Organism: Streptomyces sp. FIT100; assembly: GCF_024584805.1. Taxonomy (NCBI): domain Bacteria; kingdom Bacillati; phylum Actinomycetota; class Actinomycetes; order Kitasatosporales; family Streptomycetaceae; genus Streptomyces; species Streptomyces sp. FIT100. Next base: position 92,197 of record NZ_CP075715.1, on the reverse strand, counting down.
GCCGCGGCGGTGGCCGACATCCACCTGCGGAAGAACCCGGTGTCCAGCACAGGACCTCCTTCACCCTGCCCCATGGAATCAGCGCCCCCAGCGCAGCGCGGGCGTCTGCACCGGCGCGTCCCACAGCCGCAGCAGCTCCTCGTCCATCGCGCACACCGACACCGAACAGCCGGCCATGTCGAGCGAGGTGACGTAGTTGCCGACGAGTGTGCGGGCCACCGGAACGCCCCGCTCGCCGAGCACCCGGTGCACCTCCGCGTTGAAGCCGTACAGCTCCAGCAGCGGCGTCGCGCCCATCCCGTTGACGAGCACCAGGACGGGGGTCGACGGCTTGAGGTCCTCCAGCACCGCGTCCACGGCGAAGTCCGCGATCTCCCGCGACGTCATCATGGCCCGCCGCTCCCGGCCCGGCTCACCGTGGATGCCGATGCCCAGCTCCAGCTCCCCGGAGGGCAGATCGAAGGTCGGGCTGCCCTTGGCGGGCGTCGTCACCGCGCTGAGGGCGACGCCGAAGCTCCGCGACCGTGCGTTCACCTCACGCCCGATGGCCTCGACCCGCTCCAGCGGCGCGCCCTCCTCGGCCGCCGCACCCGCGATCTTCTCGACGAACAGCGTCGCCCCGGTGCCGCGCCGACCCGCCGTGTACAGGCTGTCCACGACCGCCACGTCGTCGTTCACCAGCACCTTGCCGACCTGGACGCCCTCGTCCTCGGCCAGCTCGGCGGCCATGTCGAAGTTGAGGACGTCACCGGTGTAGTTCTTGACGACGAAGAGCACCCCGGCGCCGCTGTCCACGGCGGCCGCGGCCCGCGCCATCTGGTCGGGAACGGGGGAGGTGAAGACCTCCCCGGGGCAGGCGGCCGAGAGCATTCCCGGCCCCACGAACCCCCCGTGCAGCGGCTCGTGCCCGGACCCGCCGCCGGACACCAGCGCCACCTTGCCGGCCACGGGCGCGTCGCCCCGTACGACGACCCGGTTCTCGACGTCGACCCTCAGCTCGGGGTGGGCGGCGGCCAGCCCCCGCAGGCCGTCCGCGACGACCGTCTCGGGGACATTGATGAGCATCCTCATGACTACCTCCTGACGAGACTAGCTACCCACACTCTGCACGGCATTCGCCAAGAAGGGGTCACTACGGATCACTCCGGACCACTTCGGGAGCCGGACGCCGGCGGCCCTGGGCGGCCAAGGGGCCGCTCGGCCGGGACGGTTGCTCCGTTGCTCCGGCTCGGCCCCGCGGCGCGCCCGGTGGCCGAGCCGAACTCGTCGGCCAGGGGAACGCGGTGGCCCGGGGCGCGCGGTGGCGCAGAGAGCTCAGTAGCGCAGGGCGCTCGCGATACCGCCCACCTCGGCGAGCGTGCCGTCGGGCACGAACCGCACCTGGGCACCCGTGTCCAGCGACCGCTCGACGATCTCGTCGACGATGTCGGTCACGGCGTCCAGGTCCCCGGGCTCCGCCGGCACGAGGTGTCCGCCGGACTCGCGCACCGTCTCCCGGTAGTTCTCCTCCACGGCGAGCAGCGCCACCCGGCCCGACTCCACGTTCTGGTGGATCTCGTCGAGACCGGCGGCGAACGCCCGCCGGCCGCGGGCCCGGTCCAGGTCGTCGAGCACCCCGGAGACCTCCTGCTTCGCACGCTCCTGGAGGACCGGCCTGACCGCCTGCCACACGGCGTCGCCGGGTCCCGACGCCAGCCCGCCGTGCGTCAGCCGCCCGGTGGCGCCCCTGGACACGGTCCCGACGTCGTCGAGGAGCGACAGGGCGGCCGCCTCCCCGGCGACGTACAGCGGCCGGGGGTCGGACTTCAGCACGGCGCCCATCGCCGCGTCCGCCCCCTTCAGGAACTGGCGGGTCGCCTCGTCGGTGAAGGTGCTGGGCACATCGCCGATCTGCTCCCGGCGCTCGGCGTCGAAGTTCTCGTTGGTCCGGGTCAGCGGGAAGCCTCCGGTCTCCGACTCGGTGGCGCGGTCCGCCGCGCCGCTCCACAGGCTGACGCGGTCGGCCGACACGGCCAGCACCCAGACGGGCCGCTCGACGGCCTGCGCCGACACGAGGTTCCGGGTCAGGTACGTGTCCGAGAGCACGACGCGCTCGGGCACGCTCCGGCCCACCATCCACACCTCGTGCTCTCCCGGCGCGGCGAAGATGACCAGCCCGTCCTCGGCGTGCACCAGGTCGATCTCGCCCAGCGCCAGATCGAGCTGCTGGGTGACGTCGATCCGGGTGTCCCGCGTGACGGCCGGATCGGCTTCGAGCCGCTCCTTCGCCTCGGTCATCAGATTGCGCAGCCGGACGGGATCCTGCGCCTTGTCCGGATCGCGTCGGTGCGTGGGCATCAGCACCGACACCGCCGGATAGCGGCGCTGCCGGCGCAACTGGGCAAGGACATCGGAGGTGAGAGAGGGGTACATCGGAACCCTTTCCGACCGTGCGGGGATGCTGAGTGCCGAGTGCCGGGTGGAGCAGGCCCTATCGGGCGCCGGTGCCGGGGAGGGGGACGCGCGGACGGCGACCGCCGGGTCGGCCGGGGGCCTGAACGGCGTCGAAGGCGTGATGCGCGGCCAAGAGGCTGTCGTCGTGGCCGATGACGATGAGGTCGGGCATCAGCGGCTCCTAGGTCGTGTCTTCAAAGTCCCGTCTGCCCGGCGGCGTCTGGCACCCACGCTCGCTGCGTTGTCGTCGGTCGCCTATGCTCCGCATGGACTCCCTCCTCCGCCTTGCGATCGCACGCACCAGACGCCGCCGGGCCCGCCCTCCGGGCGGACGACGCCACTTTGAAGACACTCCCTAAGGCCTGCAGGTCACGAGACCGGCACCTTTGAACCATATGCCGGATTCCCGGCACACGCGTCCGGATGTATCGCGCACCTATCGGGTGGCCGAGGTCAGGCGCTCTAGGCGCCGCCGGCGGTCCATCTGCCGCCACTCCGGCCGCAGCCCGCCGAGGTTCGTGGCGAGGAAGTACGCCGCCGCGCCCGCCAGCAGGACCGGCGTGAGCCCGAAGGAGGCCACCGCCACTCCGGCGATCAGCCCGCCCAGCGGGATACCGGCCCAGGCCAGCGAGGTGCTCAGCGCCTTGACCCGGCCCAGCAGCGGACGCGGCACCACCGTCGCGCCGGCATCGCGTGCGGGCCATTGACTTCACCGGCATGCGTTGGTTGAGTGGCTCATCCACTGAGCCACTGGGGAGGGATGGCGTGGAAGCACTGCCGCGCGAAACCATCGTCGACGTCCTGGAGAACCGGCTGCGGGAGGACATCCTCACCGGGCGGCACCCCTCGGGCAGCCTTCTGCCGCCGGAGCGTCTGCTCGCCGACGGCTACGGCGTCACCCGCACCACGCTCAAGCACGCCTTCGGCCGCCTCGTGCAGGCCGGGCTGCTGGAGACCCGGCACGGCGTCGGCACCCGGGTGCGCGACTACGCCCGGCTCGGCGGGGCGGACCTGCTGCCCATGCTCGTGCGCCACAGCCCGGACTGGGTCGGTGAGATCTTCGAAGTGCGGCGCAGCGTCGGCGCATTGATCGCCGAGCGCGCCGCCGCCCGCGCCGGCGGGCCGCAACGGGCGGAGCTGCGCGCCCTGCTGGAAGCCGTGCGGGACGCCGAGGGCGGGGACGCCGTGCAGCTCGCCGACATCGAGGTGCACCGGGCGCTCGCCCGAGCGACCGGCAACCGCGTCTACGTCCTGCTGACCAACACCCTCTTCAACGCCTATCTGCCGGTGCGGGCGGCGCTCGTCGGGCCGTTCACCGACGCGGAGGCGGCGTACGCACGGCTGGCGCCGGTCGTCGCCGCGGTGGCGGCCGGCGACGGGTCCGGCGCGCGGCAGGCCGCCGAGGAGTATCTGACGGCCACGGAGCGGATCATGCTGGACGGACTGGGGAAGGGCTCGCATGAGTACGGATCACGGTGAAAGGAGCGCGCGCGGCACGAAGGGCGGGAGGGAAGCGCGGTTCACGAGGGGCACGGCCTTCGGCGAGACGATGCTCGGTTCGGTCCGGCTCGACGGCGAGGAGCGCACCCGCCGGGTCCGTCTCGACCTGCGCGTCTCGGCCGACCGCGCCCTGCGCCCGCTCGGGACGACCGAGGCGCGCGCCACCGGACGGATCCGGATCGCCGGCTGGGCCGACGACCCGCACGCCGAGGGCGAGTTGGAGATCTCCCCGCTCGCCAGACGGCGCATCCGCTACCGCGTCACGTTCACCGCCGACGGGCGTCGTCTCACCCTCGACGGCTGGAAGTCCGTCACCCCGCGCAGGCCCGTCGCGTCGATGACCGTGCTGCCGTACACCCTCCACGAGGACGGCGCCCGCGTCGGGACGGGAACCCTCCGCTTCCCCCTGGCCACCGGCCTGCTGCCCTTCCTGGCGAGCTTCCGCTTCCCGCGCCGCGAGGCCCCGGAGCCGCTGGCGGCGGCCCGTTGGAAGGGCGAGCCGGGCCGTATCGAGGTCTGGTACACCACCCTCACCGACCCGGCGACCGGCACCGGGCTGTGGCTCCACCACGAACTCACCGCGCCCGCCGACGGATCCGAGCCCTACGCGCACGGCTGGGCCGCGGTCTTCCCGAAGGACGCACCCGTACGCCACGCCCGCTTCGGCCCCGCCACGTGGGCAGGCGGAGAGGGGGGATTCGCCGCGGACGGGATCTCGGCCGGGCCCGGCCGGCTCACCGGAGCCGCCGGCACCCTGCGCTGGGACCTCACCGAACGGGCCACGGGCGCCCCGCTGTTCACCTTCCCCCGCTGGTCCTGGCGCAGGCCGCTGCTGCCCGCCGCCCAGATCCTCCCCGCCGCGACCGCCGCGTACGACGGGACCTTCTCGTACGACGCCGCACATCTGACGCTCGGGGACGCCCCCGGTGCCTCCGCCCGGATCCACGGTCACGGCAACGCGCGCCGCTGGGCCTGGCTGCACGCGGACCTGGGCGGCGGAGACGTCCTGGAGATCGTCGCCGCGGTCTCCATGCGCCCGGGCCTGCGCCGGCTGCCGCCGCTGGTCTTCCTGCGGCTGCGCCGGGCCGGCCGCACCTGGCCGCGCCGGCCGGAGCGCACCGCTGTGGGCTGGGCCGGGATCGGGCGTTTCCGCGCCGCCATCGGGCTGCCCACCTGGACCGTGACCGGGCGCGCCGGCCTGCGCCGGATCCGCGTCGAGGTCACCCAGCCCGACGACCGCACGCTCGCCCTCGACTACACCGACCCGGACGGAGCCCGCGCCGTGTGCCGCAACAGCGAACGAGCCGACGCGCACGTGCTGGTCGAGCGGTGGTGGTTCGGCGGCTGGCGCACCGAGTCCGCATGGACCCTCGACGGCACGGCGCACGCGGAGGTGGGCACCCGATGAGTTCCCGCAGCCTCACCGGCTTCGTGGCCGCCCTCATCAACGACGACTCCAGCGGCGGTTCCGCAGCCGACTGGCCCGCTCGCGTACCGGGGCGGCTGGAGACGGTCCTCGACTCGATGCCGCTGCCCGCCCGCGCCGGCGTACGCGCCGCCGCGCGCGGCCTGGACGCCTACGCCCTGGCCAGGACCGGCCGGGGACTCGCCGCCCTGAGCGCGGCCGAACGGGAGACGCTGGTCGCCGGCCTCGCGGCGCGCCCCGCACTCCTCCCGCTGCTCGACGTGGTCAAGGTGCCCGTCCTCCTGGCCGCCGGTACGGAACGCATGCTCCACCAGGGCGTACGCACCGCCGCACCGGCACGCGAGGACCCTCCGCTGGACTGCACGCCCGCCGGCGCCTGGCCCGCCCGGTCCACCGCGGACGCCGTGGTCATAGGCTCCGGCGCGGGCGGCGCCATGGCCGCGCGGACCCTGGCCCGCGCCGGACTCGACGTCGTCGTCCTGGAGGAAGGACAGCACCACTCCACCCGGTCCTTCGGCCGGCGCACTCCGCTCGACCGGTTCGCGGAGCTGTACCGGGACGGCGGGGCCACCGTCGCCCTCGGCAACCCGCCCCTGCTGCTCCCGGCGGGCCGTGCCGTCGGCGGCACGACCGTCGTCAACTCCGGCACCTGCTACCGCACTCCGGACCATGTCAGGGAAGGCTGGGCGAAGGACTTCGGCTTCGCACTCGCCGAGCGCCTCGGACCGTACCTCGACGAGGTGGAACGCACGCTGCGCGTCGCCACCCAGCCGCTGGACGTCATCGGCAGCAACGGCCGCATCGCCCTCGCGGGAGCCGAACGCCTCGGCTGGCGCGCAGCGCCACTGCGCCGCAACGCCCCCGGCTGCAAGGGCTCCTGCCAGTGCGTCGTCGGCTGCCCGACCGGCGCGAAGCAGAGCGTGCAGCTGTCCGTGCTGCCCGACGCCTGCGCCGCCGGAACCCGGATCGTCACCGGGGCGCAGGTGCGGCGCGTCCTCGTGGACCCGGACCGCCCCGGCGGCCCCCGCGCGGCCGGAGTGCGCGTACGCCGTGAGGACGGCGGCGGCGAGTTCGAAATCCTCGCACCGCTCGTCGTCGTCGCCGCGGGCGCCCTCCAGTCACCGCCCCTGCTGCGCCGCTCCGGTCTCGGCGGACACCCGCGACTCGGCCGGAACCTGAGCGTCCACCCGGCCACGAGCGTCGCGGGACGCTTCGCCGAGCCGGTCACCGCCTGGGAAGGCGTGCTGCAGAGCGTGGGAGTCGAGGAGCACCACGACGGCGGCGTCCTCATCGAGGCCACCGCGACCCCACCCGGCATGGGCTCCTTCGTCCTGCCCGGCCTGGGCAGCGAACTGCGGCGGGAACTGGAGGGCGCCGACCGGCTCGCCACCCTCGGCGCGATGATCGCCGACCGCCCCTCGGGCCGCGTCCTCGGCCGCGACCGCACCCTGATCCGCTACGACCTGGACCGCCGCGACACGGGCAGGCTGATGCGTGCCGTGCGCGCCATGGGCGAACTGCTGTTCGCCGCCGGTGCGCACGAGGTGCTCACCGGCATCCCCACCGCCCCGCGCGCCCGCACCCTCGCGGAGCTCGACGCCGTCCTCGCCCGCGTGGGCCCGCGGCAGCTGCACCTCTCCGCCTACCACCCCACCGGCACGGTCGCGGCCGGCGCCGACCCGGGACGCTTCCCCGCCGACGCCACCGGCCGGCTCCGCGGCGTGCAGGGCGTGCTGATCGCGGACGCCTCGGTGCTGCCCGGCTGCCCCGAGGTCAACCCGCAGCTGAGCATCATGGCCACGGCCCTGGCGGTGGCCGAGGCCCACCTGGAGCGCTGACGCCCGCCCGGCGCGGGGCGGTGGGGCTGCCCCGCATGGCGGACTCCGCGCGCGCCGACCGGCCCGGATGGCGGGAAGGTGGAAGGGGAAGCGCGAGAAAGGCGAGCAGGATGGACAAGCAGGATGCGGCTCCGCGCGTCGTGGTGGGCGTCGACGGTTCACCCTCGTCGCACGCGGCGCTGCGCTGGGCGGTCGACCACGCACAACTGATCGGCGCGACGGTGGACGCCGTCGGCGCGTACGAGCTGCCCGGGGCCCACGGGTGGTCGGCACCCGTCGTGGACCCCACCTTCGACGCGGAGGTCGCCAGGGAGGGCCTCACCGACGAGATCCGCAAGGTGCTGGGCGAGTCGGGCTCGTCCCAGGTCCGCACGCATCTCCTCCGCGGCAACCCCGTCGAGGTGCTCCTCGACGCGTCCGAGGGAGCGGAGCTCCTGGTCGTGGGCAGCCGCGGCCGCGGCGGCTTCGCCCGGACGCTGCTCGGCTCGGTGAGCCAGCAGTGCGCGCTCCACGCCACCTGCGCGGTGGTGATCGTCAGGCCTGAGGTCGAGGTCTCGTAGCAGGGCCGTCCGCCCTACAGGTCCGTTCGTACGCCGTCGCAGGCCCATGCCCTCGACCACGATGGTGTGAGTTGACACGTTTTGTGAGTTCTGTCACTCTTCTTGCCTAATCTTCGATTTCGATGCCTTCTGGGATGAGTGCATCGATATCCCGTCGCCCCGGGTGATCGGCTGCACGCGCCGCGATCGGTGAAGCATCTGAGGTGCCGCGCCACTTCACATGAAGTCCGCACCCGCCTCCGCATTGCCACCCGCAGGGATCTTTGTAGGCCACGGCCCGTCAATTGCGCAGCCCATCGGTCCAACCACGCGAACCAGATCGCGAGACACGCTGCCCTACCTGGGTGAGAGCCCCCGGCGCAGGCATGGGCCTGTAGCCCTTCGGGCCGGGCTGGGGCCTGCAAGCTCATCGATGAACCGGTCATCCATTGCTGCCGGCGCAGGCTCCGGGCAAGCGCCCCGGGATTCGGCATGGCTTGGCACGGCTGACGTCCTTTTCAGTTCCGGACCATCTTCGTCTCTGTCAGTGAGGTTCAGATGCCTTCTGCTTCGCTCATGCCGTTCAGTGAACTTGTGTCCTTCGTGCGGTCGAATCCGGGTTGCGTGCCGCTTCAGCAGCTGGGTGTCGCGCAGGGAGAGGACAACGTGGCGGACATCCTCAATGGTTCCACCATCAAACTCGAAACGCCGGTGGCGCATCTTGACACATCCCCCTACACGATCACGGGCGTTGTCACGCTTCCCGGTGCGTTACAAGCCTGTCCTCTGACGGTGACGTTCACCGTGGAGCAGGCAGGTGTTCGTGGGATTTCGCTGGTGTTCACCCCGGCGCAGGGCCAGCCGGGCATGCCCGGTGTGGCGGTGCCGTACGCGGAGACGGTCGCGGGGAGTCTCGCAGCGCGTCCGGAGTTCCAGGTCCGGCGGCTGGTCGTGGACTGTGACCTGGTGGACAAGGCCAACATCGCACGGTACGAGTTCACTGCCGCGGCCGTCGGGTCGCTACCGGCCGTCGCCACAGGGACCGTGGAGACGCGGTTCCCCCTACCCCCTTCCGCCGGGCAGCCCACCCGCGCCGCTGTCACGTTCGGGCCTCTTCCGTCGAACGTCGGTATGGCCGATGCGGCCGCCTGGTCGGTATCAACGGGCGTATCCCCGCCGTCGATACCGGATGTGGTCAATGGGCTGCAGCCCAGGGCGGTGACGGTGTCCTGGAGCGACGGATTCGCCACCACCCACCTCGGGGTGGACGGAACCCTGAACCTCTTCCAGCGCGAGTGCGAGGTCTCCTGCTTCTTCCAGCGGAGCGCCGGCGGCGAGGGCGGCACACCGTCGTGGGAGCTCGGCGGCACCATCACTCCCCACGGCACGGACGTGGACTTCGCCTTCGACTACACCGACGACGGCAAGCGAAAGGTCATCGCTCTGACCGCAGACACCACTGACCCCGGCACCGGCGAGGCCCCTCAACTCGACGGTGTGAAGGACATCCACGACCAGCCCTTCATGAAGCTGGACACAAGTCTCAACCTCGCGTCGGGTATCGCCCTCCCCGAGAAGCTCCTGCCCGCCAAGGTGTCCCTGACGGGCATGTCCGTGGTTTACGACCTCACCGCCGGCAAGGTCACCGCGTTGGCTGCGGGCATTTCCTGCGTACCGGATGCAAGTGTCTCTTTCATCCCCGGCCTGACCCTGGACACCCTCGATCTGTGGTTCCTCGCGGGCCGTGCCTCAGACGGCACATGGCAGTACTCCGCGGGAGCCGAGGCTCTCGGCCATCTCGGCAAAGCCCCGACGGACGACCGGACCCCACCCTGCTTCGCCGCCACCGCCCAGTTTCCCCCGGGCGACCTCACCCTGGAGATTCTCGACCCCGAGGTCCTCAAGGACTTCGACGCCACTGAGTTGAAAGACATCAAGGACTTCGCGGCACACACCTCGGACTCCGCCGTTTGCCTGGCCGACCTGAAGGCCACCTACTCACTGAGTCGGAAGACCTACAGCCTTGATGTGGACCTGGCCGCGAACCTCACCATACGCACCGACCCCGCCTTCACCCTCACCGGCATCAGCCTGTCCCTGTCCAAGGCCGACTCGACGCAGAGCACGGCCGTCGCCCTGGAAGCCGACGCCAGGGTCGGCAAGGACACCATCACCGTGGCTGCCGCCTACGAGGACGGGAACTGGACCATACGGGGCGTCCTTGAGGCTGATCCCGCTCGCGAGTGGCTCAGGCCACAGGGCCCGCCACATTTCCTGACGCACCTCCTCGATGCCCTTCCCGACCACATCCAGTTCACCGCCGGACGAAGCGCAGACGGCACCACCCTGGAACTCGACTGCACCGGAAACCTCACGATCCTCGACCAGAAAAGCTCCTACGCCATGCGCTTCATGAAAGAGGCCCATGGATGGTCGCTGGACGGGGACCTCATCATCTCGCGTGCGGACCCATCGCGTTCCCCCCTCTACTTCACGCTCGACTCCGGCGCCGACCCCCGACACACCCGCATATCTGCCCGGTGCACCGACGCCGGCGGCCTCACCGTCGCCGACCTGATCCCTTCCCTGCCATCGGCACTGCCCTTGCTCCCCGAACTCGCCATCACCCAAGCGGGCTTCACGTACGACACCGACCAAGGGCACGCCCTCAATCTCATTGCCAAACTCGGCGACACCACAACTACCGTCGCGTACGCGGCGCTGAACCCGTCTACGCGGACCTGAACCCGCGAGGCTCTGCTCTCACCAATCGCCGTCGCATGGTCTGGAGTTTCCAATGAGCACGCCCACACCCGAACCTCCCTTTGATTACGAGGCCTACTACTCGGCCTGGCAGAAGAAGAACGCGGACTCTCCGTGGCAAATCCGGGCGAAGACCTGGGAAATGAACCTCGGAGCCGAACTCGCCGAACAGGAAAGCGTGAAGGAAGCGGCGAGGCGAACCATCCGGCGCCTGCACGAGGTTCTTACTTGGGACCTGGAGAACACACAGAAAAACCTGTCGAGTACCGAGCGAGAGGAGAAAGCTGCCCAGGCCTTCTTCCTGTCCGATCCGAAGAATGCCAACAGTGCGGGCCAGATAAATGCTTCGAAGGGAATCGCGTACCTCATAGGCAAGGACAGTAGGGCCACTCTCAGGGAAATGATGACCGCGCTCTTCAACGCTGCCTATTTCCGCCCGAGCGTTGGGGGTGAGGAAATTTCCCTGAAGAGTACCATCCAGCGCATCTACTTCACGGGGGATAGGGCCGAATGCGGGCGACTTGCGGGAACACTGAAACTCAACCACCGGCATCTGGCGCCCTACACGAATTATCTGGAAAATAACGCCAAGCTCGGCAAGCTGCGTAACGTGTTCTCGGTCGGGTTCGAAAAGGACATATATGCGGTGGGGAGCCTTGCAAAATACGGATCTCATTATTTGGAATATGCGAGTTCACAGATCTGTCGCCAGCTTGGTGGCCATGGAGCCCGGAGCGACACCTTTCCGTCCGACTACCTGAGGCTGGGACCGGGTATTGGGCTCAGCGAGGGGGAAAGGGAATTCCAGAACAGTGTTCTTGTGATACCCGAGATCGATGGCCTTAGCTACAAAGAAGTCCAGCGTGGCATCGAGTTGACCGATCTGGAGATGCGTGATGTGCTGCAAAGAGAGCAGGCGATCCAGGTGCAGAACGCCTACTCCTACGGTCCAAACGGGAAGACCTTCCTCAAGTATTACACGATCATCAAACCCGCCAAGATCACCCCTCACAATGTGCGGGCCTGGGATCTCGACAACGCGGCGGCGTACGGCCCTGAATATCCACTTCCCTGGGTCGAGGGCTTCAAGAGTGTGGGCCTGGCGAAAGGCCCCTGGTACGTCAACAATTGCCTCCGCAGGGGATATCCACTTGTTGCCGGCCTCTCCGGGACGGCCGCACGGATGTTCTGCACCTTCGCTTGGATCAACGTCCCCGACACCCCAGCCATAGACTTCGTCAAAGCGCTGCTGGCCTGGATGCTCCCGGTTCGCGACCACTCCGTGTACGAGATCCTCAAGGCTGTCCATATCGCCATGCTCGATCCGAAGGATGCCGGCACCTGGAGCTGCGAGAGCTTGGTTCTCCGCAAACGCAAGGAGAGGCTCCTTTCGAGCGGTAGGGACAACAGTCAACTGGACGAGTTGACCGTGCTGCTGAAAAAGGGAGCCAAGGAAGCCTACCAGGGGCTCAGCGAAAAGCTCGGCACGAAATCCCCGACTCCGCACCCCAAACAGGATCTGGCCGATCTGTTGACAACGTGGGCCGAAAGTCGGGACAAGGCCGCAGCGGACAGGAAGCCCCTGCCGTCACCGCCTCTCAGTGCGCTCACCGTCGATGAGGCGTCACTGGTGCTCGCCATGGCGAAATACCTGCCTCTCGTGACAACTCCAGGAAGCCACCCGGACGACGGGACTGTGAGAAGTAAACTTCCCATCAAAGAAGCAGGCGCATTTTTCAATGGCAGCTTCAAAGGCTCCAACGGGCTTACTCGATACTATTGGATGAAGGAGTGGCTGAATTCCCTTGGTGTGGCCGGCAAAGACATCGTTTCCACCGAACCCTGGGAGACACTGGCCACTGTATGCGGAGTCTATGTGTACTCATCGGGTAGTTTCACGTTGTTGAACGCAGCCGACAAAGTGGCACCCAAGGGCAGAGCCAAAGCGATCCGAGACACCGCGATCGCGACGGCAGAGAAAGATCTGAACAGAGCGACCCCAACCAGCAAGCATAACGATCTGCCGGTCGTCATCACCGATCCCAAGCAACTCGGCGCAACCTGGGAGAAGGCGCTGGACGATGCCAGAGAGGCCAACAAGGACGGGGCGACAGAGGCGGCGAAGAAGCAGGCGAAGCAGTCCAGAAAACAGCTGGTCGCCGCAATCAAAGCATACGACTGGAGGCCCTTGGACGAGCAGCTCAAAATGTGCTCGGACGCTGCCACCGCGCTCGGGGGCATCAAATTTCCCGCCATCGCAGCCGGTACGCAAGTCTATCGAGGAACGTATAAACCGAAGGTGTCGTTCTCTCCAACGGTCGTCAGCAAGAAATATGCCACACCAAAGATTACAAGCACTTCTCGAAAGTACGACATAGCTCAGAGGTTCGCCTATGAGCATTCCGGGTATCTTTTCAAAACCCCTGTCCTGGATACGATCACGTTCCCCGGTAACGGTGAGGCCACCGGGTTGTACGCTGAAATCTACGGACTCAGCCGGGTGCCCTCAGAGGCGGAGGTGATCATATTCGGTGGCGTAACGCTGACGCGCACTTCAGAACCCAAGACGGAAACGACGACCTACGACGGCGACGAGTTCACCTGCATAGAGGTGTCACACCTACTACCGCAGAAGCGTTAGCCTCCCCGTTTCGCTTCGGCATGGCGGATGGCGGGCCGCGACCTCGTCCCACGCGGGAGCACCGACCGGCACGGTGAACCGGCATCCCCGGCGCACGGCTCTTCCGGATTACTGCAACGCGTTCTAGTCTGTGCCGCCGCAGCGACGACCACGCCTGGAGGGGCCGTGCACCTCGAATACACGCCTGAGCAGCAGCAGTTGCGCGCCGAGCTGCGTGCGTACTTCGACGGGCTCGTCCCCGACAACGCGTACGCCCGCTACGCAGACCCCGCCGCCCAGAAGCGGTTCTACCGCGAGACCATCCGCCGTCTCGGGGCCGACGGCTGGCTCGGTGTCGGCTGGCCCGAGGAGTACGGCGGCCGGGGGCTGACCCCGATGGAGCAGTTCATCTTCTTCGACGAGGCGGCCCAGGCGGGCGTACCGCTGCCGCTGATGGCGCTGAACACCGTGGGCCCGACGATCATGCAGTACGGCACCGACGAGCAGAAGGCGCACTTCCTGCCGCGGATCCTCTCCGGCGAGATCGACTTCGCCATCGGCTACAGCGAGCCCGACGCCGGGACCGACCTCGCCGCGCTGAAGACCCGCGCCGTGCGCGAAGGCGACGAGGCCACCGGCCACTACACGGTCAACGGGCAGAAGATCTGGACCACCAACGGCGACACCGCCGACTGGGTGTGGCTCGCCGTCCGCACCGACCCGGACGCCCCGCCGCACAAGGGCATCACCATGCTGCTCGTCCCGACCTCCGACCCGGGCTACTCGTGCACCGTCATCAACACCCTCGCCTCCCACGACACCACCGCCAGCTACTACGAGAACATCCGCGTCCCCGCCGCCCGCCGCGTCGGCGAGGAGAACAAGGGCTGGCGGCTGATCACCAACCAGCTCAACCACGAGCGCGTGACCCTGGCCGCCCACGGCACCATGGCCATCCGCGCCCTCCACGACGTCCAGCGCTGGGCTGCCGGCACCAAGCTCGCCGACGGGCGCCGCGTCATCGACCTCGGCTGGGTCCGCGGCCGGCTCGCCCGCACGCACGCCAGGCTCGACGCGATGAAGCTGCTCAACTGGCAGATGGTGGGCGCCGTCGAGGCCGGCACCCTCACCCCGCAGGACGCCTCCGCCGTCAAGGTGTACGGCTCCGAGGCGCGCCGCGACGCCTACGCCTGGCTGATGGAGATCGTCGGTGCCGCGGGCGCGCTCAAGGAGGGCTCGGCGGGCGCCGTCCTCCACGGTGAACTGGAGCGCGGCTACCGCTCCGCCGTGATCTTCACCTTCGGGGGCGGCAACAACGAGATCCAGCGCGAGATCATCTCCTGGATCGGACTCGGCATGCCGCGCGTACGGCGTTAACGTCGAGCCATGAGCGCCGACCGCGACCCCGGGCTCTTCGGTCCCGAATCGGTCACCTGGCAGATGCACGGCGACCCCGTGATGTGGGTCGCCGGCGTCCGCGCGCTCTATCTCCAGGCGCTGCACCCGCGGGCCGTCCGCGGTGTCATGATCAACTCGGACTTCCGCAAGGACGCCTGGGGCCGCCTCATGCGCACCGCGGACTTCGTCGGCACCATCACCTACGGCACCAGCGCCGCCGCCGAGCACGCCGGCGCCCGCGTCCGCAGGATCCACCGGATGCTCGGCGTCGACGACCCCGAGCTGCTCCTGTGGGTGCACTGCGCCGAGACCGACTCGTACCTGAGCGTCGCACGCCGCTCCGGCTTCCCCCTCAGCGACGCCCAGGCCGACCGGTACGTCGCCGAACACCGCGAGAGCGCGCGGCTCGTCGGCCTCGACCCGGCCCGCGTGCCCGCCACCACCGCCGAACTGGCCGCCTACTTCAGCGCCGTACGGCCCGCGCTCGCCGCCGGGGACGACGCGCGCACCGTCGACGACTTCCTGCGCCGGCCGCCGATCCACCCCCTGCTCGTACCGGCGCGCGAACTGCTCTGGCGGCGCGTGGCGGCGCTCGCGTACAACGCGCTGCCCGCGTACGCCCACGAGCTGTACGGCCGCCCCGCGCCCCCACCCGACCGGGTCACCCGCCAACTCGGCGTCACCGGCAGGGCGTTGCGCTGCATCCCCGCCCGGCTGCGCTGGCAGCTCCCGCCGGGTCACATTCTGAAGGCGATGGCGCGACTCGGACCGGGCAGCCGACCCGCACCGTACAAACTCCGCAGTCAGGCGGCCATACTGGACGGCGGGCCGGGGAGGGCGCAGCAGACCGACGGGGGCGACAGCACGAGATGGCGGACACCAGGCTGATCCAGGGCCGGTACCGGCTGCTCGATGTGATCGGGCGCGGCGGAATGGGCGAGGTGTGGCGGGCCCGCGACGAGTCGCTGGGACGGCGTGTCGCGGTCAAGTGCCTCAAACCCCTGGGCCCGCAGCACGACCGGCCCTTCGCCGGGGTCCTGCGCGAGCGCTTCCGCCGGGAGGCCCGGGTCGCCGCCGCGCTCCAGCACCGCGGGGTCACCGTCGTCCATGACTTCGGCGAGCACGAGGGCGTGCTCTATCTGGTCATGGAGCTGCTGGAGGGCCGCAATCTCAGCCAGCTCCTGGAGGACAACAAGCAGCACCCGCTCGCCGTGCCCGACATCGTCGACATCGCCGAGCAGGTCACCGACGCCCTCGCCTACACCCATGAACAGGGCATCGTCCACCGGGACCTGAAGCCGGCCAACATCATGCGGCTCACCGACGGCACGGTGAAGATATGCGACTTCGGCATCGCCCGCCTCGGCCACGACATCGGCTTCACCTCACGGCTCACCGGCACCGGCATCGCCATGGGCACCCCGCACTACATGTCGCCCGAGCAGATCAGCGGCGGCAGCGTCGACCACCGCAGCGACCTCTACTCACTGGGCTGCGTGCTGTACGAGATCGCCACCGGAGCCCCGCCGTTCGACCTGGACGACACCTGGGCCGTCCTCGTCGGACACCGCGACACGCCGCCCGAGCCGCTGCGCAAGCACCGCGCCGAACTGCCCGGCTTCATCGACCGGATCGTTCTCGACCTGCTCGCCAAGATGCCGGAAGGCCGGCCCGCCGACGCCAGGGACCTGCGCCGCCGGTTCACCGCCGCCGGGCGGTCCACGTCCGTCGGGCTGTCCCCGGACGGAACCGAGCGCCCGGCGGTCGTCCCGGCCCAGCGGGAGCCCCAGCGGGAGCCCCGGCCGGAGTCCGGACACGTGTCGGGGTCCGGGCACGTGTCGGGGTCCGAGCGCGCGTCCTGGCCCGATGACCCGTCCGAGCGCCGCCTGCCGTCGTGGACGCGGGGCATGACCACCGGCCACAAGGCCGCCGGCGCCGGCCTGCTCCGCCCCACCCCGCCGGACCACACGGCGGGCCTCACCGGCGAGTGGACCACCGGCGTCGGTCTGCGTGCACCGGTCCCCGTGCAGCTGCCCCGCCCCGAACGCCCCGCCCCGCCGCCCGAGCTGCTCGCCGTCCTCACCAGCCGCCACAACGCGGGCCTCAGCCTCGGCCGGCTCGGCCGCTGGGAGGAGGCGGGCGAGGTGCACCGCGCGGTCGCCGCCGAGCGCGATCACGCGCTCGGGCCCGACCACCCCGACACCCTCGCCAGCCGCTACGAGGTCGGCTTCACCCTCAGCAGGACCGGACGCACTGCGGACGCCCTGCGCGAGTTCGGCCGCGTCGCCGAGGGCCGCGAGCGCACCCTGGGCCCCGACCACCCCGAGACCCTGGCCGCGCGCCAGGAGACGGCGTACGTACTGGGCGGTCTGGGCCGCCACTTCGAGGCCCACCAGGTGTACGCGGAGGTCCTCGCCTCTCGTGAGCGGACCATGGGGCCCGACCACCCGGACACCCTGCGGTGCCGGCACAACCTCGCCTTCAACCTGAGCCGCCTCGGCCGCCTGGAGGACTCCTACCGGATGGCGTCCGAGGTCGCCGCCGCCCGCGCCCGGGTGCTCGGGCCGGAGCACCCGGACACCCTCGTCACCCGCTACGAAGTGGCCTACGCCCTCGGCCGGCTGGGCCGCTGGCAGGAGGCGCTGCAGCTGTACCGCGACATCGCGGCGGCCCGCGCCCAGGTCCTCGGACCCGACCACCCCGACACGCTCTCCGCCCGCTACGAGGTGGGCATCAGCCTCGGTCGCCTCGGCCGCAGCGCCGAGGCCCTGGAGCTCTACCGCGCGCTCGTCGGCGACCGCACCCGCGCACACGGTCCGGCCGACCCCGAGACGCTGCGCGCCCGCCACGGCCTCGGCGTCAACCTCGGGCGGCTCGCCCGCTGGGACGAGGCGCTTGCCGAGGCCCGGGACGTCTGCGCGGTCCGGGAGCGGGTGCTGGGGCCCGACCACCCCGACACCCTCGTCAGCCGCCGCGAGGTCGCCGTCGGCCTCGGCTGGCTCGGCCGCTGGGGCGACGCCCTCACCGTCTACCGGCAGGTGGCCGAGGCCCGCGAGCGGGTGCTCGGTGCCGACCACCCCGACGCCCTCGCCAGCCGCAACGACGAGGCGCACTGCCTGGAGCAGCTCGGCAGGGGAGGCGAGGCGGTGGAGCTCTACCGGCGTGTAGCGGCCCTGCGCCGGCAGCGCGGCGGCCACGGCGGCTGATCCCGCACTCCCGGGAGTCCCGGCCTCTGGCGCCGCACGCCCGGGAGTCCTGGCCTCTGGCGCCGCATGCCCTCGGAGTCCCGGCCTCTGGCGCCGCACGCCCGGGAGTCCTGGCCTCTGGCGCCGCATGCCCTCGGAGTCCCGGCCCCTGGCGCCGCACGCCCGGGCGCTCCACGGTCCGGCGCCGCACCCCGGCGCCGCACCCCGGCACCGCACCCCGGCGCCGCACCCCGGCGCCGCACCCCGGCACCGGCGCCGCACCCGGGCGCCGCACCCCCGCCCCGGCTCGACTGTCGCGCGCCGCGGCCTGCCCGCACACTGTCACCATGACACCGGACCTGTCCGAACAGGTGCGGCGCGGCCGCTCCGTACGCAAACAGGTGCCCCGCTCCTCGCTCGGGAGCTGGATCCCCGGCGCGGACCGGCCGGATCCGCTCGACATCCTCGAGGAGCAGGCCAGGACCCGGGTGCCGGAGCTGGTGCCCATCCGCTACGGCCGCATGGCCGCGTCGCCGTTCGCGTATCTGCGCGGCGCACCCGCCGTCATGGCCGCCGACCTGGCCCCGCGGCCCGCCACCGGCCTCACCGTCCAGCTCTGCGGCGACGCCCATCTGCTGAACTTCGGCGTCTTCGCCTCCCCGGAGCGCACGCTCCTGTTCGACCTCAACGACTTCGACGAGACCCTGCCGGGACCGTTCGAATGGGATGTGCAACGGCTCGCCGCCAGCGTCGCCGTGGCCGCCCGGGACAACGGGCAGCCGGACGAGAAGGCCCGCCGCGCCGCCCAGGCGGCGGCCGAGTCGTACCGGACGACGATGGCCCGCCTCGCCGGACTCGGCGAACTCGACGTCTGGTACGAGCGCATCACCACCGACGACATCGCCCCGCTAGTGCGGAGAATGCGCCGCGAGCGCTTCGAGGCCCAGGTGGCCAGGGCCCGCCGCCGCACCAATCTGCAGGCCGTGGCCAAACTCACCGAGCTGACCGGCGAGGGGGAGCGCCGCATCGTCCATGACCCGCCGCTGCTGGAAGCGCTCGACCTCCCGGAAGCCGCGGAGGTGCACAAGATCCTCGGCGCCTACCGCAGCACGCTGCCCGAGGACCGGCGGGTCCTGCTCGACCGGTTCCGGTTCACCGAGGCGGCCCGCAAGGTCGTCGGCGTGGGAAGCGTCGGCACCCGCTGCTACGTGGCGCTGCTGACCGGCAGGGACACCGACGACCCGCTCTTCCTCCAGATCAAGGAGGCCCAGCACTCCGTGCTCGAACCCCATCTGCCGCGGTCGGCCTACCGCCACCAGGGCCAGCGCGTCGTGGCGGGCCAGCGGCTGCTCCAGGCCGCCAGCGACATCTTCCTCGGCTGGGTCACCGGGCCCCAGGGCCGCCATTTCTACTGGCGGCAGCTGCGCGACATGAAGGGGACGGCGGAGATCTCCGACATGTCCCCGGCCGTGCTGCGCGACTACGCCGGACTGTGCGGCCGGGCGCTCGCGCGCGCCCACGCCCGGACGGGGGAGCGGGTCGCGATCGCCGCCTACCTCGGCGGCTCCGACCGGTTCGACCGGGCCATGGCCGACTTCGCCCTCGCCTACGCCGACCGGACGGCCGCGGACCACGCCGCCCTGCGCGCGGCGGTCGACTCCGGTGCGATCAAGGCCACAACGGGAGTCTGACCTGCGGCCCAGCCTGCCTCTGGCCCGGGCGGGGATCACGTGTTACGAAGAGGCATGCCCGCAGCCGAAGCGTTCTCCCGAGCCGTGTACGACGCCGTCATAGTGGGCGGTGGCCACAACGGACTGGTCGCCGCCGCCTATCTCGCCCGCGCCGGGCGATCCGTCCTCGTCCTGGAGTGCCTCGGGCACACCGGGGGAGCGGCCGTCTCCACCCGCCCGTTCGCCGGTGTCGACGCCCGCCTCTCCCGCTACTCGTACCTGGTGTCCCTGCTGCCCCGGCAGATCGTGCGCGATCTCGGGCTCGACTTCTCCGTGCGCAAGCGGACCGTGTCCTCGTACACCCCGGTGGTGCACGAGGGCCGCCCCACCGGGCTGCTGGTCGGCGGCGACGGCACACGGGACTCCTTCCGGGCGCTGACCGGATCCGACCGCGAGTACGAGGCGTGGCAGGCGTTCTACGCCATGACCGGACGGGTCGCCGAGCGGGTCTTCCCGACGCTGACCGAGCCGCTGCCCGCACGGGACGAACTGCGCGAGCGCATCGGGGACGAGGACGCGTGGCGGATGCTCTTCGAGGAGCCGATCGGGGCCGCCATCGAGGAGACCTTCGCGCACGACCTGGTCCGCGGGGTCGTCCTGACCGACGCGCTCATCGGCACCTTCGCCGACGCCCACGACCCCTCACTGGTGCAGAACCGCTGCTTCCTCTACCACGTCATCGGCAACGGCACCGGCGACTGGGACGTGCCGGTCGGCGGCATGGGCGCGCTGACCGACGCGCTCGCCGGGGCCGCACGCGGCGCCGGCGCGGAGATCGCCACCGGCCACGAGGCGATCCGGATCGAGACGGACGGCGACACGGCCGAGGTCCGCTTCCGCACGGACGACGGCGAAGGCACCGTCGCCGCCCGCAAGGTCCTCGTCAACGCCTCCCCGCAGGCGCTCGCCGCCCTCCTCGGCGACGCGCCGCCCCCGGTCCCCGCGGAGGGCGCCCAGCTCAAGGTCAACATGCTGCTGCGCCGGCTGCCGCGGCTGCGCGACCGGGCGGTCGACCCCCGCCAGGCTTTCTCCGGCACCTTCCACATCGCCGAGGGCTACGGGCAGTTGGCCGCGGCCTACGCGCAGGCCGCGTCCGGCCGCCTCCCCGAGGCGCCCCCGTCGGAGATCTACTGCCACTCCCTGACCGATCCCTCGATCCTCGGGCCCGAACTCGCCGCGCAGGGCTACCAGACCCTGACCCTCTTCGGCCTCCACACCCCCGCGCGACTGTTCGCCGACGCGCCCGACGCCACCCGCGACGCCCTGCTCAAGGCCACACTCGCCGAGCTCGACGCCCACCTCGACGAGCCGATCGCCGACTGCCTCGCCGTCGACGAGGCCGGACAGCCCTGCATCGAGGCGAAGACGCCGCTGGACCTGGAGCGGGACCTCAGGCTCCCCGGCGGCCACATCTTCCACCGGGACCTGGCCTTCCCGTACGCGGCGGACGCCGCCACGGGCCGGTGGGGCGTCGAAACCGCCCACCCCAACGTCCTCCTGTGCGGCGCGGGCGCCGTCCGCGGCGGCGGGGTGAGCGGCATCCCGGGCCACAACGCGGCGATGGCGGCACTGGGGCGGTAGGGCCGGGAGCCCTTCCCCGCGGCCGGGCGCCCCCCGCGGCCGGGCGCCCCCCACGGCCGGGCGCCCCCCGGCAGGGCGCGCCCCAGCCCGCGGCCGGTCGGCTCCCGCCGTCGGGCCACGGGGCACGCCCCACCGCCCGACGGCGGGCAGTGGGGCTCAGTCGGCGGACGACCGGCCGCCCCGGCTCAGTCGGACGACACCGTCCACCCCAGCGCCTCGATCAGGTCCGCGTCCGGCGCCCGCCGCTCGTCGAAGAGCACCCGCTCGCCGTCCTCCACCCGCAGCCCGTCCACGTACACCCCCCGCCCCACGTACAGCTGGTCCGTCGCGTACCGCCACCGCAGCCGCACCGGACCGCTGCGCCACGCGGCCAGTGGCGCCTCCAGACGGTGCCAGCTGCGACCGGACCAGCCGGTGGCGTACCCCTCCGGGTGGGGCTCGGGGCTCCGGCCGGCCCGCACCGTCGTGAACGGCACCGGCTGCCAGCTGGTGCCGTCGTCGGACGACGCCTCCAGGAAGACCTTGTCGGCCCCCGGCTCCGTGTCCCACCACAGACCGCAGAGCAGCCGGGCGTCCGCCGTCACCGGCCTCACCTCCGGCAGCGCCAGCGTCGCCGTCGTCGCGCCCGCCATCCCGGAGAACCAGGCCGTGCGCCCCTGCGCGGGCCGTACCGCGGTGGCGCGCGCCATGTTGTTCGCCGCGGCGACCCGCGGTGCGCTCCCCGAGCGCCAACTGCGCACCGGGTGGACGGAGTTGCCGAGTACCACGAGGAACGAGTCCGTCGTCGGGTCGAGTACGAGGCTCGTGCCCGTGAACCCGGTGTGCCCGGCCGTCCGCGGCGTGGCCATCGCACCCATGTACCAGTGCTGGTACAGCTCGAAGCCGAGCCCGTGCTCGTCGCCGGGGAACGCGGTGTTGAAGTCCGTGAACATCAGCTCGACCGACTCCTCGGACAGGATCCTCGCGCGCCCGTACGCCCCGCCGTTGAGCAGGGTCCGCGCGAGCACCGCCAGGTCCCACGCGCACGAGAACACCCCGGCGTGCCCCGCGACGCCGCCGAAGCCGTACGCGTTCTCGTCGTGCACCTCGCCCCAGACCAGCCCGCGCTCCAGCCCCGACCACGGCAGCCGTGCGTCCTCGGTGGCGGCGATCTTCGGCTTCCAGGCGGCCGGCGGGTTGAACCGGGTGCGGTCCATACCCAGCGGAGCCGTGATCTCGTCGTGGAGCAGCGCGTCCAGGGGGTGGCCGGTGATCTTCTCCAGGACCAGCTGGAGGGAGATCAGGTTGAGGTCGGAGTAGAGGTACCGGGTGCCGGGCGGATTCGCCGGCGCCTCGTTCCACAGCAGCCGCAGCTGCCCCTCCCGTGTGGGCTCCTTGAACAGCGGGATCCACGCCCGGAAACCGGAGGTGTGCGTGAGCAACTGCCGTACGGTGACGTCCTGCTTGCCCGCGGCGCCGAACTCCGGAAGGTACGCGGCGACCCGCTCCTCCAGCTCCAGCGCGCCCCGCTCGATCTGCTGCACGGCCAGGATCGAGGTGAACAGCTTGGAGACGGAGGCGAGGTCGAAGACCGTGTCCTCGGCCATCGGGATCTGCTCCTCGGGCGGGAACTCCACTCCCGTGTCGGTCGTCGCGTCGTAGGCCGCGTACCGCACGGCCATCCCGATCGGCCGGTGCAGCGCGACCGTCCCGCCCCGGCCCGCGAGGAGCACCGCGCCGGCGTACCAGGGGTGCTTGGGAGAGGGGGCGAGGTACTTCTCGGCGTCGGTGACGAGCGTGTCCAGGTGCGCCGCGATCAGTCCGGCCCGCTCCGGGGAGCCGCGCCGCAGCGTCGTGCGGCCGTGCCGGGCCGCCGGTACGGCCGCCGCGGCGGCCCCGCCCGGGAACGCTCCGACCACCAGTGCACCTCCCAGTGCCAGCACCCCGCCGCCCAGTCGGCGACGGCTGATCGCTCTGCCCGCCGAGACCTCCGTCATACCTCACCCTCCCTGAAAGAATCCTTCGGGAATCACGCAACACGTGAAACTTTCTTACCAAGGTGAGGGGGCGTCAAGACCGGCAAGAATCTGACACTGCATCAGAAAATCTCTTCCCTCGGCCGCCGTGCTGCGGCATCCTGCCGCCCATGGAGACGGAACTGAGCAGGAAACTGGGGATCGAGCACGCCATCTTCGGCTTCACGCCGTTCCCCGCGGTCGCCGCCGCCATCACCCGGGCCGGCGGCTTCGGCGTCCTCGGCGCGGTCCGCTACACCGCGCCCGGCGACCTCGCCCGCGACCTCGACTGGATGCAGGAGCACACCGGCGGAAAGCCGTACGGCCTCGACGTCGTGATGCCCGCCAAGAAGGCCGAGGCCCCGGGAGGCCAGACGCTGACGGAGGCCCAGGTCGAGGCGATGATCCCCGAAGGGCACCGCCGCTTCGTCGAGGAGACCCTCGCCAAGCACGGCGTGCCGGCGCTCCCGGAGGGCGAGGCGTCCGGCTGGCGGATCACCGGCTGGATGGAGCAGGTCGCCCGCAGCCAGCTCGACGTCGCCTTCGACTACCCGATCAAGCTGCTCGCCAACGCGCTCGGCTCCCCACCCCCGGACGTCGTCGCCCGCGCCCACGACCACGGCGTCCTGGTCGCCGCCCTCGCCGGAAGTGCCAAGCACGCCCGCCGCCACGCCGAGGCCGGCATCGACATCGTCGTCGCCCAGGGCTACGAGGCGGGCGGCCACACCGGCGAGATCGCCTCCATGGTCCTCACCCCGGACGCCGTCGACGCCGTCTCGCCGCTGCCCGTCCTGGCAGCCGGAGGCATCGGCAGCGGGGAGCAGATCGCCGCCGGACTCGCCCTCGGCGCCCAGGGCGTCTGGCTCGGCTCGATCTGGCTCACCACCACCGAGGCCGACCTCCACTCCCGCGCCCTCACGGACAAGCTCCTCGCCGCCGGCTCCGGTGACACCGTCCGCTCCCGCGCCCTCTCGGGCAAACCCGCCCGCCAGCTGCGCACCGAGTGGACCGACGCCTGGGACGACCCGAACGGCCCCGGAGCCCTGCCCATGCCGCTCCAGGGCCTCCTCGTCGCCGAGGCCGTCTCCCGTATCCAGAAGTACGAGGTCGAACCGCTGCTCGGCACCCCCGTCGGCCAGATCGTCGGCCGTATGAACTCCGAGCACAGCGTCCAGCAGGTCTTCGACGACCTGACCCGCGGATTCGAGCGCACCGTCGACCGCATCAACCGCATCGCCGGGAGGAGCGCCTCATGAGCGAGCAGCCGGGAGGCTTCTGGGCGCAGGCGACCGCCGACCCCGAGCGTACGGTCCTGATCGCACCCGACGGCGAGGAGTGGACGGCCGGCCGGCTGCACGCCGAGGCCAACCGGCTGGTGCACGGGCTGCGCGCCGCGGGACTGGAGCGCGGCGACGCCTTCGCCGTCGTCCTCCCCAACGGCGTCGAGTTCTTCACCGCGTACCTCGCCGCCTCCCAGGCCGGCTTCTACCTCGTGCCCGTCAACCACCACCTCGTCGGCCCCGAGATCGCCTGGATCGTCGCCGACTCCGGCGCCAAGGCCCTCATCGCCCACCAGCGCTTCGCCGCCGCGGCGAGCGCCGCGGCCGACGAGGCGCACCTGCCCGCGAGCCACCGCTACGCCGTCGGCGCGGTCGACGGCTTCCGCCCGTACGCCGAACTCCTCGACGGGCAGCCGGAGTCGGCGCCGGCCGACCGCACCCTCGGCTGGGTCATGAACTACACCTCCGGCACGACCGGCAGGCCGCGCGGCATCCGGCGCCCGCTGCCCGGAAAGCTCCCCGAGGAGACGTATCTCGGCGGCTTCCTCGCCATCTTCGGCATCAGGCCCTTCGACGACAACGTCCACCTCGTCTGCTCGCCGCTCTACCACACCGCCGTCCTCCAGTTCGCGGGCGCGTCCCTGCACATCGGCCACCGGCTGGTGCTGATGGACAAATGGGCGCCCGAGGAGATGCTGCGCCTCATCGACGCCTACGCCTGCACGCACACCCACATGGTCCCGACGCAGTTCCACCGGCTCCTCGCCCTCCCGCAGGACGTACGGGCGCGGTACGACGTCTCGTCGATGCGGCACGCCATCCACGGCGCCGCACCCTGCCCCGACCACGTCAAACGGGCGATGATCGAGTGGTGGGGGAACAGCGTCGAGGAGTACTACGCGGCGAGCGAGGGCGGCGGCGCCTTCGCCACCGCCGAGGACTGGCTGAAGAAGCCCGGCACCGTGGGGCGGGCCTGGCCCATCAGCGAGCTCGCCGTCTTCGACGACGACGGCAACCGGCTGCCGCCCGGCGAACTCGGCACCGTCTACATGAAGATGTCGACCGGCGGCTTCAGCTACCACAAGGACGAGGCCAAGACGCGCAAGAACCGCATCGGCGACTTCTTCACCGTCGGTGATCTCGGCGTCCTCGACGAGGACGGCTACCTCTTCCTCCGCGACCGCAAGATCGACATGATCATCTCCGGCGGTGTCAACATCTACCCCGCCGAGATCGAGGCCGCTCTCCTCGCCCACCCCGCCGTCGCCGACGCCGCCGCCTTCGGCATCCCGCACGACGACTGGGGCGAGGAGGTCAAGGCCGTCGTCGAGCCCGCCGACGGCCATGTCCCCGGCCCGGACCTCGCCGCCGCGATCCTCGCCCACTGCGAGCGGCGCCTCGCAGGGTACAAGCGCCCCAAGAGCGTCGACTTCATCGACGCCATGCCCCGCGACCCCAACGGCAAGCTCTACAAACGCCGGCTCCGCGACCCGTACTGGCAGGGCCACGCCCGCCCCCTGTGACGCCCGGCGGAGCGCCCCTGTGACGCCCGGCGGGGCCCGGCGTACACCCGACCCCATCGGACCAGTACCCCGCGCGGCACGCGCGGGGTACTGGCAGCCTGGCCCGCATGAGGAGCGGCACGGCATCGCAGGCAGCGCAGTGGACCACCTGGGTGCCGGTCGTCGCCGCCGTCGCGCTCGTCCTCGGCTGGGGGCGCGTGCTGCCGGTCTCCGCCGTGACCGTCGTCGGGCTGTGCCTCGTCGGCGCCGTGCTGGCCGCCGTGCACCACGCCGAGGTCGTCGCCCACCGGGTCGGCGAGCCCTTCGGCTCCCTCGTGCTCGCCGTGGCCGTCACCGTCATCGAGGTCGGCCTCATCGTCACCCTGATGGCGGGCGGCGGCGACAAGGCGTCCACCTATGCCAGGGACACCGTCTTCGCCGCCGTCATGATCACATGCAACGGCATCGTCGGGCTCTCCCTGCTGGTTGCCGCCCTGCGCAACCGGATCGCCGTCTTCAACGCCGAGGGCTCGGGCGGCGCGCTCGCGACCGTGTGCACCCTCGCCACCATGACGCTGGTGCTGCCCACCTTCACCACGGGCCGCCCGGGGCCGCAGTTCACCGGCGCCCAGCTCGCCTTCGCCGCCGCCGCCTCGCTCTGCCTGTACGGGCTCTTCGTCGCCGTGCAGACCGTGCGGCACCGCGACTACTTCCTGCCCGTCGTCCGGGACGGCCAGGACTCCGGCCCCGACAGCCACGCCCCGCCGCCCGGGGTCCGGCAGACCTGGTGGAGCGTCGCGCTGCTCTTCGTGGCACTCGTCGCCGTCGTCGGCGACGCCAAACTCGTCTCGCCCGCCATCGAGGGCGGCGTCGAGTCGGCCGGACTGCCGAACTCCGTCGTCGGCGTCGTCATCGCCCTCATGGTCCTGATGCCCGAGACCCTCGCCGCCGTCCGGGCCGCGCGCCGGGACCGCATGCAGACCAGCCTCAACCTCGCCTACGGCTCCGCCATCGCCAGCATCGGCCTGACGATCCCGGCGATCGCCCTCGCCTCGGTCTGGCTGCCCGGGAGCCTGATCCTCGGCGAGGACGCCACCCACATGGTGCTGCTCGCACTCACCGCCGTGGTCAGCGCCCTCACCGTCGTACCCGGCCGGGCCACCCTCCTCCAGGGCGGCGTCCATCTGCTGATCTTCGCCGCCTTCGTGTTCCTGTCGTTCAGCCCCTGACGCGGACCACGCGCAACTGCGGCGACCGCGGGTTCGACGACTGGGAGTACGTCAGCAGGGTGCGGGCCACCGGGCAGCGCCCGCCGTACCCGCTGCTCTCCGCGTTCCACACCGGCACGGTCTTGTTCCGGACGCCGAGCGACCCGGTGCCGCCGTGCACCGGGATGCGCTGCACGCAGCGCGGGCGGCGTGTGTCAACGTTCCGTTCGGTATCCGCTCGGTATCCGCGTCGGCGACACGCTTGACCGCCGCTCCCGCGCCGCACAGGATCCAGCCATGGCAGCCTTGGAACGACTCCGCAGCAGCACCGTCGACGGCGTCCTGCGACGCAGCGCCCAGCGCGTGCCCGACCGCACCGCCGTCCGCTACGGCGACCGGTCCTGGACCTACGCAGAGCTGGACGCCGCCGTCACCACCGCGGCCGCCGTGCTGAGCGACCACGGCCTGGGCGAGTGCGACCGCGTCGCCGTCTACGGCCGCAACTCCGACGCCTACCTCATCGCCTTCCTGGCCTGCGCCCGCGCCGGGTTCGTCCACGTGCCCGTGAACCACAACCTGACCGGCGACGATCTCACGTACATCCTGGACCAGTCCGGCAGTTCACTCGTCCTCGCCGACCCCGCTCTCGCGGACCGCGTCCCGGAGGGGCACGTCGTCCGGGCCCTGCGCGACACCGGTGACTCGCTGCTCGCGGCGCTGGCCGAACCGCAGGACTTCGACCCCGACCGGGACGCCCACAACCTCGCCCAGCTCCTCTACACCTCGGGGACGACGGCCCTGCCGAAGGGCGCGATGATGACGCACCGGGCGCTGGTGCACGAGTACATCAGCGCCATCACCGCGCTCGACCTGGACGAGCACGACAAGCCCGTCCACTCGCTGCCCCTCTACCACTCCGCGCAGATGCACGTGTTCCTGCTGCCGTACCTCGCCGTCGGCGCGGAGAGCACCCTTCTCGACGCGCCGGACGCCGCGCAGATCTTCGACCTGGTGGAGGCGGGCCGCGCCGACAGCCTGTTCGCGCCGCCGACCGTCTGGATCGCCCTCTCCGAGCACCCCGGGTTCGCCACGCGCGACCTCGGCGGACTGCGCAAGGCGTACTACGGAGCCTCGATCATGCCCGTGCCCGTGCTGGAACGGCTGCGGGAACGCCTGCCCGGACTCGCGTTCTACAACTGCTTCGGCCAGAGCGAGATCGGACCGCTCGCCACCGTGCTCGGGCCCAAGGAGCACGAGGGCCGGATGGACTCCTGCGGGAGGCCCGTGCGCTTCGTCGAGGCGAAGGTCGTCGACGAGGACGGCGAGGACGTGCCCGACGGTACGCCGGGCGAGATCGTCTACCGCTCGCCGCAGCTCTGCAAGGGGTACTGGAACAAGCCGGAGGAGACCCGGGCGGCGTTCCGCGGCGGCTGGTTCCGCTCCGGTGACCTCGCCGTACGCGACGGCGAGGGCTACTACACGATCGTCGACCGGGTGAAGGACGTCATCAACTCCGGGGGAGTGCTGGTCGCTTCACGCCAGGTCGAGGACGTCCTCTACACCCATCCGTCGGTCGCCGAGGCCGCCGTGATCGGCCTCCCGGACGAGCGCTGGATCGAGGCCGTGACCGCCGTCGTCGTTCCCCGCGACGGCGTGACGGAGGACGAACTCCTCGCCCACGCACGCGAGCACCTCCCCGGGTTCAAGGTGCCGAAGCGGATCGTCCTCGTGGACCAGCTGCCGCGCAACGCGAGCGGCAAGATCCTCAAGAGGGAACTGCGCGCCGGATTCTGACGGACCGTCGGGCACTGGTCGGTGCTGCCGGTGCTGCCGGTGCGGATCAGGCGGCCGGGGCCGATCAGGCGGCCGGGGCGCCGTCCGTCGCGTCCGCCGCGGGCGGAGTCCGCGCTCCGTCCGCCGCCTGCTTGCCGGCCGGCTCCTCCGGGGTGCACGTGACCTCGTCGCGCGGGGTGTAGTGGGTCTTGTAGTTCTCCCGCTTGACCTCCCGCCCGTCCTGGAGGAAGACGCGGCCGACGGCGACGTCGAAGCCCTCGAGCGGGGTCTGGACCTCGCAGGTGGGGCCGCTGCCCGTGCGCTTGCCGGGCTGCGTGATACCGGTGCGCGGCCCCTTGGTCGCGCGTATCTCGTCGTACTTCTTCGTGCCGAGGAAGGTGATGGTCAGCGAGGTGTCGGTGGACTGGGCCTTGACGTAGATGGCGTGCCCGGAGTCGTTGAGCCACCGCAGGTCGAGGGTGCCCCAGGCGACCGTGGCCTCGCGGCCCTCGGGGTAGCGCTCGATGTAGAACGAGTGCGCGCCGTGTTCCAGCGGCTTGACCCCGGCGAAGAAGAGGGCGTTGTACATCGTGGTGGCG
The DNA here is from genome assembly GCF_024584805.1 of Streptomyces sp. FIT100. NCBI lineage: Bacteria > Bacillati > Actinomycetota > Actinomycetes > Kitasatosporales > Streptomycetaceae > Streptomyces > Streptomyces sp. FIT100. The sequence continues at coordinate 62,828 of NZ_CP075715.1, read as the reverse complement.
ACGGCCGAGACGCCGCCGCCCGGCGACTTCACGTACTGGCCGTCGTTGATCATGATGCCGTCGACGAAGCCGTTCTCCTCGGTCCGCTCGCCGACCGTCCGGTTGAAGCTCCACTCCTTGCCGGGCAGGACGAGCGAGCCGTCGATCAGCTGGACGGCGCGGCCTATGTTGGTCGTCCGGTAGGGCGCGGCTGGGAACTCGACGGTGAACGACGAGATCTTCTCCTTGATGCCGAGCTCCCGTGCCGACGCGGCGCTGAGCTTCGGCTCGATCGTCCTGGCCGCCAGTTCGCCGGTACGGGCGGCGCCGGTGCGGGTCAGCAGGGGCATGACGGCGTCGCCGAGCGCCTTGTCGGTGACCTCGTGTCCCTCGCGGCTCTCCTGCACCACGGTCACCCGGTTGTCGGCGCCGAGGCCGAGCTTCGCGTCCCGGGGGCCCTGGGCGGCCGCGTTCACCTGGGCGGCGACCTCCGGCTCGGCGAGCAGGCCCTTGGCGTCCAGGGCCGGCTCGAGCCGGTCGCCGCTGCCGGCCTTCATGGTGAGGTGGCGGCCTATGGTGGCGGGGCCGATGAATATCCGCTCACCGGCGAGGGTGAGCGTGACCGGGCCCGACATCGCGGGCTGGGCGAAGTTCTTCATGGCCCGGTCGGTCTCGGCGGTGCCTATGCGCGGCGGCGTCTGCTTCACGGGCATGACCACGGCCCGTGCCTCCGTGGCGCTCGCGCGCAGATACGCGGTGCGCAGGCTGTCCAGCGCCCGGTCCTCGACCAGGGACATGCCGGTGACCGGGGCGACGGCCGTCGCGGTGCCGTTCTCGAACGCTATCGCCCCGTCGCGGACCTTCCGGTCGGCGGCCGTACCGATGCGCTCGATCGCGGCCCGGCTCTTCTGCTCGTCCACGCGTATCGCCGGCTCGACGTCCCGGCGCTCCGAGGTGAAGAGCTTGCCGATCACGGCGATCGGATCGGACGCCGGGTCCGCGGCGCGGTCGGCGGTCGCGGCCGTGTCGAGCGAGAGTCCGAGCGCGGCGGGATCGGCCTTCTCCGTGCGGTCACCGATCCTGACGGTGAGCGGCGCCGTGAAATCCGGCCCGAGCTTGCGGTCCAGGACGCGCTGTGCCTCCGCCCGGCTCATCCCGCCGATGTCGACCCCGCGGACATGCGTGCCCCCGGGGACGTCCGCGGCCGCGAGCCCGGCCGCGTAGAGACCGCCCAGGCCCAACACGACCGCGCCCCCGGCGACGGGCAGAGCGATCCGCCAGTTGACGGCTGCACTGAGTGCGCGTGCCATGAGTCTCCCTAGGCGTCGGTGGCCCGTAACGACGCCCACAGCGGGCCGCCGGAACAGCCCGGTGAACACAAACCGCTCACCAGAATCCATCAAAACGGGCAAAAGGAGGTCAAAATGTGACGGCCTTCACGGCGGACGAACGAGGACCGGACGGTTGCCCGCCCGGCCCTCGAACAGCTCCCCGGTGGTGGTGTCCCCTGCCCCTCTGCGCCCCGCTGCGTCGTGCCGGTGCCGGTGCCGGTGCCGGTGCCGGTGCCGGTGCAGGGCGCGGGCCATGCCGTGCCGTGCGCTCCTCGTCGCGTCACCCGGCGGCGGTCCGCCGCAGGTCCACGATCCGCTTGATCTTGCCGACCGACCGCTCCAGCGTCTCGGGGGCGACCACCTCCACCGCCACCGAGACCCCGATGCCGTCCTTCACCGCCGCTGCGATCTCCCGTGCCGCGGCCTCACGCCGCTCCGGCGTCGCCCCTTCACGCGCCTCGGCCCGCACCGTCAGCGCGTCCATCCGCCCTTCGCGGGTCAGCCGCAGCTGGAAGTGCGGGGCGACCCCCGGTGTGCGGAGCACGATCTCCTCGATCTGCGTCGGGAAGAGGTTCACCCCGCGCAGGATGATCATGTCGTCGCTGCGCCCGGTGACCTTCTCCATCCGCCGGAAGACCCGCGCCGTCCCCGGCAGCAGCCGGGTCAGGTCCCTCGTCCGGTAGCGGATCACCGGCATGGCCTCCTTGGTCAGCGAGGTGAAGACCAGCTCCCCCTCCTCGCCGTCCGGCAGCACCTCGCCGGTGAACGGATCCACGACCTCCGGATAGAAGTGGTCCTCCCAGATGTGCAGCCCGTCCTTGGTCTCCACACACTCCTGCGCCACGCCCGGGCCCATCACCTCGGACAGTCCGTAGATGTCGACCGCGTCGATCGCGAACCGCTCCTCGATCTCCCGCCGCATCTCCTCGGTCCACGGCTCCGCGCCGAATATCCCCACCTCCAGCGAGGTCGAGCGCGGATCCACGCCCTGCCGCTCGAACTCGTCGAGGAGCGTCAGCATGTACGACGGCGTCACCATGATGATCTCGGGCCGGAAGTCCGTGATCAGCTGCACCTGCCGGGCGGTCATCCCGCCCGACGCCGGGATGACGGTGCAGCCGAGCCGCTCGGCCCCGTAGTGCGCCCCGAGACCGCCGGTGAACAGCCCGTACCCGTACGCCACGTGCACCTTGTGCCCGGGCCGGCCGCCGGCCGCGCGGATCGAGCGGGCCACCACGTCCGCCCAGGTGTCGAGGTCCCCGTCCGTGTAGCCGACCACCGTGGGCCGGCCGGTCGTCCCGCTGGAGGCGTGGATGCGCCGCACCCGCGACTGCTCCACGGCGAACATCCCGAAGGGGTAGCGGTCCCGCAGATCGCTCTTGGCCGTGAACGGGAAACGCGCGAGATCGCCGAGGGAGCGGCAGTCCTCGGGGTGCACCCCCGCCTTGTCGAACGACTCGCGGTAGAAGCCGACGTTCTCGTACGCGTGGCGCAGGCTCGCCCGCAGCCGCTCCAGCTGCAGGGTCCTGAGCTCCTCGCGGCTCAGCCGCTCGCCCGCGTCCAGCAGAGCCGTCACTTCCGTCCGGTCCGTCATTCGGATGACTCCCGTGTCACTCGCAAATCGGGCGACCGATCATTCGGTCGAGCTGTCCGGATCAGTAATCCAGCCGCCCGCCCCGGGCGTCAAGACCTCCGGCAGACCCCGCCGCACCCGGCCGGGGCGCCCCAGTGGCCCCATCCGGCCGCGGATCCGCGTCACCCATTGGCGTGATCGCGCAGGCCCGGCGAGGATCGCGGTATGCCGACCTTCAGCGCGTACGACGGCACTACGCTCGCCTGCCACGTCGAGGGGGAGGGCGAGCCGCTGATCTGCCTCCCGGGCGGCCCTATGCGGGCCTCGGCCTACCTGGGCGACCTCGGCGGGCTCACCGCCCACCGGACCCTCGTACGGCTCGACCTGCGCGGCACCGGCGACTCCGCGGCCCCCGAGGACACGGCGACGTACCGCTGCGACCGGCTCGTCGACGATGTCGAGGCGCTCCGCGAGCACCTCGGACTCGACCGCGCCGACATCCTCGCCCACTCGGCCGCCGGCAACCTCGCCCTGCTCCACGCCGCCGCCCACCCCGGCCGGGTGCGCTCCCTGGCTCTGATCACCCCCGGCGCCCGCGCCCTCGGCGTCGAGGCCGGCGAACAGGACTGGCGCGACGCCATCGCCCTGCGCGAGGGCGAGCCCTGGTACGAGGCGGGCCGCGCCGCCTGGGACGCCTACTTCGCCGGCGCCGCGCTCGACGACCTCTGGCCGGACATCGTGCCGTTCCTGTACGGCCGCTGGGACGCCGCCGCCATGGACCACGCGGCGGACGACGCCCACCAGACCAACCCCCGGGCCAGGAGCGCCTACTACGCCGACGGCGCCTTCGACCCGGCTGCCACGGCCACGTCCCTGGCGGCCGTGGATGTGCCGGTGCTCGTGCTCGCCGGCGAGTACGACGGCGGCCCCACCCCCGGCCGCGCCGCCGAGATCGCCGCGCGGTTCACGCACGGCAGGGTCGCCGTCCAGGCCGGTGCCGCGCACTATCCGTGGCTCGACGACCCGGAGGACTTCCGCCGCACCGTCGCCGCCTTCCTCGACCGGACGTCCGCCGCGTCATGACGGTGCGGACCCGGCCGCGTCCCGCGTGTGAAGCTGCGCTGTCGGCCCGCTTAAGAAATCCTCGATGGACTGAACGCCCACGGGTCGGCAGATTGGTGGGCGTCGTCGTCCGACAGGCGCGCCGGAAGTCGTCGTGCCTGGTCAGCCGCCCGTCCCGCCCTTTCCCGCCACGCCTGGAGCCGTAGTCATGAAGGCACTTGTCAAGCAGCACGCCGAGCCCGGGCTGTGGCTCATGGACGTCCCCGAGCCGGACCACGGCCCCGGTGAGGTGCTGATCAAGGTCCTCCGCACCGGCATCTGCGGCACCGACCTTCACATCCGCTCCTGGGACGGCTGGGCCCAGCAGTCGATCGAGACGCCGCTCGTCATCGGCCACGAGTTCGTCGGCGAGGTCGCCGCCGTCGGTAGTGACGTCCAGGACATCGCCGTCGGCGACCTCGTCAGCGGCGAGGGGCACCTCGTCTGCGGCAGGTGCCGCAACTGCCTGGCCGGCCGGCGCCACCTGTGCCGCAGCACGGTCGGCCTCGGCGTCGGCCGAGACGGCGCGTTCGCCGAGTACGTCGTCCTGCCCGCGTCCAACGTGTGGGTGCACCGCACCCCCGTCGACCTCGACGTTGCCGCGATCTTCGACCCGTTCGGCAACGCCGTGCACACCGCGCTCTCCTTCCCGCTCGTCGGCGAGGACGTCCTCATCACCGGCGCCGGCCCGATCGGCATCATGGCGGCGGCCGTCGCCCGCCACGCCGGCGCCCGCAACGTCGTCATCACCGACGTGAGCGAGCCGCGCCTGGAACTGGCCCGCAAGGCCGGCGCCACCCTCGCCGTCAACGTCGCCGAGACCGACATCGCCGCGGCACAGCGCACCCTCGGCCTCAAGGAGGGCTTCGACATCGGCCTGGAGATGTCCGGCCGCCCCGAGGCCGTCCGCGACATGATCGGCAACATGACGCACGGCGGCCGGATCGCGATGCTCGGACTGCCCGCGCAGGAGTTCGCCGTCGACTGGTCGAAGATCGTCACCTCGATGATCACCATCAAGGGCATCTACGGCCGCGAGATGTTCGAGACCTGGTACGCGATGACCGTCCTCCTGGAGGGCGGGCTCGACCTCAGCCCCGTCATCACCGGCAGCTACGGCTACCAGGACTTCGACGCCGCCTTCGACGAGGCCGCCACCGCCCGCAGCGGCAAGATCATCCTCCGCTGGGATGAGTGATGCTGCATTCTGCGGCTCGGTTCGCCTCCGCGGCGCTTCAGTCCCTGTCGACGGTCGATCGTGCTCGGTCCCTCGTTCCTCGGGACCTCCGCGCGTTCTCTCTTTCGACAGCGACGCGCCCCTTCGGCTCACTCGCCGAGGCGCCCGGCGCAACGCCCACCACTCGCCCGCAGCCAGCCCCCTAGGAGCACCCTTCATGTACGCGTCCGTACGCGACGACCTCCGCGCCACCCTCGACGAGATCCGCGCCGCCGGGCTCCACAAGCCCGAGCGCGTGATCGGCACCCCCCAGTCCGCCTCCGTCGCCGTCACCGCGGGCGGTGCCCCCGGCGGGGTCCTGAACTTCTGCGCCAACAACTACCTCGGCCTCGCCGACCACCCCGAGGTCATCGCCGCCGGCAAGGAGGCCCTCGACCGCTGGGGCTACGGCATGGCGTCCGTCCGCTTCATCTGCGGCACCCAGGAGGTCCACAAGGAGCTGGAGCGGCGCCTGTCGGCCTTCCTCGGCCAGGAGGACACGATCCTCTACTCCTCCTGCTTCGACGCCAACGGCGGTGTCTTCGAGACCCTGCTCGGCGCCGAGGACGCGGTCATCTCCGACGCCCTCAACCACGCCTCCATCATCGACGGCATCCGCCTCTCCAAGGCCGCCCGCTTCCGCTACGCCAACCGCGACATGGCCGACCTGGAGGCGAAGCTCAAGGAGGCGTCCGGCGCCCGCCGCCGCCTGATCGTCACCGACGGCGTGTTCTCGATGGACGGCTACGTCGCCCCGCTCCAGGAGATCTGCGACCTCGCCGACCGCTACGACGCCATGGTCATGGTCGACGACTCGCACGCCGTCGGCTTCGTCGGCCCCGGCGGCCGCGGCACCCCCGAGCTGCACGGCGTCATGGACCGTGTCGACATCATCACCGGCACCCTCGGCAAGGCCCTCGGCGGCGCCTCCGGCGGTTACGTCGCCGCCCGCTCCGAGATCGTCGAGCTGCTGCGCCAGCGCTCCCGCCCGTACCTCTTCTCGAACTCCCTGGCCCCCGTCATCGCCGCCGCCTCGCTCAAGGTCCTCGACCTGCTGGAGTCCGCCGGCGACCTGCGCGAGAAGCTCGCCGCCAACACGGCGCTCTTCCGCACGAAGATGACCGAGGCCGGCTTCGAGATCCTGCCCGGCGACCACGCGATCGCCCCCGTCATGATCGGGGACGCCGCGGAGGCCGGCCGCATGGCCGAGCTGCTCCTGGAGCGCGGGGTGTACGTGATCGGCTTCTCGTACCCCGTCGTCCCCATGGGCCAGGCCCGGATCCGCGTCCAGCTCTCCGCCGCACACTCCACCGAGGACGTGGAGCGGGCGGTCGCCGCCTTCGTCGACGCGCGGGCGACAATGGCCGGGTGATCGACCCCCGCAGGCTCCGCATACTGCGCGCCGCGGCGGACCACCGTACGGTGACCGCCGCGGCCGCAGCGCTGTATCTGACCCCGTCGGCCGTCTCCCAGCAGCTCGCCGCGCTGGAGCAGGAGACCGGCCACACCCTGCTGATCCGCAGCGGCCGCGGCGTACGCCTCACCGCCGCAGGCGAGATCCTGCTGGCCCACGCCAACGCGGTCCTCTCCCAGCTGGAGCGCGCCGAGGCCGAACTCGCCGCGTACGCGGGCGGCGCGGCCGGTGAGGTCACGGTCACCGCCTTCGCGACCGGCATCGCCGAGGTCCTCGCCCCCGCGATCGGCCGGCTCGCCGGCGAGCACCCCGGCATCCGGGTACGCGTGCGGGACGCCGAGGGCGACGAGAGCCTGCCGATGGTCCTCGACGGCGATGCCGATCTGGCCCTCGCGGTCGAGTACCGGGGCGCCCCGCGCGAGGACGACCGCCGACTCGCGCGCGTCCCCCTCTACGCCGAGCCCTTCGACGCGGTCCTCCACAGCGGGCACCCGCTGGCGGGCGCCGCCCGAGTGGAGCTCGCCCAGCTCGCCGACGACGACTGGATCGGCCAGTACCCGGGCAACCCCTGCCACGACGTCATGCTCCTGGCCTGCGAACTGGCGGGCTTCGAACCGCGTCTCGCACACTCGTCCGACGACTTCCGCGCCGTCGTCGCCCTCGCCGGGGCGGGCGCGGGCGTCGCCCTCGTGCCCCGCTCGGCCCTGCGCGGCATGGAGCTCAAGGACGCCGTCGTCCTCCCCGTCGCCGGACCGGCCGCGACCCGCCGCGTCTTCGCGGCGGTCCGCCGCGGTGCCGAGGCGCACCCCCTGCTCCGTCCGGTGCTGGAGGCGCTGGCCCAGGCGGCCGCGGGCCTGTCGACCAACTGACCTCCCCGGGCCCCGGGCTGCCGGTTCCGGCCCGGGGTCTGCCGGGGACGGCCTCCGGCCAACCGACGTGTGTTGGCCGGTAGTTCGCGCAGCATCCTCACCGTGTTGCCGATCAGCGCCCTCCCATGGACGAGACGTGCACAAGGGGCACTGTGTGCGCCGGGGGCACGTGGGGCACTGGGGGAGGGGCTCGATGTCCGGCAATCCGCGCGACGGCATACCCGCAGCGGCCGCGGGGGAGCTCCGGCGGCTGCGCCGGCTGGCGGCCACCCTGCCGGACGGCGTCGAGCTGTACCGTACGCTCCCTGACGGCGGCATCCTCCTCGCCGACCGCGGCGGCGCCCGGGAGCTCGGCCCGGACCGGGACCTCCTCCGCTTCATCGACGACGGCCAGTTCGCGCACTACCTCGTCGGCGACGCCGCCACCTCGCCCGAGCGGCCCTCCAACGCGACCGTCAAGTTCGGCCTCGTCGCCCCGCGCAGCGCCTTCACCCCGCACGCCCACGGCGGCGAGCACTTCGTCCTCAGCCTCGGCCACGCCGCCTGCGGACTGTACGACGCCGCCCGCGGCGAGGTCGCCGACATCCCCCTCACCCCCGGGACGATGATCCGCATCCCGGAGATGATGCCGCACTCCTTCGCCAACCGCGGTACGGCTCCGCTGACGATCCTGGCCGCCAACACCGGCTACGGCATCGACCACGACGACTACGCGATCACCGCCCGGGAGGCCGAGCGCCGCGCGGCCGGCGGGCCCGCGGCCGCCGGGGACGCACGCCTCGGCACCCTCACCCGGCACGCCCCCGACTACCGCGCCCTCGCCACGGCGCTGCACTCCGTCGAAACTGCACAGCGCCTGCGCGGCACGGGCACCACGAGCCTGCGGGAGCGGCTGGCGGCCCGGCTGCGCAAGGCCGCGAGCACTCTGGAGGCCCCACGGTGACCTGCCCGCACTGCGCGCAGAACCTGCTGCGGCCCGCTCAACAACGTCGCCCAGCTGGCCCGTTACGACCGGCTCCTCGCCGCGTCCGCCGCCAAGCGGAGCTTCACCGCCGGCATCGCCCCCAGTCCCGGCGAGAACGAGGGCCACTGGCGCCCGGCCCGGCTGCTCGCCGACCTCCTCGAGGACGATCCCGCCGTGGTCGAGGAGGTCTTCGGCCCGCTGCTCACCGTCCAGCAGGCGGACGACTCGCACGCGGCGCTCGCCCTCGCCAACAGCGTGCGGCAAGCCCTGGCGGCCAGCGTCTGGACCCGTGACCTGGGCGCCGGGCTCGGCCTGGCGGACGGCATCGACGCGGGGGAGGTGTGGCTCAACTGCCATCTCGTACAGAGCGCGGAGCTCCCGCACGGGGGCAGGGGAGCGTCCGGCACCGGCACCGATCTGAGCACCCTGGCCCTGCACGAGTACCAGCGACCCAAGACCATCACGGCCCGGCCGCCCGGTAACCCCTGGACCTGACCGTCCGCGCCCCACCCGGGGGCGGGCACGCCGTGACCGCCGGACGCTGCGGGCCCGTGCACCAGACCCGCAGCGTCACCCATCAGGAGCGCGGTCAGCCGGCCGGCCAGTGCGGCCAGCCCGGTGCGAACGCGCACCAGTACTCGGGGCAGCCGACCCGGTAGGCCCGGGTGACCGTCTCGGTCAGCGAAGCACCGCCGTGCTCCTCGCCCGTCACGCGGAGCGAGACCCAGCCGGACTTCAGCGCCGGCACCGTCACCTGCCGGGCTCCGTGCCGCCCGCGGACATCCGCCGGCAGCCAGCTGGCGCCGTCGTCCGTGGAGTACTGGACCGAGACCCGGTCCACGTCCGCGCGGCCCCCGGCGCCGCTCTGCCGGCCGAAACCGAGTCCGAAGGTGAACGCCCGGTCCTCCGGCACCGAGTTGTCACCGTCCAGACCGGCCATGTCGTACCGCGTGTCCAGCAGCGCCAGCGGTCGCTCCCTCGACGTGTGCTCCGAGCGGAACCGCCAGACGTCCGTGACCTTCGTGCCCAGCGACCACTCCGCGTTGTCCCGGTGCGCCGACGACGTCAGCTCGTACCACTGACCGCGCCCCGGCACATCGAAGACGCCCTGGCCGGGCTGGTCGTTGCGGTCCAGCACCGTGCCCGAGCCGTCCCGCAGCACCGTCTCCCCCGACTCCAGGTCACGGGCCGGATCGGACCGGTGCCCCGCCGCGTCCGAGAACATCGGCAGCGCGAGGCGCAGCTTGTCCCCGTCGCGGGTCGCCTGCGCCCGCCCGTCGGGACCGGTCACCGAGAGGGACGGATTGAACGGGCCCGTGAGCCAGTTGTCGCTCACCGTGCGGCCCTTGCGGTGGACCGTCGGGTTCGAGTACTGCACCCCGAGCGGCCCGTCGGCGTCGATGAGGTACTCGAACGTGGCCGTCGTCCACGGCACGTCCGGCGTGTAGTACGCCGTCATCCGGTGCGGCGCCTTGAACAGCGTCGACTGCTGGGCCAGTCGCAGGCCCCGGTGCGTCACCCAGCCGTAGACGCCCTTCGGGTCGTTCGGGTAGCCGGTCGTGCGGAAGCTGTGCTCCACCCGCGCCAGCTCGCGCCGCCGGTCCTGCCAGTGCGCACCGGCCGGCAGCCCGTCCTCGTGCGTGTGGAAGGTGAAGTACGTGCGCTCGCCGTTGCGTTGGCCCTTGATGCGCAGCGTCACCCCGCCCTTGGCGAGCCGCTCGCGCAGCAGTGCCACCCCGTGGGCGTCGATGCCCAGCGGCGGGTCGGCCACGTCGAACGACGCGTACCCCGACATCAGGATCGCCGCCGGCTGCTGCGCCTTGATCGCCGCGTAGCGCCGGTCCTGCTCGTCCCAGGGAACGGGCCAGCCCGTCTGGAAGAGCACGATCCGGTCCTTCAGCTCCAGACCGGACAGGTCCTCGCCGCTGCCCGCGTCGACGACCTGCTTCTCCAGGTCCCACTCCAGCCGCTGCCAGGACACCAGCCGCACCGGCACGTCCACCGGGCCGCCCTCGCCGCCGACGGTCGTGGCGAGCACGTAGGGCTGCTCCCAGGAGCCCGCGGAGAAGTACGTCAGCCCGGGGATCCGGCCGCTGCCGACCGCGTACGACCGGTACGCGCCGTTGTAGAGCGGCGCGGCAAGCCCGGTCGGCTCACCCGCACCGGTCGAGGAGACGATGCCGGTCGCCGAACCGCGCTCGTTGAGCCGCATGTCCGGGTCGTCCACGCCCATCGTGACCGGCTTCGCGCCCGACAGGTCGGTCGTCAGGGTGCGGTCGCCGGTGAGGGAGACCCGCCGGGCGAGGGCGACGGACGTCTCGGGCACGCTCGCCTCGCCGTGGGCGACGTACTCCCACACGCCGCCGAAGACCCGGTAGTCGCCGAGCGGAAGCCGCAGTTCCGCGGGGCCGGTGGTGAGGCCGACGAGCTGCGCCTCACCGGTCTTCTCGTTCTGCACCACCAGGTTGGTGTACGCCGCCTCGACACCGGGCCGCCGGGCGGCCGGTTCGAGGGTGAGCGTGGCGCTCGGACCCTCCGCGTCGACGCCGACGGGGGTGCGCACCGTGCGGCCGTCGCTGCCGCGCGCGGTGATCCAGGCGCTGTGCGCACCGGCGGACGCCCGGTCCGTGTCGATCCGCACGGTCGCCTCTGCGGTGCCGCCCGCGGGGACGGTCAGCTGCCGCGCGGCGAGCGAGACCGGGGCCCTGCCGTCGAGCGAGAGGCTCAGCCGCACGTCCTCGGCGCCGCCGTTGCGGTAGGTGACGGTACGGGTCGGCGTACCGGTGTACGGCCATGCCAGCTTCGCGGAGACCGCGGCGGGCGAGGCGGTGACACGGGCGGCCAGCGCACCGGGCACGTCCACGCTGCCCGCGCCCTGGTCGTACACGCCGGCGCCGTCGACCGGGTCGGCGGAGGCGACCAGCGCCGCCTTGAGCTGCCGCGCGTCCCAGTCGGGGTGCCGCTGCTTGAGGATCGCCGCCGCACCCGACACGTGCGGGGTCGCCATGGAGGTGCCGCTGATGGTCGCGTAGAACGCGCTGTCCGCGGCGGAGTCGAGGGTGCCCGCGGCACGGGCGGCGGTGATGGCACTGCCGGGCGCGGTGATCTCGGGCTTGACCCCGCCGTCGGCCAGCGCCGGGCCGCGCGAGGAGAACGACGACATCGCGCCGTCCTTGGTGACAGAGCCGACCGTCAGCGCGCTCGGCGCGGCGGCGGGTGAGCCGATGGTGCGCGGCGCGCCGTCGTTGCCGGCGGCGACGACGAACAGCGGGCCGCCGTCGGCGGACAGGGTCTCCACCGCCTGCGAGAGCGGATCGCTGCCGTCGCTCGGCAGGCTGGAGCCGAGGCTCATGGAGACGATGTCGGCGCCCTGGGCCGACGCCCACTCCATGCCTTCCAGGATCCCGCTGAACGTGCCGGAGCCGCCCGCGTCGAGTACCTTGCCGATCAGCAGCTCCGCACCGGGTGCCACACCCTTGTACCGGCCCTTGGACGCGGCGCCGCTGCCGGCGACGGTGGAGGCGACGTGCGTGCCGTGGCCGTTGAGGTCGGTGGTGCTCTCGTCCCAGGTGAAGTTCTTCTCGGCGGTGACCTTGCCCTTCAGATCGGGGTGGGCCGGGTCGTAGCCGGTGTCGAGCACCGCGACCTTCACCCCCTTGCCGTCGAGGCCGTCGCGCCAGGCCGCCGGTGCGCCGGTCAGGGCGACGGAGCGGTCCAGGCTCGCCTCGACCCTGGCGTCCAGCCACAGCCTGCCGGGCTCGGCACCGCGGGTCGCCTTGCGGGCGAGGAAGCCCTGCCAGGCAGCCGCCGCCTCGGACTTGCGCACCGAACGGGCCGTCAGGCCGAGCGCCGGGTACGTCTCCCGCTGCGCCGAGCCGCGCAGCGCGGATCCGGCCTGCGCCGTGGTGATCAGCGGGATGTCGGCGCGCGCGGCGTCGTCGTACCCCTGCGAGGCGAGCACCGTGACGTCGAACAGCTGCCGGTCCACCCGGCCGTCGGCCAGGGCCTGGGTGGCGTCGACCGGGATGACGTACTCGTGGCCGCCCGCCCGGGCCCGGGTGAACGCGATGTGCTCGCGGCCCCTGCCCGGGGTGACCCCGCTCACCTGGAGGTCGTCCCCGCTGCCGGTCAAGGCGACCCGGTCGCCGCTGACCAGCGTGACGGTGTGCTGCGCGGGCACGGCGCCCGTCGGCGCCGCAGGACGCGCGGCCGCGGGCCCGGGGTCCGGCGCGGCCGCCGCGGGCAGCCCGGTGGCCAGCAGCGCCACCGTGGTGGCTGCCACGACGGCCGCGGTTCTCGATCTGGATCTCATCCGCTGTACCAACTCCTCCAGTGCGCGGTGAACGGGGCGCCGCCGCCGGCGCTGCCGATGCCCCATTCACAGCCAGGAGTTGACGCCGCACCAGGGATCAGGCAGGCGGATACCCGCCGTGGCACAAGACCGCCACGCGAACACCCGGAGGCCCGGCCGGCTGCCCGCGCGGGCGCCCGTGCCGGGCGCGTCTGTGCGGTTGCGCGGGCGGCCGCCGAGCGGCGGTACGGTCCCGGCCCCTCGGAGTCCGCGCCGCGAGTTCGCTCGGGTGATCGGCGCGGGGGTGCCGCCCGCGCGGGCGGTTCCCCACCCGGGCCGAGCGCGCTTCCAGGCGCGGGCCGGGCGCCCGTTCCCACCGGCGCACCGCGCGCGAACCACGCGCACCTGGGGGCGGGTGGCGCCGACGCAACTCGCCACGAGACGGCGGGCCGTCCCTACGCTCTCCGCACCAGCCGGTCCACCGCCGCCGTCCCCGAGGCGTACGGCAGCACATGGGCCGGCATGGGGCCGGGCCCCTGCGGCACCGGGACGGGGGCGATGCCCGGCGCCGCCGCGTACAGCGTCCGCTCCAGCCCCGCCACCAGCCGCTGCACATCCACCTGCGGCCGCACCACCAGCCGCAGATACCGGCTGGAGCTGCCGATCTTGTTCCCGCACTCGCGGACCAGCACCCCGTGCTCCTCCAGGAGCCGGTCGCGCAGCGCCGCCCCGTCGACCCCCTCCGGCAGCCGCACGTACACGAAGTTCCCCTGCGAGGGGTAGACCGTCAGCCCCGGCAGCCGGCCCAGGTGCCAGAGCATCTCCTGCCGGTCGCGCTGCACAAGGCGCAGGCTGTGCGCGTACTCCAGCCGGTGCTCCTTGAGCATGAACACCACCGTCTCCGCGAAGGAGTTGAGGTTCCACTTCGGCAGCGCCGCCCGCACCTTCCCCGCGAGCCCCGGATTGGCCACGAGATAGCCGAAGCGCACGCCGTGCAGCCCGAAGTTCTTGCCGAGGCTGCGCAGCACGATCGTGTTCGGGCGCAGGACGGCGTCCGCGACGACGCTGGAGTCGGCCTCCGCGTCGGCGAACTCCAGGAAGGACTCGTCCACGACGACCAGGTCCAGGTCCTGCAGCTGGTCCAGGAGCGCGAGCACCCCGTGGCGCGGCAGCAGGCCGCCGTCCGGGTTGTTCGGGTTGCAGATGACCGCCGTCCGCGACCCCCGTGCGCGGACGAACTCCACGAAGGAGGCGGGGTCGAGAGCGAAGCCGTGGGACTCCGGCAGCGGGAACATGTCGACCCGCTTGCCCGTCTCCATCGGTTGGTCGGTCCACCGCCCGAACGTCGGTACTGGAACGGCCAGCGATCCCCGCACCAGCAGGTGGTCGATCCAGGTGATGAGCTCGGTCGAGCCGTTGCCCATCGCGACGGTCCCCGGATTGAGCCCGAGGACCGCGCACAGCTCGGCCGTGATCGTGTCCGCGCTGCTCGGGTAGTAGGTGAGGATCTCCCGCAACCGTTCGCCCAGCGCCTCGAACATCTCGGGCGTCGGGAAGTACGGATTGCACGGGATGCAGAAGTCGACGATGGACCGTGCGTCCCCTGCCACCCGGCTCAGCGAGGCGTACGAGGGACTGTGCGCCGTGGACGCGCGGAAGAGCTCGGTGACATTGCTGCCGGCTTCGGCCATGGGGATCCTCCGGAGGTGGCTGGCTGCTGCCCGCCGGGGAATACGTAGGTCCGCACCGTCCTGCTCAACCCATGTGACATATGAGGCCGTTGTGACGCAGGACCCAGCCGCCGGCGCCCGACCCCGTCGCCCTCGGGGGAACGCTCTACCGAGCGTCCGCCTCCGTCGCCACCGCCCGCGCCCACCGGTAGTCCGCCTTGCCGCTCGGCGAGCGCTGGATCGCCGGTGCGATCACGAGCTGGCGCGGGATCTTGTAGCCGGCGAGCCGGGTGCGGCAGTGCGCCTGCACACGCTCCAGGTCCAGCGGCGCCGCCCCCTCCCGCAGCTGTACGACCGCGGCCACATGGTTGCCCCATGTCTCGTCGGGCACGCCCGCCACCAGCGCGTCATACACGTCCGGATGGGCCTTGAGCGCCTGCTCGACCTCCTCCGGGTAGACTTTCTCGCCGCCCGTGTTGATGCACTGCGAGCCGCGCCCGAGCACGGTGACGATGCCCTCCTCGTCGACCGTCGCCATGTCGCCGAGCAGCACCCACCGCTCCTCGCCCTTCGTGAAGAAGGTCTCGGCCGTCTTGCGCGGATCGTTGTAGTAGCCGAGCGGCACATGGCCATGCTGGGCGATGCGCCCCGGCTCGCCGACGCCGACCGGCTCGCAGCTGACCGGGTCGACCACCTGCGTACGGGCGTTGACGCGCAGCCTGAAGCCCCTGTCCTGGCCCGAGTCGTCCGTCGCCGTACCGTTGAAACCGGACTCCGACGAACCGAAGTTGTCGAGCAGCATCACGTTCGGCGCGAGCGCCCTGAACTGGTTGCGCACGGTCTCGGACATGATCGCGCCGGACGAGGACACACTGAACAGCGACGACAGGTCCGTGCCCTTCAGCGGCCCGTTCAGCGCGTCGATCAGCGGCCGCAGCATCGCATCGCCGACCAGCGAGACCGACGTCACCCGCTCCCGTTCGATGGTCCGCAGCACCTCCTCCGGCACGTACTTGCGGTGCAGCACCACCCGCTGGCCGAAGTTGAAGCCGATGAACGCCGTCAGCGTCGACGTGCCGTGCATCAGCGGGGGAGTGGGGAAGAACGTGATGCCGTCACCGCCCGCCGCCACCCGCTCGGCGAGCTCCTCGGGCCGCTTCACCGCCTCCCCGGTCGGCGCGCCCCCGCCGAGCGCCGCGAAGAAGAGGTCCTCCTGCCGCCACATCACACCCTTGGGCATACCGGTCGTGCCGCCCGTGTAGATGATGAACTGGTCGTCCGCGGAGCGCGGCGCGAAACCGCGCTCCGGCGAGCCGGCCGCCTCCGCGTCCGCGAACGCCGTGCAGCCGTCGAGCGCCGGCGCCCCCTCGGGCGGCGTCCCCACCCGGACGAGATGCCGCAGCTTCTCCGTCCGCGGCAGCGCGGCCGCGACCCGCTCCGTGAACTCGGCGTCGAAGACGAGGGCGGCGAGGTCCGCGTCGCGGTAGAGGTAGACCAGCTCGTCCGCCACATAGCGGTAGTTGACGTTGACGGGCACGAGCCGCGCCTTCACACAGGCGAGGACCGTCTGCAGGTACTCGACACCGTTGTACAGGTGCAGCCCGAGGTGCTCGCCCGGTTCCAGCCCGGCGGCGACGAGATGGTGCGCGATCCGGTTCGCGGCGGCGTCCAGCTCCGCGTACGTGAGCCGGCGCTCCGCCCCCGTACCGGGATGGTCCGCGTACGCCAGTGCCTCGCGGTCCGGGACCACGTCCACGACCGACTCGAACAGGTCGGCAAGGTTGTACTCCACCATTCCTCCTGACCCCGGTCCGGCACGCACGGCACAACGCCTCGGAGCGGTCATTAGAGCGCCGCCGCGTACAACTGGGAAGGGGTCCCGCACAAGAAATCTGACTGTGTGTCAGAAAACTATTGAACTGGGCCCGGGCCTACTGCAACCTGTTCCAGGTACGCGGACGGGAGGCGGGAGGACGGTCATGGCTGGTACGGAACACCTCACCGTGCAGCGCGAAGGCGCCACGCTGGTGCTCACCCTCAACAGGCCGGAGGCGAAGAACGCGCTGTCGCTGCCGATGCTCGTCGGACTCCACGACGGCTGGCTGGAGGCCGACGCGGACGACGGCATCCGCTCCGTCGTCCTCACCGGAGCGGGCGGCTCGTTCTGCGCCGGGATGGACCTCAAGGCCCTGGCGGGCAGGGGAATGGAGGGCGAGCAGTACCGCGACCGGCTCAAGGCCGACCCCGATCTGCACTGGAAGGCGATGCTGCGCCACCACCGCCCGCGCAAACCCGTGCTCGCCGCCGTCGAAGGCCACTGCGTGGCAGGCGGCACCGAGATCCTCCAGGGCACCGACATCCGGGTCGCGGGCGCGGGCGCCACCTTCGGGCTCTTCGAGGTCAAGCGCGGACTCTTCCCCATCGGCGGCTCGACCGTGCGCCTCCAGCGCCAGATCCCGCGCACCCACGCCCTCGAAATGCTGCTCACCGGCCGCCCCTACACCGCCGCCGAAGCCGAACGCATCGGCCTCGTCGGCCATGTCGTCCCCGACGGCACCGCCCTGGAGAAGGCGCTCGCCATCGCCGAGCAGATCAACGCCTGCGGCCCGCTGGCGGTGGAGGCGGTCAAGGCGTCCGTCTACGAGACCGCGGAGATGACGGAGACCGAGGGACTGGCGGCCGAACTCAAGCGCGGCTGGCCCGTCTTCGACACCGCCGACGCGAAGGAGGGCGCCCGCGCGTTCGCGGAGAAGCGCGCCCCCGTCTACCGCCGGGCGTGATCCTCCCCGCCCCGCACCCCACCCCAAGGAGCCCCCATGTCCCCCACCCCTGCACCGGAGGTGCTCCGCGCACCCCTCGTCCTCGAGTTCCCCTTCACCCGGTCGCTCGGCCCCGTCCAGTCCGCCTTCCTCACCGGCCTGCGCGAGCGCACCGTCCTCGGCGTCAGGACCGCCGCCGGCCGCGTCCTCGTCCCGCCCGTCGAGTACGACCCCGACACCGCCGACGAACTGCGCGACCTCGTGGAGGTCGCCGCCACCGGCACCGTCACCACCTGGGCGTGGAACCACGAGCCCCGCCCCGGCCAGCCGCTCGCGACCCCCTTCGCCTGGGCCATGGTGAGGCTCGACGGCGCCGACAGCGCCCTCCTCCACGCCCTCGACGCCCCCGGCCCCGACGCCGTACGCACCGGAATGCGGGTCCGTGTCCGCTGGGCGGCCGAGCGCACCGGAGCCATCACCGACATCGCCTGCTTCGAGGCGTACGAAGGCGACGAGTCCGGCCGGGCCCGCGAGCACAGCGGCACGTTCGAGGACCCCGTCACCGGCATCGTCGCCCCCGCACGCCTCGACTACACCTACACCCCCGGCCGCGCCCAGGCCCGCCATCTCGCCGCCCTCGCCGAGCAGCGCACCACCGGCGAACGCTGCCCGTCCTGCCGCAAGGTGTACGTCCCGCCCCGCGGCGCCTGCCCCACCTGCGGCGTCGCCACCGCCGAGCAGGTCGAGGTCGGCCCCCGCGGCACCGTCACCACGTACTGCATCGTCAACATCAAGTCTCGTCATCCGGCGACCCTCGATATCGAAGTGCCCTACGTCTACGCGCACATCGCCCTCGACGGCGCCGGCCTCGCCCTGCACGGCCGTATCGCCGGCATCCCGTACGACCAGGTGCGCATGGGGCTGCGCGTCGAACCCGTCTGGGCCGAAGGGGGCCGCCACCCCGACCACTACCGGCCCACCGGCGAACCCGACGCCGACTACGACACCTACAAGGAGCTGCTGTAGCCATGCGAGACGTCGCGATCGTCGCCTTCTCCCAGACCGGCCACCGGCGCAGCAGCGAAGAGCTCTCCGAGGTCGAGATGCTCATGCCCGTCCTGCACGACGTCCTCGGACAGACCGGGCTGCGCACCGGGGACATCGGCTTCACCTGCTCCGGCTCCTCCGACTACCTCGCAGGCCGCGCCTTCTCCTTCACGATGGCCCTCGACGGCGTCGGCGCCTGGCCGCCGATCTCCGAGTCGCACGTCGAGATGGACGGCGCCTGGGCCCTGTACGAGGCGTGGGTGAAGCTCCTCACCGGCGACGCGGACACCGCGCTGGTCTACTCGTACGGCAAGTCCTCGCCCGGCTCCGTGCGCGATGTGCTCACCCGCCAGCTCGACCCCTACTACGTCGCCCCGCTCTGGCCCGACGCCGTCGCCGTCGCCGCGCTCCAGGCCCAGGCGCTCATCGACGCCGAGCACACCAGCGAACGCGCACTCGCCGGGATCGCCACCCGCAGCCGCACCGCCGCGTCCGCCAACCCGCACGCCCAGCTGCGCGGCCCGCGCCCGCAGGGCGACTACGTCGTACGGCCGCTGCGCACCGGAGACTGCCCGCCCGTCTCCGACGGCGCCGCCGCGGTGATCCTCGCCGCCGGCGACACCGCCCGCGAACTGTGCGAACGCCCCGCCTGGATCCGCGGCATGGACCACCGCATCGAACCGCACAGCCTCGGCGTGCGCGACCTCACCGACTCGCCCTCCACCCGTCTCGCCGCCGAACGCGCCGGAGCCTTCGAACGGCCCGTCGACACCGCCGAACTGCACGCCCCCTTCACCTCACAGGAGGTCGTGCTCCGCAGGGCCCTGAAGCTCGACGACACCGTCACCGTCAACCCGTCCGGCGGCGCGCTCGCCGCCAACCCCGTCATGGCCGCCGGCCTCATCCGGCTCGGCGAGGCCGCCGCCCGCATCCACCGCGGCGCGTCCGACCGCGCCCTCGCGCACGCCACCTCGGGCCCCTGCCTCCAGCAGAACCTGGTCGCCGTCCTCGAAGGAGAGCCGCATGTCCGCTAAGGAGCCCGTGGCCGTCGTCGGCATCGGCCAGACCAAGCACGTGGCCGCCCGCCACGACGTCTCCATCGCCGGACTCGTCCGCGAGGCCGCCCGCAGCGCCCTCGACGACGCCGAGCTGACCTGGGCGGACATCGACGCCGTCGTCATCGGCAAGGCCCCCGACTTCTTCGAGGGCGTGATGATGCCGGAGCTGTACCTCGCCGACGCCCTCGGCGCCGTCGGCAAACCGATGCTGCGCGTCCACACCGCGGGCTCCGTCGGCGGCTCCACCGCACTCGTCGCCGCGGGTCTCGTCGCCGCCCGCGTCCACGGCACCGTCCTCACCCTCGCCTTCGAGAAGCAGTCCGAGTCGAACGCCATGTGGGGCCTGTCGCTGCCCATCCCGTTCCAGCAGCCGCTGCTCGCCGGCGCGGGCGGCTTCTTCGCCCCGCACGTGCGCGCGTACATGCGCCGCAGCGGTGCGCCCGACACCGTCGGCTCCCTCGTCGCCTACAAGGACCGCCGCAACGCCCTCAAGAACCCGTACGCCCATCTGCACGAGCACGGCATCACCCTGGAGAAGGTCCAGGCATCGCCGATGCTGTGGGACCCGATCCGCTACTCGGAGACCTGCCCGTCCTCCGACGGCGCCTGCGCGATGGTCCTCACCGACCGGGCGGGCGCCGCCCGTTCACCGCGACCGCCCGCCTGGATGCACGGAGGCGCGATGCGCAGCGAACCCACCCTCTTCGCCGGCAAGGACTTCGTCTCCCCACAGGCCGGCAAGGACTGCGCGGCCGACGTCTACCACCAGGCGGGCATCGCCGACCCGCGCCGCGAGATCGACGCCGTCGAGATGTACGTCCCGTTCTCCTGGTACGAGCCGATGTGGCTGGAGAACCTCGGGTTCGCCGCGGAGGGCGAGGGCTGGAAGCTCACCGAGTCCGGCGCCACCGAACTCGACGGCGACCTGCCCGTCAACCCGTCCGGAGGCGTGCTCTCCACCAACCCCATCGGCGCCTCCGGCATGATCCGGTTCGCCGAGGCCGCGCTCCAGGTGCGCGGCCAGGCGGGCGAACACCAGGTGGACGGCGCCCGCAGGGCGCTCGGCCACGCCTACGGAGGCGGCTCGCAGTTCTTCTCCATGTGGCTCGTCGGCGCCGAGCCCCCGGCGAACTGAGCCACCACGTTCCGCCACGCCCCGCGGCCTGTCCGTGACCGGCGACGATCGCTAGTCTGAGCGCGGACGACGAACCGGGAGGAGTACGGACGTGGCCGAGAGCATCACCAGGCAGCAGCCGCTTTCGGGCTGGAGCAAGCCGGACCTCGACCTCAGCCAGGCGGACTGGCGGTCGGGCACCCAGGGCGCGGGCGACGTCCAGATCGCCTTCGTCGAGGGCTTCATCGCGATGCGCAACGCCGGGCGCCCCGAGAGCCCCTCACTGATCTTCACACCGGGCGAGTGGCGCGCCTTCGTCCTCAACGCACGCGAGGGAGAGTTCGACCTCACCTGACCCGCCGCGACCCCCCGGACGGCGACGGTCTGCGAACGCGGCCGGGACCGCGACACCAACCGGCCCGTGGGCGGGCCCACGGGCCGAGCTGCGCGCGGTCGCGGGCCCGGCCGCGGGCCCGGCGGACGGCATCAGCGGTGATCCGCTTCCCGCGCCACGCGCTCCAGCCGGCGCCGGTGGCTCCCCCACGACGTCCGATCGCCCGGCGGCATGCTCGCGTTCCCCTCCCACATTCCCACGGCCCCGTCGATGAGCTCGCGGACGATGTCGGCATGGCCGGCGTGCCGGTGGGTGTCGGCGAGCACACGCACCAGGACGTGATGCAAGGTCACCTCGCGTCGCTCCTCCGGCCACCACGGGACGTGCCCGACCGCGTCGAGCGCCAGCGCGGCGACCGCGGCGTCCGAGTGCGCCCACACCCGTCGGTACAGCCCGACGATCGCCTCGCGCGACTCGTCGGCAGCGGCCCACATGTCCGCGTTGGGCTCGGCGTCCTCCAGGTACCAGGGCGGAGGCGCGTCGAAGAACGGCCTGCCGAACGTGTCGCCGAAGTACCCCGCCTCCACACCGGCGAGGTGTTTGACCAGCCCCAGCAGGTTCGTGCCGGTCGGCGTCAGCGGACGGCGGACGTCGTACTCGGGCAGCCCGTCGAGCTTCCACAACAGGGCCTCACGGGCGACTTGCAGATAGCGGAGCAGGTCCGCCTTCGCACTCGACTCGATCATGCCGGGCAGTCTCCCACTCGCCACTGACAGCCCGTGCCGGCAGCGATACCCGCCGTCGGGGAAGCACGGGCGGCGGACATCGCCGGTGGTACGAGAGCCGTCGCATTGCGACGGTCCTCGTCCCGTGCGGCCGGGACGGCACACCGGCCCATGAGCGCGACGGGCCCCACCACGGAGCAGGTCCTTCCCCGTCCTCCGCGCGGGCGGCCGCGGCGCCGGCCCCGGCCACCCAGGTCCCCGTCCCGAGCCCCCGTGCACGTACCATTGCCGCATGTCCTTCCTCCGCCGCCGCAGCGCCGCCACCCCCGCCGGCCCGGACTTCGACGTCCTGGCCATGGACCCGGGGGATTGGCCCGGAAACCTCGGCGCCGGGCTGCTGCCCGCACCCGACGGGAGCTGCCAGGGCGTCTTCCTCCGCTACGACCTGTTCGGCGGCCGCGGCCCCGCGATGATCATCGGCAATCTGCCCGAGGGCTCACCCGCCCGGGAGCTCACCGAGGGGCAGATCCCCTTCGAGGTCGCCCAGCTGCTCGCCGCGCTGGAGAACGACGAGGAGGTCACCGTCACCGGCACCGAGGACGTGCCGGTGATGCAGGGCGACAACCTGCTGATCGTGCGCCGGATCAAGCTCTCCGAGAGCCGGATCTCCTGCGTCCAGTTCGACCGCAGCGACAACGTCCTCGTCACGATCGCCAGCTGGGACCGCCCCATCACCGACGATCTGTACGCGCTGCTCAAGCCGCTGCCCGCGGAGCTCTTCCAGCAGGGCTGACCCGCCCCGCCCGCCTGGCCCGCCCGATCCACCGGACGACCGGCCGGCCTGCCGTACCCGAAACGGCAGGCCGCACGGATACCCGGACCCGCGGGCTACCGCAGCAACGCCACCACCCCCGCCGCCGCCCTGCCGATCGCCGTCGGCCCCCCGGTCCGCAGCGGCGAACCGGCGCCGCGCCGCACGTCCCCCTCCCCGTAGCGGCGCACACTGCGGTGCCAGTGCAGGATCCCCGCGACCCAGTCCTCCAGCTCCCGCACATACGCGTCGAGCGCGGCCCTGCCCTTCGCGTCCAGCCCGAAGTCCTCGCACAGCACCGGCAGTTCGTGCCGCTTCACATGCTCGTACTGACGCAGCCGCGAGCGCATCAGATCATCCGTGATCGCCACGGCGGCCGGGTAGTCGCAGCCGAAGAACGACTGCACCACCAGGACGACGTTGTGCACCTCGCCCTCGACCTCGATCTCCTTCTGGTACGAGAACAGGTCGTTCAGGAAGGCCGCGTAGTCCGCCAGGGAGTTCTCCAGGCTCCGCACCGTCCCGCTCCGGTGGATCTCCGGCGGCAGCTCCGCCTCGTGCCGCAGCCGGCACAACATCATCGTCAGACCCGAGCCGAACGTGTCACGCCGCATCTCGATGTAGTCGACCGGATCGGGCACCCGGTGCTGTGCCTGGTTGTGCAGCTCCCACAGCCAGCTGTCGAGCATCGCGTCGAGCGCGCCGCGCAGCTCGGCCCGCGCTTTGCCGCCCATCGGCCCGGCCGTCCGCGCCCACAGGTCCGCGAGCGCCCACTCCATCGGGCTCACCGCACCCGCGGCCCCCGCGGCCGGGTCGTCGACGGGCATCCGGTCCTTCAACCGCTCCGTGCACACCTTCGCCGCGCCGAGATCACGCGGCCGCCCGAACACCAGTGGGTAGTAGTCGTCCCCGTACGTCCCCCAGGTCAGCCACTCGGCGCTGAGCTCCAGCTCCTCCGGCGAGGCGTCCGGATCGAGCCCCGCCGAGCACAGCGCGAAGTCGAAACCGACGAGCATCTCCTCGTCCCAGATGTCCTCCAGCAGACCCATCCGGCCCGCCCACTCCACCGACCGCCGCCGGGCCTCGTCCGCGTGGGGACCGACCGTCAGCGGGAACGGGCAGTCGAAGTCCGGCAGCAGCGACGGGCCGGTCCGCCGGTGCGGCACGTGGGTGAGGCTCCGTCGCCGCGCCGCCGCCGGACGCCCGAACAGCGTCCTCACATCGAGCGCCGACGTGCCGAGCACCCCGCCGACGAGCGACGGCCCGGTCCGCACCCCCTTGTTCATATAGCGGCTCGACCGCAAGTGCCATTCATGACCGCCGGACTGCCAGTCCTGGAGCCCCTTCGCATACGCGGCGATCGCCGCGCCCTCCGCCGGGTCCAGCCCCTGCGACGCGCACAGCGCCGGCACTTCCGTCAGCGCCGTGTTCTCGAACTGCTGGAGCCGCGACGTCAGCAGATCGTTGACGGCTTCGGCCGCCTCCTGCGTCGTGCACCCCAGGAAGGTCTCAAGGACGAGCACGCCGTTGCTGTTCTCACCCTCGTCACGGACCTCACGCTCGTACGAGAACAGGTCGTTGCGCAGATGGACCGCGTCCGCGAACGCGTCCCGCAGCACCCGCAGCGGACGCGCCCCCGCCACCTGCGCCGGCACCTCCGCGCCCGCCGCGTACTCGACAAGACCCGCCGACCACGGCGCCCCGCCCACCTTGCGGCGCATCTCGATGTACTCGACCGGGTTGGCGATCCGGCCCTCGTTGATGTTGTCGAGCTCCCACAGCGACTCGTTCAGCAGATGCTCCGTCGCCTCCGCGAACCTGGCCCGCCACGCCGCCGACATGCTCGGCACGGTCCGCGCCCACAGATCCGCCAGCCCCGCCTCGACCTGGTTCACCGGCTCCGGCGTGCCCCGCGCGCCATCCGGCGGCATGAACGCGGGCAGCCGGTCGAGATACGCCTTGCCGCCCTCCCGGTCCCCGCTGCGCTTGAAGACCTCCAGGAAGTGGTCGTCGAAGAAGAACACCCACACGTACCAGTCCGTGACGAGCGAGAGCGCCTCGGCCGAGCAGTCGGGATGGGTGTACGCACACAGCAGGGCGTAGTCGTGCGCGTCGAGGTCCTCCTGCTCCCAGATCCCCGACCCCTCCAGCATGCCCATGCGGCGCGCCCACTCGCTGGTGTGCTCCCGCGCCACATCGACATGCGGGTTGAGCCGTGCCGGATACGGTACGTAGAAATCCGGCAGTTCGAAGGGCTGTGCCATGCGTGCCCGGCCTTTCGGTGTGCGTCCGCGCGAGCCGCGCGGACCGGTCGCGTACGGGCCAGCCCTACCCGTCGCCCGTCCGGCCCACGCGACCGCCGTGATCACCCGTGCGGATGAACCCGCAGCGCACACGCCTCGCTAGGGATGCAGCACGCGCACATCCGCCGCCTTCACGAACGCGACCCGGTGCCCGAACTGGATCTCGTAGTACACCTCCTGGCCGCGCACCACCGTGTGCCCGCTCGTGTCGAACGTCGTCGCGTAGTAGTACTCGCCCGGCGTCCGCTCACCGGCTACGTACCGCTGCCCGGCGAGCAGCCTGTACGGCAGCGGAGTCACGGCCTGCACCGGGACGCCCGCCGGATACGCCGACGGCTCCGGGTACGCCCGCCCGTACACCGGCACCTCGGCGAGGCCCTCCCGCGGCGTGAGGACCGCGGCCCGCGCACCCACCGCCGTCGGCTCCGAACGCGGGTTGTGGAACCACGCCTTCTGCCCCAGGTACCAGATCGCCGTCCAGTCACCGCGCCGCTCCGCGACCGCGTACTGCTGGCCCGTCGAAGCGCGCGCCCCCGTGTCGTTCACGCCGTCCGTGGAGCCCGCGCCGTCCGGCCGCAGGCCGGCGTCCTTCACGAGCGGGGCCGACGCGTCCGGCGCCGTGTGCAGCCGCACCGCGCCCGAACCGTGCGGGGCGCACGCGTCCCCGGGCTTCGCGCAGCTCGTGTACGTCGGCCGATGGCTCTCGTAGTCCGGACGGACCGTCACCACGGCCGCGCCCGGGCCCGCGGTCGGCACGAACGGCCTGCCGAGCAGCGTGAAGTAGTGCGCCCAGTCCCAGTACGGGCCCGGATCGGTGTGCATCCCGGGGATCGTCGACGGCACCGTGCCCGGCACGTTGTCGTGGCCGATGATGTGCTGGCGGTCGAGCGGGATGTCGTACCGCTGGGCGAGGTAGCGCACGAGGCGCGCCGACGTCCGGTACATCGCCTCCGTGTACCAGGCGTCCGGGTTGACGAGGAAGCCCTCGTGCTCCAGGCCGATCGACTTGGCGTTGACGAACCAGTTGCCGGCGTGCCAGCCGACGTCCGCGAGCCGCAGATGCTGGGCCACATGCCCGTCGGAGGAGCGCAGCGAGTACTGCCAGGACACGTACTCCGGGTTCTGGACCAGCTGGAGGGTGGTGTCCCAGCTCGCCTCGGTGTCGTGGATGACGATGTAGTCGACCGACTGCGACCCGGGCCGCTGCGCCTTGTCGTGGTTGCCGTAGTCCCCCTCGCCGAACTCCTCGTACGGCGCGGGGATCCACTCGCACGCCACCGACCGCGGACACTCCGTCAGACCGGCGTCCACCGTGCGCAGCCCGAGCCCGGCGGCGGTAGCCGTGTCCGGCCGGACGCCGGCGTCGGCGGCCAGCGCGACCCGCTGGCCGCTGTCGGTGACCCGGCTGGGACCGGACCGGATGACGTCGTACACGTCGTCGGCGTATGTCCTCGCCGTGGCCGTGTCGTCGGCGCCGGAGAAGCGCGCCACCGCCCCGTACCAGTCCGCCGGATCCGCGCTCGGCTGCTGCCCCAGCTCGCGCTGCGCGTCGGCGAGCAGCGCGGCGCCGCCCCGGATGTTCGCCCCGGGGCTGGTGCGCAGCCGCTCCGCCGGGAGCCCGGTGAGCGCCGCGGCCCGCTCCAGCGTCCGCAGCCGGGCCGGGAGCGCCGACAGGTCCGGCAGGTCCGCGGCCACGCGCGGAGCCGGCACCGGCCGGGCGGTGTCCCCGCGCGGATCCTCACCCTCGTGCGAGTGATGCGGCGCGTCCGCGAGGGCCGCCCGGGCGTCGGTCAGATGCATCGGCCCGTACCCGCCGGTGACGCTCGGCGCGCCACCGTGCCCGTCCCAGCGGGACTGGAGGTACGAGACGGCCAGCAGCACGCTCTCCGGCACGGAGTACTCGGCGGCCGCGGCGGCGAAGTCCCGCTGCAGCGCATCGGGCCCGGGCCGCTCCGCGGTGGCGGACGGAGCGGCCGAGCCCAGCGTCAGGAGCAGCGCCGCGACCACCGCCCCCCGGCTGCGCGCTCTTCTCGGTCGGACGAGGGCGGATGCCTGCAATGCAGCCTCCAGTGACGGATGGTGCGCGAGGGACCCGTCCAGGGGTAGCGGCTCCCGGACGATCCGTCAATGAGGCGCAACGACGGGCGATTTCCCGTCACCGGTGAAGGGCCGCGGCCTGCGGCGCGTCAGTGGCGTCGACCAATGACCGGGACTGCTCCCCGTAGGAACCCCGCGTCAGGAACCCCGCGTCACGAAACCCGCCGTCAGGAAACCCGCGTCAGGACCCGGCCCGCGCCAGATGCGCATCCCGGAGCTCCCGCTTGAGGATCTTGCCCGTGGCGTTGGTGGGCAGCACATCGACGAACTCGACCAGGCGCGGGTACGTGTAGCTCGCCATCGACTCCCTGCACCACGCGACGAGCTCGGCCGCGGACAGCTGCGCACCCGGCGCCCGCACCACGTACGCCACGACCTCCTCGCCGTGGCTGTCGTGGGGAACGCCGATGACGGCGGCCATGCCCACCGCGGGGAACGCGACAGAGCGCTGCGCGCCCAGTGTGTCGGCACTGGACGCGCAGCGCTCTTCCCCCTCATAGCGGCTGTTCGCCGCCGTTGACGGTCAGCGAGTGCCGACCGCAGCGCGCACGGCCCGCCGTGCCAGCGCGCAGTCGTCGTGCAGCCGCCGCAACAGCAGCCGCTGCTCCTCCCCGGAGGAGACGGCACCGGGCCCCGGCGCTACGGTTCCGGCCGGAGCCGCCTCCCGCATCGTCCGCTGCACCGCCGTCTCGTACGTCCGGATCTCCCGGGTCAGCACCAGCATCAGGTTGACCAGGAACGCGTCCCGGGCAGCCGGGCCCGACTGCTGGGCCAGCTGGCTGATGTGCCTGCGGGCCAGCGGGGCGTCGCCCAGGACGGCCCAGAGCGTCGCCAGGTCGTACCCGGGCAGATACCAGCCCGCGTGCTCCCAGTCGACGAGCACCGGACCCGTCGGCGCCAGCAGGATGTTCGACAGCAGGGCGTCCCCGTGGCAGAACTGGCCCACACCCTGCCGACCGCTCGCCTGCGCGAGGCCGTGGAGCAGCTTCTGGAGATCGCCCAGATCACGGTCGGTGAAGAGCCCGAGCTCGTGATAGCGCGCGATCCGCGAGGCGTAGTCCAGCGGGGCGTCGAACATCCCGGCAGGCGGCCGCCACGAGTTCAGCCGGGCGATCGCCCCCAGCGCCGCCCGTACGTCCGCACGCGGCGGGGCCTCCGAGGGGTGCCTCGCCAGGGCGGCCGGACGGCCCGCCATCCGCTCGATCACCAGCGTGCAGTTCTCCGGATCCGCGGCGATGAGCCGCGGCGCCCGCACCGGCGGGCGGTGCCGGACGAACGCACGGTAAGCACTTATCTCGTGCCGGAACCGCTCGGCCCACACCGGTGACTGGTCCAGTAAACACTTGGCGACCGCCGTCGCGCGCCCGGTGCTGCCGACGAGCAGGACCGAGCGTCCGCTCCTGCGCAGCACCTGCACCGGATTGAACTCTGGGCAGATCCTGTGCACCGACGCGATCGCCATGCGCAGCTGCGCGCCCTGGGGGCCGGACAGGTCGATTCTCCCGCTGAGCGGTTGGCCGGCGGCCGGCGGCCAGCGCCGTGCCGTCCTTCCGACCGGGGAGGGGTCGAGGAACGGCCTGCCGCCGACCGGTACGGAACGCTGCGGCCGGGGCGGGGCGGACACGGAGGACGATGCTGTGTACATGGGCGAGACAGATCCCTTCGTGTGCCGACAAGTCGCGTGCGCCGCCCCCCGCCCCGGAAGCCTTCGGCACCCTGGGGAGTGCGACCGGGCCGCCGGGGCGGGGTGGCGCGTTCCTACCTGACACCGGCCCGCGGGTGGCACACCATCTGGCGGACCCTGGCGAACCCTGGCGAATAGTCGCTCAGCATCTGACAGGGGGTTACTGTCAACTCAGCCGAGGAACCTGGGGGCTTGACGTGACCGGAGAACCCAACACCCGCCTTTCCGACCTGTTCGGCCTCGCCGGCTGGTCCAAGGGCGAACTCGCGAGGCTCGTGAACCGGCAGGCGGCGGCCATGGGCCACCCGCAGCTGGCGACCGACACCTCGCGGGTGCGGCGCTGGATCGACATGGGGGAGACCCCGCGCGAACCGGTGCCCAAGGTGCTGGCAGCTCTGTTCACCGAGCGCCTCGGCCGTGTCGTGACCATCGAGGACCTGGGTTTCGTACGGCAGAAACGCACCGGGAAACGGCAGGACGTCAGCACCACGCAGAACCCTGACGGCCTGCCATGGGCGCCCGAACGTACGGCGGCGGTCCTCACCGAATTCACGGGAATGGACCTCATGCTCAACCGACGCGGCCTGGTGGGCGCGGGCGCCGCGCTCGCCGCCGGCTCCGCACTCAGCAGCGCCATGCACGACTGGCTCCACACCGACCCCGCACTCCACGACGACGCCCCCCGCTTCGACGATCCCCTGCACGCCGACCCCGCTGGGTACGACCGCTACGAGGCCGCCCCCATCGGGTCGCAGGAGATCGAGGCGCTGGAGCGCTCCGTCGAAGTGTTCCGCGCCTGGGACGCCGCCCGCGGCGGCGGCCTCCAGCGCAAGGCCGTCGTGGGCCAGCTCAACGAAGTGGGCGGCATGCTCGCCTACCGCCACCCCGACCACCTCCAGCGGCGCCTGTGGGGCGTCGCCGCCAACCTCGCCGTGCTCGCCGGCTGGATGTCCCACGACGTCGGCCTCGAACCCACCGCCCAGAAGTACTTCGTCATCGCCGCGCACGCGGCCCGTGAGGGCGGCGACCGCCCCCGCGCCGGCGAAGCGCTCTCCCGGGCCGCCCGCCAGATGGTTCACCTGGGCCGCCCGGACGACGCCCTCGATCTGATGAAGCTCGCCAAGTCCGGCTCGGGCGAGCAGACCCTGCCGCGTACGCACGCGATGCTGCGCACCATCGAGGCATGGGCACAGGCGTCCATGGGCAAGGGCCAGGCCATGCGCCGCACGCTCGGCGAGGCCGAGGAGCTCTTCGTCTCCGACAAGGGCGATGTGCCGCCGCCGAGTTGGATGCAGATGTTCGACGAGGCCGATCTGCACGGGATGCAGGCCCTCGCCTTCCGCACCCTGGCCGAGCACGAGCCCGACGCCGCGACCACCGCCCAGCGCCACGCCAAGCAGGCCCTGGAGCTGCGCGAGGGAGGCCGCCAGCGGTCCAAGATCTTCGACTACATCTCGCTCGCATCGGCCTGCTTCATCGCCGACGACCCGGAGCAGGCCGACCGGTACGCCCGGCTGGCTCTGGTGTCGATGGGGGAGACCTCGTCCCATCGCACCTGGGACCGGCTGCGGCAGATGTACCGGCTCACCGGAGAGTACGGCGGGTACGCGAAGATCCAGGACCTGCGCGAGGAGATCCAGCTTGCCCTGCCCAACAGCCCGTCCAAGCGGGCCAGAGGCATGGAGATCTGAGGGCCGCCCCTACCCCGGGCCGACTACCCCCTGCCCAGCGGCGACTGTACGCCACGCTGCGCACCGGCGCACGACCGTGACCGCCGTGCCTCGTCGCGCGTACGGCAGTCCGATCGCTAGGGCGTGTTGCGAAAGTCCCGTCTGCGCGGCGGCGTCTGGCACGCACGCTCGCGGCGTTGTCGGTCGTCGGCGCAGCCCGCTGCGCTCTCCTTCCTCCGCCTTGCGATCGCACGCACCAGACGCCGCCGCACCCGCCCTACGGGCGGACGACGCTACTTTCGCAACACGCCCTAGCCGATCCTGGCGACCATCACGCAGGCGTCGTCCTCGCGCTCGCTCTCGCCGAACTCCTCGACGATCGTCCGCACGCACTCCTGTGCACAGCGGGAGACGGCGAAGCGGGGGGCGAGGGCGAGCAGACGGTCCACTCCCGACCCGTCGCGCACATCGGCGCCCCGGGTCAGCCCGTCCGTGTGCAGCACCAGCAGATCGCCGGGAAGCAGCCGCACCTCGGCCTGCTCGTACACCGCTCCGGGTGTCGCCCCGAGCAGCACACCCTCCGGCGGAGTCAGCGCGCGCCCCGTCCCGTCGCGGAACAGCAGCGGGGCGGGGTGTCCCGCCTGCGCCCAGGCGAGCGTGCGCGTCGCGGCGTCGTAGCGGCAGCACACCGCACTGCCGAGGGCGGGCTGCGCCGAGGAGTCCAGCAGCTGGTTGAGATGGCCCATGAGCTCGCCCGGCCGGATCCCGGCCACGGCCATCCCACGCAGCGCGCCGAGCAGCATCGCCATCGTCGAAGTGGCGGTCACCCCATGCCCGGTGAGGTCACCGACGCTCAACAGCGAGCCCCCGTCGGGCAGTTCCAGCGCATCGAACCAGTCGCCGCCGATCAGCGCGCTGCTCGACGAGGGAAGATAGTGGCCCGCCAGATCGAGCGCCGTGGGCCCGTCCTGCGGGAGCGAGAGCGAACCGCGCCACGGCGGCAGCACCGACTCCTGGAGCTCCACCGCGATCCGGCGCTCCGTGCGGTCGATGTGCTGCCGGCGGGCGAGCGTGTCACGGGACTCGCGGACCGCGCGCTGCGTCCGGCGCAGCTCGCTGACGTCCCGTAAAACCGCCCACATCGAGGCGGTGCAGCCCTCGGAGTCGAGCACCGGCTCACCCATCATATGGAGCGTACGGACCCGGCCGTCCGTACGGACGATACGGAACTCGCTGTCGATCGGCTTCCCGTCGATCAGACAGTCCGTCACCAGCTCCTGGAGCAGGCCCTGGTCCTCGGCGAACACCATGGACGGCAGCTCGTCGAGCGACATGGGGCCGCTCCCCGGCTGCCGGCCGAAGATCTGGAAGAGCTCGTCCGACCAACTGACCGCGTCGGTCAGCAGATTCCACTCCGCGCTGCCGACCCGGCTGAGCAGCGAACCGGCCTGCGGCGCCGCGTCCTCGTACCCGTACGGACCCTCGTCATGGTCCTGCTCCTGCTCCTGGTCCTCGGCCAGGTGCTCCGCGCCCTCGGGGGCGTCCGGCAGGGCGGGCAGGCCCTCCTTCAACTGGCCCAAGTGCGCACCCAGGTCGTCGAGGTGATGCACCGCCAGATCGCACAGCGCGCGCTGCCAACGTGTGTGCGGGTCGTCCTCGCCCACGACCGCGTCCCGCCGCACCGCGTCCACGTCGCCGCGCAGGCGGCGGGTCTGCGAGATGAGCTCGTCCACCGTGCCGCGCCGGGGCGGCTGAGGGGCGGGACGGTCCGCGAAGAGATGGGACGGCATGTCGTACTCCGATGGCAGGCGCGTCACGGCCAAGTCTGGGATAAGGACCGGTTACGACTGTTGCACAGCGAGGGAGGACGCGTAAGGGATTTGGCAACACTCGATACGGTGGTGCTTCTGGCATATGTCAAAGGCTTTACGGGTGAACCGGTCCCGCAGAACCCCAACGATTCCGCATCCCGTGCGTCACCGGTCCCACGGTCAACTTCCGTGACGGGGACGGCCGTCAGTCCTTCGCGGTCCGGGTCAGCCGCACCACCGGAATATCCCGCTCCGTGCGCGCCTGGTAGTCGGCGTACGGACCGAACACCCCGACCAGATGCGGCCACACCCGCGCCTTCTCCTGCGGCGACAACGTCTCGGCACGCGCGGGGAATCGCTCCTCGCCGACGCGCAGCCAGACGTCCGGCTCGTCCTGCAGATTGAGGTACCACAGCGGATGCCGGGCGGCGCCGCCGTTCGACCCCACGATCAGGTAGTCGTCGCCGTCCCGGCCGTAGATGAGGACGGTACGGCGCCAGGTGCCCGATCGCCGGCCCTGGTAGTCCAGCAGCAGACACGGGGCGCCGTGCATCGTCGCCCCCTTCGTACCGCCCGACTCCTCGTACAGCCGGGCCTGCTGGGCCACCCAGCCCGAAGGGCTGATCTCCACGGAATCCGGACCCTGCCCTGCCGTCTGTCCCGCATCACGTTCGCTCATGGAGCCACGGTAACTCCACCGGCACCGGCGGGCCGCAGAGTCGCCCGCACCGGAGCGCCCGGCTGGAGCGTCAGCCCCGTCCTCGGCGGCACCTCGCCCGCTCCCGCGTCGACATGGAAGCGCTGCGCCAGTGTCGCCAGCACCAGCACCGCCTCCACCATCGCGAACCGCGCCCCCAGACAGGCCCGCGCCCCGCCGCCGAACGGGAACCAGGCGTGGTCCGGCGCGACCGGCTCCGCGCCCGCCTCCCACCGCTCCGGCCGGAACGCCAACGGCTCCGGGAACCAGCGCGGATCCCGGTGCGCGCTCCACTGGCTGGACCACACCACCGTCCCCTCAGGGACCGGCAGGCCGCCCACCGTGGAGCCCTCCTTCGCGATGCCCGTCATCAGCCACACCGGAGGGAACAGCCGCAGCGTCTCCTTCACCACCTGCTCGGTGTAGGGAAGGCGGCGCAGATCGTCGAAGTCCGGCGTACGGCCCCCGAGCACCTCCGCCAGCTCCTCACCGAGCCGCGCACGGGCCCCGGGACTGCGCGACAGCAGGTACCAGGCCCAGGTGAGCGTCGTCCCCGTCGTCTCATGGCCCCCGATGTAGAGCGTCACCGCCTCGTCGCGGACCTCCCGGTCCGACAGTGGCAGCCCCTCCTCGTCCCGCGCCGCCAGCAGCCGGCTGAGCAGATCGTCCCGCTCCCCGCCCGCTCGCCGCCGCTCCCCGGTCACCCGCCCCACCTCCGCGTCGATCACCTCGACGGCCCTGCGCAGCCTGCGGCGGCCGGGCGTGGGCACCCAGGGCGGAAGGAACAGCGTGAGGCCCCGGAACTCGTCCCCGATCGCCTGCTGCGCCACATCCATGGCGGAACCGATGACGTCCTCACGCCCGGCCGTGTCGGATCCGAACAGCGTCCGCACCGCGATCCGTTGGGTGAGCGCCAGCATCTCGCGGCGCACGTCGATCTCCTGCCCGGGCCGCCACGCCTGCGCCAGCGCGGCGGCGCACTCCGCCATCGTGCGCGCGTACGACCGCACCTGGCGCGGCCGCACCGCGGGCTGCACCAGCGCCCGCTTGCGCCGCCACGCAGGGCCCTCCGACGTCACCACACCGTCCCCGAGGACGAGCTCGAACGCCCACCCGAGCTCGGGATGGCGGAAGGTGGTCTCGATACCGGTCAGCAGCTCGCCGATGTGCTCGGGACGCGACACGAACAGCGCGCGCTGCGGCCCGAGCCGCCACTCCACGACATCGCCGCGGTCCCGCAACCGCTCGAAGAAGGCGAGCGGGTCGCGCGCGAACGCGGGCAGATGCCCCAGCCCCGGCAACCGCCGCGGCCCGGCCACGACGCCCGGCACCGCCGCCCGCGCCGACCCGGTGGCGTCCCGTCCGGGAACAGTGGCTCCTGCGGTCATCCCGATGCCTCCCGAAGTGAACCGCCGCCCGTGCGGCCGGCGTTCGTCGCACACCGTGCGCACGGCATGTCCACGCCCACTCTGCCCGACGCGACACCCGCCCCGGTACCCGGCGCCGCCCTTCGCCCTGGCCCTGGTGCTGGCGCTCACTCACAGCACTCGCGCCCGCGAGATCACGCACCGACAGGAAGATGATTCTGGACAAGAAACGTTTTCGGTGAGAAGGTGGGGCCATGCTGGACGTGACCGTGATCGAGGACCCGTCGGCCGCAGCGGTGTCACTGGACCCGATGCGGGCCAGACTGCTCGCCGAGCTGGCGGCAGGGCCCGCGTCGGCGGCCATGCTCGCCGGCCGTGTCGGGCTGCCCCGCCAGAAGGTGAACTACCACCTCAAGGCACTGGAGCGGCACGGCCTGGTCGAGCTGGCCGGTGAGCGCCGCAAGGGAAACGTCACCGAGCGGCTCATGCGGGCCACCGCCGCCTCGTACGTGATCTCACCCCTCGCCCTCGCCGCCGTGCAGCCCGACCCCGACCGCTTCCGCGACCAGCTCTCCGCCCGCTGGCTGCTCGCCGTCGCCGCCCGCCTCGTGCGGGACGTCGGCACTCTCATCACCGGCGCGGCCAGGGCCCGCAAGCGGCTGGCGACCTACGCGCTCGACGGGGAAGTGCGCTTCGCCTCCGCCGCCGACCGGGCCGCCTTCGTCGAGGAACTGACGCGCGGCGTCAGCGCCCTCATCGCCAAGTACCACGACGAGCACGCCGAAGGCGGCCGCGAGCACCGCGTCGTCGTCGCGCTCCACCCCACCGTCAGACCCCGGATCCCGGCAGCGCCCGACACAACACCCGCATCGACCTCCACGCCGGCCCCCACCCCCACGCCAGCCCCCGCCCCCGCGCCTGAGCACGCATAAGGAGCCACCCCACCATGTCCAAGGAATTCGAGATCGTCCGCGAGTTCGACGTCGACGCCGACCCCGAGCAGGTCTGGGCCGCGATCACCACCGGCACCGGCGGGTGGCTCTGGCCGATGGAGTACGAGCCCAAGGAGGGCGGCGCGGCCCCCTACGGCGGCACCGTCACCGCCTGGGACCCGCCGCACCGCCTCACCGCCCGCACCGAGGACGTCGAGGACATCGCCCAGCAGACGTTCAACCAGCTCGACCACGTCATCGAGCCCCGCCAGGGCGGTGGCTGCCGGGTCCGCTACGTGCACAGCGGCATCCTCGTCGAGGACTGGGACAACCAGTACGACGGTGCCAACAAGCACACCGACTTCTACCTGCACACCCTGCGGCAGTACCTCACCCACTTCGCCGGCCGCCCCGTCGTGTACGCCTCCCTGGACGCCCCCGCCGCCTCCACCGCCCCCGACGCGCTGGAGACCGTGAGCCGCGGGCTCGGCCTGCCCGACGGCGCCGCGGAGGGCACGACCGTACGGATCGACCTGCCCGGCACCGGACTCGTCGAAGCGGTCGTCGACTACCGCACCCCGTACTTCATCGGCCTGCGGACCGAGAGCGCGATGCACCGCATCTTCGGCCGCAACCACTTCGGCGCCCCGGTCGGCGTCAGCGTCCACGACTTCGCCCCCGGCGCCGACGCGGAGAGCACCGAGCGGGCCTGGCGCACCCGGCTGGAGTCCTTCTTCACCGAGTGACCGGCGCGGCGAGGGTCCCGGGCGGGGCCGCGGCACTCGGCCGACGCCGAACCACCGCGGCCCCGCCCCGCTCACTCCTTGACCGGACCGCCCCCGCCGCCCGCGCCCCCGTCGCCCGCGCTCCCGCCCTCGCCGGCACCCGGCTCCTCCGCGGCCGCCGGGTCGAGGATCCGCGTCAGGAAGTTCCGCGTCCGCTCGTGCTGCGGATCGCCCACCACCTGCTCGGCAGGCCCCTGTTCGACGACCACCCCGCCGTCCATGAACACCACGCGGTCGGCGACCTCACGGGCGAAGCTCATCTCATGCGTGACGACCATCATCGTCATGCCCTCCGCCGCGAGCACCCGCATGACCGCCAGGACCTCCCCGACGAGCTCCGGGTCGAGCGCCGACGTCGGCTCGTCGAACAGCATCACCTCCGGGCCCATCGCCAGCGCCCGCGCGATCGCCACCCGCTGCTGCTGCCCGCCCGACAACTGCACGGGATACGCCTCGGCCTTGTCCACGAGCCCGACCCGCGCCAGGTTCTCCCGCGCCACCGCGGCCGCCCGCGCCTTGTCCCGCTTCAGGACCCGCCGCTGCGGCAGCACGAGGTTCTCGGCCACCGTCACATGCGGGAACAGGTTGAACTGCTGGAAGACCATGCCGATCCGGCGCCGCACCGCGTCGATGTCGACATCGGGATCGGTGACCTCCGTACCCCCGACGAACACCCGACCGGCCGTGGGCTCCTCCAGCAGGTTCACACAGCGCAGCAGCGTCGACTTGCCGGAACCCGAGGGCCCGATGACACACACCACCTCGCCGCGCGCGACGTCCAGGTCGATGCCCCGCAGCACCTCGTTGTCGCCGAACGACTTGTGCAGCCCGCGGAGTTCGATCTCGTTCTGCGCCATCCGGTCCTCACTTGGCCTTCGCGGTACGGGCTTCCAGCCTGCGTACGAGGAAACTCAGCGGAATCGTCACCAGCAGGTAGCACAACCCGGCGACCAGGATCGGCGTCGAGTTCGCGGTCTGACTCGCCAGGTCCCGGCCGAACTTGGTCAGCTCCCGCTCGTCCAGCGTCACCCCGAGGAACAGCACCAGCGACGAGTCCTTGAACAGCAGCACCAGCTCGTTCGTCAGCGGCGGGATCACGATCCGGAAGGCCTGCGGAATGATCACCGACACCATCGCGCGTGCATGGGAGAACCCCAGCGAGCGCGCCGCCTCCATCTGCCCCTTCGGCACGGCCTGGATACCGGCCCTGATCGTCTCCGCCATGTACGCGGCGGCGACCAGCCCGAGACCGAGGGCGACCTTCCCGTACACCCCGCCGGGAATCTCCACCCCCGGGAACGCCAGCGGCACCGCCACACCCACGAAAATGAAGATCAGCAGGGCGGGCAGACCACGGAAGAGCTCGATGTAGACGCTCGCGACCCACCGGTACGGCGCGACCGACGACAGCCGCATCAGGGCGACGACCATCCCGAGGACCAGACCGAAGAGGAACCCGGAGAGGGTGTAGATCACCGTGTTGCGCAGGGCGATCGTGATGATGTCGGGGAAGAGCTGACTGGCGAGGTCCTTCTGGGCGAACTGGTTCTGCAACCGGCCCCAGTCCGCGAGCACGGCGACCGCGACCACCGCCGCGACGAAAACGGCGTACTGCACACCCTGCGAGACGCGGCGGCGCTGCCGCCTGGTCAGCCGAGAGGTCACGACTGTCCCTGGGGCAGCGGTCCGATCCACTGCTCGTACAGCTTGTCGTACGTGCCGTCGGCCTTCGCGTCCTTGATCGCCTTGTCGATCGCGGCCAGCAGCTTCGTGTTCCCCTTCTTCACCGAGAACCCGTACTGCTCACCCGTCTCGATGTTCTCGCCGAGGGCGAACGCGTCCGCGTTGGCCTTGTCCTTCAGCCAGCCCTGGACCACCGGATAGTCGATCACCACGGCGTCGACCTGCCCGGTGCGCAGCCCGTTCAGCACGGCGTCCGAGCTCTCGAACGCCACCGGGTCGAACCCCTGCGACGTGGCGTAGCTCTCGCCGGTCGTCTCCGCCTGCGCGCCGAGCTTCGCGTTCTTCGCCTTCACATCGGCGAGCGTGGTCACGCCGCTCTTCTCCGTCGCGAGCAGCGCCTGCGTGGCGTCGAAGTAGGGGACGGAGAAGTCGACGTTCTTCTTGCGCTCGTCGGTGATCGTCATGCCGGCGGCGGCCAGGTCGCACTCACCGGAGTTCAGGAACGCACCGGTCTTGAAGTTCTCGAAAGGCGTGTCGAGGATCTTCTGCTCGACCTTGAGGTTCTTCGCCACCAGATCGACCAGCGCCACGTCGAACCCGACGACCTCGCCGCCCTGCTCGAACTGGAACGGCGGATACGGCAGATGCGTGCAGGTGGTGAGCTTCCCCTTCTCCACCACGGGCACCCCGCCCGCGGCCTCTCCCGGCCCGTCCCCGCCCGACGAACACCCGGCGGCGAGCAGCAGCCCGGCCACGGTGGCACCGGCCGTGACGAACGTTCGCGTGCGACGGGCGCGACGGCCGGCGGCAGTCCTGGACATGGTCGACCTCCATGGGCACGGGACGGCGGGGCGTGGGGCGACCGCCGGGCCATGATCGTATGCCACCGCACGGGGGAGGGCGGGGCACTTCCAGGTTGTCCGGTTCGGGCGTTCCCGGCACCCGCAGGACCGAGATGTGGAGGGGCACGCCCCGGGGACGTTCCCCGGCCGACGGGCTCGCCCACGCCGCGAACGCCCGGCCCGGTCAGTCCACGGGCCAGGTGTGCGCGGGGGCGTTGAGATGCATGAAGTCGATGTACTGCCGCGTCATCAGCCGCAGCGCCTCATGGTGGCCGACATGGCTGGTGTCGGCGATGCGGTGGAACATCTCCGACTGCCACACCGCTCCGTTGCGGCCGGTGACGCACCGCTGCTCGATGATCCCCAGCAGCGGCTCACGCCAGGCCGCGTCCATGCCGGAGAGCTCCAGACCACGGTGCGCCAGCGGCAGTAGCCGCCGCAGCACCAGCTCCGCCACCGGCACCTCGCCCATCCCCGGCCAGTACAGGCGCGCGTCGATCCCATGCCGCGCCGCCGTGTGCAGATTCTCCTCGGCGGCCGAGAACGACATCCGCGACCACACCGGCCGCTCCTCCTCGACCAGGGCCCGCGTCAGCCCGTAGTAGAACGCGCCGTTCGCCAGCACGTCCGCCACCGTCGGGCCGGCGGGCAGCACCCGGTTCTCCACGCGCAGATGCGGCCGGTCGTGGGAGACGGCGTAGACGGGCCGGTTCCACCGGTAGATCGTGCCGTTGTGCAGCGTCAGTTCACCCAGTTCGGGGATGTCGCCGCCGTCCAGCGTCTCCATCGGCTCCTCCTCGTCGCACAGCGGCAGCAGCGCGGGGAAGTAGCGCACGTTCTCCTCGAAGAGGTCGAACACACTGGTGATCCACCGCTCCCCGAACCACACCCGCGGCCGCACCCCCTGCACCTTGATCTCCTGCGGGCGTGTGTCGGTGGCCTGCTCGAACAGGGGGATACGGGTCTCGCACCACAGCTCCTTTCCGAACAGGAACGGCGAGTTCGCCGCCAGCGCCACCTGCACCCCGGCGATCGCCTGCGCCGCGTTCCAGTACGGAGCGAACTCGTCCGGCGAGACCTGCAGATGGAACTGCGTACTCGTGCACGCCGCCTCGGGCGTGATCGTGTCCGCGTACGTACGCAGC
The DNA here is from genome assembly GCF_024584805.1 of Streptomyces sp. FIT100. Classification (NCBI taxonomy): domain Bacteria; kingdom Bacillati; phylum Actinomycetota; class Actinomycetes; order Kitasatosporales; family Streptomycetaceae; genus Streptomyces; species Streptomyces sp. FIT100. Next base: position 23,556 of record NZ_CP075715.1, on the reverse strand, counting down.
CGGTCGACGCCGTCCACCGAGATCCGCACGTCCTCGCCCCTGGCGGCGAACACCTGCTCGTTGAGGAGGTGGTACCGCGGGTTCTCCGAAAGGGCCGCCTCGCCCACATCCCGCTGCCGCAGGGTCGGCAGGATCCCGACCATGACCAGGTGCGCCCCCACCGCGGCGGCCCGCATCTCCGCGTGGTTGAGCGCGTCCCTGATCTCCTTCTCCCAGGAGTCGGGGCCGCCGGCCGTGAGCTGCCGCGGCGGGACGTTGATCTCCAGGTTGAACCTGCCGAGCTCGCTCGACCAGGCGGGATCCGCGATCGCCTCAAGGACGTCGGTGTTCCGCATGGTCGGTTCCGCGGCGCCGTCGACCAGGTTCAGCTCGATCTCCAGCCCCACCTGGGGCCGCCCCGACTCGAACCGCTCGTCGCGCAGCATCTGCGCGAACGCGTCGAGGCACTGCTGCATCTTGTTCCGGTATCGGCGGCGGTCCTCACGGGTGAACACCAGCGCCGGGACGTCACGCCCCATCGGCCCTCCCGAGACTCCTCGGCCCGGCCCCCACCCACCTCTCCAGCGTCCCACTGGATGCCCGGCCCTACCAGTGAAGGGGCCGGTGGTCCGCATGACCGGGCCCCGGGGCGGGCCCGGGGCCGGGATCAGGAGGCGGCGCGGTCAGGCAACGGCGTCAGGCGACGGCGTCGGCAGGCGGCGCGGTCAGGAAGGGCCGCGATGGGCGGGGCCGCGATCAGTAGGGGCCGTTGACGTTGTCGATGGAGCCGTAGCGCTGGGCCGCGTAGTTGCAGGCGGCGGCGATGTTGGCGATCGGATCGTAGATGTCCCAGGACGTGCCATCAACGTGGTATGTCCGAAATGTAGGATCAATCACCTGCATGAGACCTTTGGAGGGTATTCCCGCCTTTGCATTGGAATCCCAGAGATTGATGGCAAAGGGGTCGCCGCTGGATTCCCGCATCAGATTACGGCGGATTCCCTCGTGCGATCCCGGAATGCCCTCGGCCTTCATGATGAGCAGCGCGTGATTGATCCAGACGTCGAGACGCTGGGAGCTCACGGGGGACGCGGCGGCCGGGGTCGGGGCGACGACGGCGCTGGTGGCGAGCACGACGGCGGCCGCGGCCGTCGAGCCGGCGAGGTAGCGGACGGCCTTGGACGCCGCTCGTCTGGGGAGTACGGAAAGCCGCATGATGCCGCCCTTTCACATGATTTTACGGTGCGTGATCGTGTGCGAGGCGGTTCATCGAGGAATGGGTGATTCCGCCTGGGATTTCAGCATCCGTATGAAGACGGGCGGCGACAAGATGTGGTTTCTGTGATTGCTGACACAGGTGTGGCGAATTGGCCCGAATCGTTTTTCCATGAATTAAGCGATGTGGCAAAGTTTGTTTTAAATGTCCGAAATGCTTAGCTGTGTACGGAGATAGCGGGACTTGGTACCCGCCGCCTCATGGCGGCGCAGCCCACCTCCGAGGGACCTCAACCGGCCTCGCGGCAACGGGAGTTCACCGTACGGCGGCAACGTCACGGGTCGCAGGACCCGACGCGGCAGAGCCGGACCTCAGGCCCCGGTCAGGGACTGCTCGGCCCAGATCGTCTTCCCCGTCGGAGCGTGCCGAGTGCCCCACCGCTCGGCGAGCTGGGCGACGAGGAGCAGACCACGCCCACCCTCGTCGAAGGTCCGGGCCCGCCGCATGTGCGGCGTGGTGCTGCTGGAGTCGGAGACCTCGCAGATCAGCGTGGTGTTCTCGTGGATCATCCGCATCTGGATGGGCGGCCGTCCGTAGCGGATCGCGTTGGTGACCAGCTCACTGACGATGAGCTCGGTGATGAAGGCCGCGTCGGTCAGCCCCCACGCCGCCAGCTGCCCGGTCGCGTGCCGGCGGGCCTCGGAGACGATCGCGGGATCCGATGCCAGATCCCACGCGGCGACCCGGTCGGTGTCCAGCACCCGGGTACGGGCGATGAGCAGGGCGATGTCGTCATCGGGCCGATGGGTCAGCAGAGCCGCCAGGACCCGGTCGCAGATCGTGTCCAGCGCCGAGGCGGGATGTGCGAGCGCCGTGAACATCCTGTCCAGGGCCTCGTCGATGTCACCCTCCCGGGCCTCCAGCAGACCGTCCGTGTAGAGCACGATCAGGCTGTCCTCGGGCAGCTCCGTCTCGATCGTCTCGAACGGCAGACCGCCCAGACCCAGCGGCGGACCCGGCGGCACGTCGAGGAGATAGACGGCGGCATCCGGCGTGACCACGGCGGGCGGCGGATGACCCGCCCGGGCAAGGGTGCAGCGCCGCGAGACCGGATCGTAGACCGCGTACAGACACGTGGTGCCGATCCCGGCGCTCTCCGCCCCTGTCTCGTCCGCCGAAAGCCGGATGACCAGGTCGTCGAGGTGCGTGAGGAGCTCGTCGGGCGGCAGATCGACGTCGGCGAGGGTGCGTACCGCGGTCCGCAGCTGCCCCATCGTGGCGGACGCGCGGATCCCGTGCCCCACGACGTCACCCACGACGAGAGCCACCCGCGCACCGGACAACGGGATCACATCGAACCAGTCGCCCCCCACCCCCGCCCTGCTCCCCGCCGGCAGATAACGCGAGGCGACCTCCAGGGCCGCCTGGTCCGGCAGCGAGTGCGGAAGCAGACTGCGCTGCAGCGTCATCGTGGTCGTACGCTCGCGGGTGTACCGGCGCGCGTTGTGGATCCCGGCAGCCGCCCTGGCCGTCAGCTCCTCGGCCAGCCACAGGTCGTCCACCTCGAAGGGCTCCGCACGCCGACTGCGCCCGAACAGCGCCACGCCCAGCGTGATCCCGCGGGTACGCATCGGCACCACCATCACCGCGTGCGTACCCGTCTCGCGGATCCAGGCGGCACCCGGATCCCCCGCCACCCACCGGGCGAACGCGGAGTCCGCCGCCGCGTACCGGGCGCCGCGCTCCTGCTCCAGACACTCGGCCACCGGCGAAGGCTCCGGATAGGCCACCGTTTCCCCCACCGTCAGCAGCGCCCCGGAGCCCTCGTCCAGAACCGAGCGCACCGCGGTCCGGTGCATGGCGAGCGGCCGCCCCGACGGACCTGCGGCCGGCTCCTCGGCGTGCTGGGGAAGGTCGCACAGATCGACCACGACATGGTCGGCAAGCCGGGGCACGGCGATATCGGCCAGCTCCTGCGCCGTGTGCACGATGTCCAGCGAGGTGCCGATACGGGCACCCGCGTCGTTCAACAGCAGCATCCGCTGCCGCACAAGGTGCTCGTCAGCCCGGTGATGCACGGCCAGACACACGGCGCGCACCCGCCCGCCCGGACCCGTCAACGGCGCCAACGAGGCCGACCAACCGCCGCCCTGCGGCTCGCTGCCCGCGACCGGAAAGGAGCCCTCCACCGGCTGCGGCTCCCCGGTCTCGAACACCAGCCGCATCTTGCCCTCGGCCTCCTCGCTCGCGGCGGCCGGCGCGATCTCCGGCAGCCGCAGCCCCCGCATCTCGCCCTCCGCGAACGACAGCGCCCGCTCCATCCCGGCGTTGGCCCGCACCAGCCGCAGACCGCCGTCGAAGACCGCGAAGGGGCACGGAGCCTGGGCGAACGCCTGATCCCCCCAGCCCTCACCACCAGGCACCCCGGGCCCGCCCCCCGCGGCACTCACCACAAGCCACTCCACGCCCTGACCGCCCGCCGCCACCCGATGCGCGAGCACCCCCAGCCGAACCCGCCGACCGTCCTGATGCCTCAGACCCACCCACCCGCTCCAGCGCCCCCGCCCCGCCGCCTCTTCCCACTCGCCCGCGCCGCCCTCATCGGCGAGCAGCCGACCGGCGGGCCCCCCGACGACCTGCGACGACTCGTACCCGAGCAGCCGCCGTGCCCCCTCGCTCCACCCCGTCACCACCCCCTGCGCACTGACGGTTGCCGTGGCCGTGTACGCCGCCTCGACCACGGCGTCCGCCTCCTCCGGCCGCTCACCAGGAGGGGTGGGAAGTCGCTCCATCGCCGCTCATCTCGCCCTCGCCGGTTCGTGTCTGCGTTCCTCGCGGATTCCTGCACGGCCAGGCTCTACTGACCAGGATGATCCCGTGGGGAGGGGAGCACCAGTGGAGTGCTTGCGGGGTCCCTGAGCTGGGTGAATCGCAGGCGGCAGAGTCCCGCACACCCGTCACGGTCGGTCGCCTCCGAAGGGCGCGCCGAGCCGCTACGGCAGCGGTTCGGCGGTTCGCCCGGCCTCGGTGACGAGAGCGTCATGCCGTCGTGGGCCGGGCCCACGAGATGGATGCCACCTCTGTGTCTCACGATGTCGCAAGGGGGGAGGCCGAGCGTCCGTCGGGTGCGGCAACCTGTGTGAGGGTTCAAGTTCCGTCGGGGGTCGTGTGGTTGGGCTATGCTCTCGGCGCTCTGCCCGGTCCGGGCGGGGGCGGGGACGGATATGTCAGGGGGAGCGGATGAGGGCTCGTGCGCGGCGGCGGCCGTTCGTGACGCTGCTGCTGGTGTGCGCGGGGGCCGTGGCGGCGGCCGGCTGTGGTGGTGCCGACGACGGGCAGGCCGGTGACTCGCTGGAGTTGGAAGAGAAGTGGCACGACCGGATCAGCGACGCCGTCGCCGCGAAGCCCGAGGGCTGCCGGGCCGGCGTGGGCAGTGCCTGTGAGACGCATGCGGCGGCCGTGCATGCCGTCACGGAGCAGTTGCGCGAGGAGGTGGCGGCCCGCGCGGACAAGGAGCGGTTCCAGGCGGCGTCGGACGGTGCCACCGCCATCGACAAGGACTACGACGAGTACTTCGGCAAGCTGTGCGCCACCGTGCCCGAGACCACTCTCGATGCGGCCACTTCCCAGTTGTTCGCGACCTGTTCCGGGCTCTACACCACGATCATCACAGGTGCGGCTGACCTTCAGCAGAATCTGCGCCCGTCGGACGGGGACCAGGCGGGCTGAGAACCGCTGAGAACCCGATCCCGGCTACGTCGACCGGCGCACGCTCCAGTCGAAGTCGCCCCAACACACGAGGGTGTCGTCGGCGTCCGTGGTCTCGGTGCGGGTGGAAAAGTTGGCGCGGTGCACCTCACCCGTCAGCACGGGGCGCAGCGCCGCGCGGGCGGTCCGACTCAGCCGGCACGAGGCGAGGAGCCGCCCCCGTGCCGGTGCGGTGAACCGGAGCGAGGCAGCCGCCCCGAGTGGCACCAACCCGTCGCACTGCTCCGGGTGTTCCGCGGCCGCGATGATCGCGGCTAGGGCGTGTTTCGAAAGTCCCGCCTGGCCCACGACGCCTGGCACGCACGCTCGCTGCGTTGTCGGAGTCGTCCAAGTACGTCCAGTACGAGAACGACCCTTCGCCTTGCGATCGCACGCACCAGACGCCGTGGGCCCCGCCCTGCGGGCGGACGGCGCCACTTTCGAAACACGCCCTAGCCCTGCCGCGTCGACGAGCGTGATCAGACCACTGGAGTGCAGTGAGCCGATGACGTTCGTCAGCTCCGGCGGTGTTTCCAGGGCCACTTGGGCCGCACCGTCCACGGCGCTCACGACTTCGATGCGGGCGGTTCGATGCGCGGGGACGGGGTACAGCAGGTGCCGGGTGTGTTCGGTGGCGTCCATGCGGGCAGCGTCTCAGCGCCGGGCGACGTGGGCGTGACAGCGGGGCGAAGCGTCGGCACCCGGGGCAACGGCCCTGCCCCGGAGCCCCCATCCGGATTCCCCGCGTTCAGTCCGCTTGCTCGGCCGCCCTGGGCGTGGCGTCCATGGCGGCGGGCGGTCCGGGGACTCGTGCATCGCCTGGTCCAGGGTGGTGTGGAGGTCGCTCGGCACGGCCGCGCTCCCTCGTGCGCCGCCGGTGGAGTTCGACCCGGTGTCGGAACGGAGGCTTTCGGCGGGCTCTTCCATGCGCCGGATGATCTCTCGGCCGAGTGGGGAGGAACAGCGCAGTACCAGCCGCCCCCGGTTGTCCGGCCGTGCGCGGCCGGGGGCTTGGCGCGTGCGGTCGACGGCAGCGGGTCTTGCCCGTTCGCGGCTTCGTGCGCAGCGGTCGGGTGTCAGCGGTGGATGCCATGACCGGCCGTGCCGCCGTGCCGCCGTGCCGCCGTCCGGCCGGCCTCGCAGAGAGCGGCCGCCCGTGGACCCCGGTCAGTTCCTCTGCCGGCGCGCCCGCTTCACCTCGCGGTCGACGGCCCAGGCGTCGGCGACCGGTCCGAGATGGCCGAGCTTGTCGGGGTTGATCACCGAACGGATGGTCTGAATCTGCCCGTCGAGCACATCGAGAGCCAGGATGTGGAGCACCTTGCCGTCCCGGTCCCGGAAGACCGCGCCGGGCTGGCCGTTGATCTCGTGCGCCTCGAACGTCACGTCGATCCGGATCAGCCACGGAAAGACCGTGCCCAGCAGCCGGGCCACGTTCTGCGCGCCCACGAGCACCTGGGCCAGCTGCGGGGCCTTCCCGCCGCCGTCCCCGACCAGCTGCACATCGGCGGCCAGCAGCTCCTGCAGTGCGCCCACATCGCCGTCCTTGAGCGCGTCGAAGAACCGCGTCGCCAGCTCCTGCCGTACCTGCCGGTCCGCAGCGAACCGCGGACGCCCGGCCTCCATGTGTTGCCGTGCCCGTACCAGCAGTTGCCGACAGGCCGGTTCCGAACGCCCCACCGCCGCGGCGACCTCGTCGAACCCGAAGCCGAACACCTCCCGCAGGACGAACACCGCCCGCTCCAGCGGGCTGAGCCGCTCCAGCAGCAGCAGCGCCGCCATCGACACCGAGTCGGCCAGCTCCACCGACCGTGCCGGATCCTGGTACGGATCGCTGAGCAGCGGCTCGGGGAACCAGGGGCCCACGTACTCCTCACGCCGCACTCGCGCGGAGCGCAGCACGTCGATCGCGATCCGCGTCACCGCGGCCGACAGGTAGGCCTTGGTCGACGCAGGCCGTACCGACGAGCCGTCGAAACGCAGCCACGTCTCCTGCACCGCGTCCTCGGCCTCGGTCACACTGCCCAGAATCCGGTAGGCGATCGAGAACAGCAGCGGCCGCAGCTCCTCGAACTCCTCGACCTTGCTCACGCCGATTCCCTCTCCGTGTCGTCGTCCCACCGGGCCGTACGCGCCGGCGCAGACAAGTGCCGGTGATCATCCGGATCACCGGCAGGCCGGAGCAATGTCCCCCGGCACGGTGGCCCGGAGCCCGGAGCCCGGAGCCCGGAGCCCGGAGCCCGGAGCCCGGAGCCCGGAGCCCGGAGCCCGGAGCCCGGAGCCGGAGCCGGAGCCGGAGCCGGAGCCGGAGCCGGAGCCGGGCGCTTGCCCTGGCCCCGGGCCCTGGCCCTGGCCCCTGTCCCGATGCCGTTCAGTGGAACTGCCCGGGCTCGTAGGCGCCGGCCGGCTGCTGGGTGATGACGTTCAGCCGGTTCACCGTGTTCATGAAGGAGACCAGCATCACCAGGGCGGTGAGCTGTTCCTCGTCGTGGTGCTTGGCGGCGTCCGCCCACACGGCGTCGCTGACCCCACCGGCCGCGTCCGCGACACGGGTCCCCTGCTCCGCCAGTTCCAGCGCGGCGCGCTCGGCCTCGGTGAAGACCGTGGCCTCGCGCCAGGCGGCGACCAGGTTGAGCCGCACCGAGGTCTCGCCGGCCGCGGCGGCGTCCTTGGTGTGCATGTCGATGCAGACGGCGCAGCCGTTGATCTGACTCACGCGAAGCGCCACCAGCTCCTGCGTCGCGGCCGGCAGAGCCGAGTCCTTGAGCGTCCTGCCCGCTGAGATGAAGTGCTTGAAGGCCTTGCCGGCCGTCGGGCTGGCGAAGTAGTTCAGTCGCGCGTCCATCGTGTGCTCCTCTGCGGTGGTCGGTGGCTACACCCCTGGGACGAGGTAGCCCGGCCCCCTGTGACATGGACCAATGTGACCTGCGTCGCCCAGCCGTCGGCACAGGGCATCCGACCTGCTAGCCCTGCCTGGTCAGAGCCCGTGTCAGCCCGTCGCCTTGACCGATAGCGACCCTGCTGACACAGCATGACGTTCCGATCCGGGCACCGGGGGGGAGAGAGACCGCCTCGGGCACGCGCCTGACGTGCTGCGCTTCGAGGCAGCCACGGCCGGGCCGCCCATGCCGCGGACCGGCACCGGTCGACGTGGTGCACGCGGTGCCCACATACCTGGGCTCCGACCGTACGAACGCCGCCGCCGTGCGCGGCGCGGCCGTGTCCTGGGCCCGCGGCAGCATGCCGGTGCCCAGTGCACCGGTATTGAGGTGAACCCGGCCGACAGGATGGGGAACACCGCCGATGCCACCGCTCTGCGCGCGGATTGACTTGTCTCAATGCTTGTCTCACTATGGTGAGACAAGCATTGAGACAAGGGGGCGTCGTGCCGAACGAAACGACTCCGGACGCCGACCAGTCGGCGCGTCCGGTAAACCTTGAGGGGGCCCGCGTGTGGCTGGCCGGGCACGGACTGACCGACGTCCCTCCGACCCCGCTGCTGGCCAGGCGTCTCGCGGTGCGGTGGCGCGCCCGTCTGGCCTCTCAGATCCTGCTCGCCGCGTTCATCATCGCGATCGCGCTCATCTACGTCGGCGAACGGTCGGCGGGCGCCGCGGGTGACGGGTCCGGGGCGTACCGGAACTGGTCGCTGCTGCTCCTGACGGCGGTGGTGGTGGGGTTGGTGCTGGCCCAGGCGCTGCTGGACCGGTGGGTGCGGCGGGTCGACCGGCGGGCCGGCGCGGCGTTGCCGCGCCGGGCGGCGCACCTGGTCCGGCTCGGCTGGCGCACCGTGCTCGGCTGGCCGCGAGCCGCGTTCGCGGCTGCCACGTTCGCGGGCGCGCTGGCGCTGGCGATCGGCGCCCTGGCCACGCGGGACTCCACTGCACGGTACGCGGCGGTCATTCTGCTCATCGCACTGTGCGGGGTCGCGGCCGGCGTGGTCGTCCAGCTGCGCCATATCCTGACGCACCCGGTCGTGGCCGACGACGAGGACTCGCTGACGGCCGACATCATCATGCGGGTCGAGGACGCCCGCGAAGTCGCCACGCCCACCGTGGTGTGGTCGCTGCCGATCGTGTCGGTGTTCGATACCGCGCTCGGCTGGTGGAACGTTGCCTGGCTCGTCTTCATCGTCCTGAGCGTCATCACCCTCGCCCTGATCACCATGTCGACCGCGCGGAGCAGCGCCGCGGCGAGGCACGCGACGAGCGTCCGGTGAGCCGGTGATCGTCATCGACTCGACCTCGCCCGTCCCGCCGTTCGAGCAGCTCCGCGCGCAGCTCGCCCGGCAGATCCAGGACCACACACTGGCCGCGGGCACCCGGCTGCCGACCATCCGCCGCCTGGCCGCGGACCTCGGCCTGGCCGTCAACACCGTCGGCCGGGCCTACCGGGAGCTGGAGGTGGCGGGGCTGGTCGAGGCCCGCGGAGCGGCCGGCTCGTTCGTGTCCGCAGCGGGCGAGGAGGGACGCGAACGGGCACGCCGCGCCGCCGCCGAGTACGCCGCCGTCATCGCCGGCGTCGGCATCGACACCGACGAGGCCATCCGCATCGTCCAGGCGGCGCTGACCAATAGCACCGCAACATCACCCTCGTCATGACCGGCCGCCCCGCGCCTACCGGTAGGTGTCCTGCCGTGATCCGGCCTCCGGCTGGGCGTACCGCTCGGCCGCCCAGGCCGTAACTTCGCACGGAACTGAAGGCGTTCGGCGGCCGGTCCGTCCCCTTGCGGATGTGGGATCGCCCGGTGCTTCCGCATGGAGCCCACCAGCTCCGGGACGGAGCGGGCGGGGCGCTGAACGGGGTGCCGGACATCTCAACTCCTCAGAGGCAGAGGGTTACTGAGGGCTTGTCAGTGCAATTTCACATTACTATGTTACGGGTCACATCGCGCACCCTTCGCACCGCACGGCCAATCCCCTTGCACACCAAAGGGCTTCGCGAACACCGCACCGCTGTCACACCCCCACAGTCACCTCCCACACAGGAGTCATCGGTGTCCCAGCCTCGATCCGTGCTGCTCAGATCCGCGCGCACCCCCCTGCTCGCCGTGGCGCTCGCCACCACCCTCCTCGCTCCGCTCGGCCACATCGCGCCCGCGGCAGCCACGGAACGCGCCACTGCCACCCCCGCCACCCCCGCCGCCTTCGCGGGCCGGTACGCCCCGGCCACGGCCGGTGTCGCCCACGCCCGCAACCCCTTCGACGAGGTCGACCGACTCGCCAGGGCGCCCAAGTCGGCCTCCGGACCCGCCCTCGCGCCGGGGGAGCTGGCCGAAGGCCGAACCCCCGGCCGCCAGGACACCCCCGGAACCGGCGGCGCCACCCGTGCCACCGCGCCGCACACCACCGCCGACGCCGTCGGTGTCCCCTGCACCCTCGACGGCATCACCCGCCTCGGCCCCGAGGAGCTCGCCGACTTCCTCGCCGACCCGGCGGTCACCGCCGAGGGCTGCCTCGGCGACCTCGTCTGGACCTGGGACACCCGCCTCGTGCCGGTCATGTCGGACGCGCACGTCCAGGCCGTGGGCCGGCGAATATCCTCACTGGCCGCCGCGCACGACGGCCGCAACGGCACGCACCTGCTGGAGATGTTCACGTACCTCCACGCCGTCGCGTACCACGACTTCTCCCGCCCCGAGATCGACATCACCGACGTCCCGACCACCGAGGTGCTCCGGCGGGCCGTCCACGACTTCGGCACCGCGGCCCGCACCTTCCAGGTGACGCGGACCAACGCCGAGACCCTCCGCGAGGCCCTCTACACCGGCAGCGCCCCCGGCCTGCGGCACAGCCAGCTCGGGCTGATCAGGAAGGTCCTGGCCACGATGGACAGGTACCACACGGGCCAGTACGACGACCCGTCCTGGGGCGGAGCGGCCCTGGCCGCGCTCTCCGTCAACTACCTCGGCGTCTATCCGGGCAACCGGGACACCGCGTTCCACAACGTCGTCACCCAGAACGCGTCCTACCGTGACGCCTTCAAGGCCTTCGCCGCTCACACCCACCTCAAGGGCACACCGAACGAATGGGTCGTTCGCGACGCCCTCGGCGAGTACGGCCGCTTCGGCCAGATCGACGCCCTGAGGGCACAGGTCGTCTCCGCTCTCGGCGCCCTGCTACCGGTCGCCCGCACCAACTTCGGCCACGGCAGCCGGCCCTGGGCCTCGCTCGTCGGCTGGCTGAACTTCTACGAGGCCTGCAAACCGTATGCCGTCTGCAAGGACGACATCGAGCGGGAGATCTTCCCGCACACGTACACCTACGACAGCGGGGCCATCAAGGTCCGCACCGGCCTCGACCGTGCCACCGTCGACCAGCTCTACTACGCGAGCAAGCAGGTCAAGGCGCAGTTCCACCGGGTCCTCGGCACCGAGCAGCCGCTCGCCGGCGACACCAACACCTCGCTGAACATCGTGCTGTACGGCTCGCGCTCCGATTACGAGGTCTACCATCCCGTCCTCACCGGCATGGGCACCGAGAACGGCGGCATCTACATCGAGCGCGGCGCGACGTTCTACACCTACCAGCGCCGCGTCCCGCAGGACTCCTCCCTCACCCTCGAAGAACTCTTCCGGCACGAGTACGTCCACTACCTCAACGGCCGCTGGGCCGTGCCCGGATACTTCGGCGAGGGCCCCTGGTACAGCGGCGACCGCACCACCGCGATGGACGAGGGCACGGCGGAGTTCTTCGACGGCGCCACCCGCGACAACGGAATCGCCGTCCGCAAGTCCCTGGTCCAGGGCGTCATCGACGACACCGCCGGCGGCGGCCCGCGGATGACCGTCGACCAGCTGCTGCACGCCACGTACGAAGGCGACGGCTTCCGCTTCTACGACTACGCGGGCACGTTCTTCGAGTTCCTGTGGACCGAACGGCCCTCCCTGCTGCGGGAGATGTACGGCCATCTGCGGGCCGACGACCCCGCGGCCTTCGACGCCTGGCGCGCCCGGCTCGGCGCCGACCAGGCGCTCCAGCGGGTCTACGACAGCTTCCTGGACGCACAGATCGCGGACGTCGACGACCTGTTCGTACCCAACACCACGTACACACCCGACGACCGGCTCACGGACGCGACGCCGGAGGCCGTCCGCGCCTCCTTCGCCGGCGCCACTCAGGCCGACCCGCTCTGCACGGACAACGGCGACCCCGGCAAGCGGCGCTTCACCTGCACCGGCAGGATCACCGCCGATCTCGCCGACTCCGCCGACCCGGACCTCGTCTTCAAGGACATGTCCGAGACGGTCGACTACTTCATCCTCGACCGGGCGGGAGCGGCCTCCACCAACCTCGCCGACATGAACTGCTCCTTCGGCCCGGTGGAGATCTGGACCAACGGCCGTGCGGGAACGTCGACTTACCGCTGCGAAGGGCCGCTGCGCAGCTGATCCGTACGCGTCCCGCGTACGCGTCACCGCCCGGGTGCGCGATTCCCTTCCCCGGCGCCATGGCAATGTGACATATTACTGCCGTGCCCGCCGGAAACCCTCGTGGTCCCCAGGACGCCGTCATCATCGGCGCCGGCGTCGTCGGAGCGGCCTGCGCGTACTACGCGAGCCGCGCCGGACTCGCCGTGACGGTCCTCGACCGCGGCTCCGTCGCGGGCGGCACCACCGGCACCGGGGAAGGCAATCTCCTCGTCTCCGACAAGGAGGCGGGGCCCGAGCTCGACCTCGCGCTGCTGTCGACCCGGCTCTGGCGCGAGCTCGCCGACGTCCTGCCGGCGCAGACCGAGTACGAGCCCAAGGGCGGTCTCGTCGTCGCGCCCGACGAGACCGCCCTCACCGCACTGCGCGACTTCGCCGAGGGCCAGCGCAAGGCCGGTGTCGAGGCCCACGCCGTCCCCGCCGACCGGCTCCACGACCTGGAACCCCACCTCGCGCACGGACTCGCCGGCGGCTTCCACTACCCCCAGGACGCCCAGGTCCAGCCCGCCCGCGCCGCCGCCCAACTCCTGCGAACGGCACGCGAATCCGGCGCCCGCGTCCGCCTCGGGGAAGAGGTCACCGCCGTCCTCACCCGGTCCGACGGCACCGTCCGCGGCGTACGCACACCGCACGGCGAACTCCACGCACCCGCCGTCGTCAACGCCGCCGGCACCTGGGGCGGCGACGTCGCCCGACTGGCAGGCACCCGGCTGCCCGTCCTCCCGCGCCGCGGCTTCGTCCTCGTCACCGAGCCCCTGCCGCGAGTCGTCCGCCACAAGGTCTACGCCGCCGACTACATCTCCGACGTCGCCAGCGACTCCGCCGCCCTCCAGTCCTCCGCCGTCGTCGAAGGCACCCCCGCGGGGCCCGTGCTGATCGGCGCGACCCGCGAACGCGTCGGCTACGACCGGACCCTGTCCGCCGAGGCCCTGCGCCGCCTCGCCGCCCAGGCCACCAGGCTCTTCCCGGTACTCGCGGGCGTACGCGCCATCCGCACCTACCACGGCTTTCGCCCCTATCTCCCCGACCACCTCCCCGCGATCGGCGCCGACCCGCGCGTGCCCGGACTGTTCCACGCATGCGGCCACGAAGGCGCGGGCATCGGCCTCGCCCCGGCCACCGGACTGCTGATCGCCGCCGCACTCAGCGGCGGGCAACCACCCCTGGACCCGCGGCCGTTTCGGCCCCACCGTTTCGACCAGGCAGGAGCAGCGCAGTGACCAGAACACCGGCCTCCCTGGTGAGGGCCGAGCCGGGCCCCCCGTACGAGATCACCTTCGACGGACGCCCCCTCACCGCGCTGCCCGGGCAGAGCATCGCCGCGGCGCTCTGGGCGGCGGGGATCCTCTCCTGGCGCACGACCCGCGACGGCGGCGCGCCCCGTGGTGCCTTCTGCGCCGTCGGCACCTGCTACGACTGCCTCGCCACGGTCAACGGCCGCCCCAACCGGCGCGCCTGCATCGTCCCGGCCCGCCCGGGCGACGCCGTCACCACACAGAAGGGCAGCGGTCATGACGAACTCGCCGTCTGAACCCACCACGCCGCCCTGCGAACTGGCCGTCGTCGGAGCCGGGCCCGCCGGACTCGCGGCCGCCGTCACCGCCGCCGGACTCGGACTGCGGGTGACGCTCCTCGACGCGGGGCAGCGGCCCGGCGGACAGTTCTACCGCCATCCCGCACCCGGCCTCCGCGCGAGCCGGCCCGAAGCCCTGCACCACCACTGGCGGGCGTTCGCCCGGCTGGAACACGCCCTGCGTGCCCACGCGGCGGCGGGGCGGATCCACCACCTGCCCGCGCACCACGTCTGGACCGTCCTTCCCGAACAGGCCCCGGAGGAAGGGGAGTCCGCTGCGGAGCCGGGGGCGGAGCGCTGCGGCCGGGCGCCGGTCTGGCGGCTCCACGCGGTCGCGGGCCACAGCGACGACGAGTACGCCGCCACCGTCCTGGCCCGTACGGTGCTGCTCGCCACCGGAGCCCACGAGCGCCAACTCCCCTTCCCCGGCTGGACCCTGCCCGGAGTCGTCGGCGCGGGAGGAGCGCAGGCGATGCTCAAGTCCGGCCTCGTCCTGCCCGGCCGCCGCACCGTCGTCGCGGGCAGCGGCCCGCTGCTGCTCGCCGTCGCGGGCTCCCTGGCAGCCGCCGGGGCCACGGTGCCCGCGGTCGTGGAGGCCGCCGCGTACCCGGCCTACGCCCGACGGCTCCCCGTCCTCCTGCGCAATCCCGGGAAGGCCGTCGAGGCTGCTCTGCACGCCGGCGCGCTGCTCCGGCACGGGGTACGGCTGCTGACCCGGCACGCCGTCACCGCCGCGCACGGCACGGACCGGATCGAGGCCGTGACGGTGGCGCGGCTCGACCGGAACTGGCGGCCCGTACCCGGCAGCGGGCGCCGCATCCCGTGCGACGCGCTCGCCGTCGGCCACGGACTGCTCCCGCAACTGGAACTCGCCACCGGCATCGGCTGCGCCACCCGCCGCACGGCCGACGGCACCGCCGTACTGGACCTCGACGACGAACAGCGCACCTCCGTCCCCGGCGTCTGGTCGGCGGGGGAGACCGGAGGCATCGGCGGGGCGGAACTGGCCCTGGCCGAAGGGGAACTGGCCGCCCTGTCCATCGCACGCGCCCTGCGCGGCGCCGGGCCCGAGACCGAGACCGAGAGCGGGTCCGGGTCCGGGTCCGGCGTCCCGCGAACGTCGCGGCGGGCGCGGCGTGTGACGGCACTCAGAGCGCGGCGCGACCGGCTGCGGGCCTTCGCCGAGGTGATGGCGGCCGTGCACCGCCCCGGTCCCGGCTGGGCCGACTGGCTCGACGACGCCACCCACGTGTGCCGCTGCGAGGAGGTGCCGGCAAGAGCCGTCAGGGAGGCCGTCGGCGAACTCGGCGCGCACGACGCCCGCACCGTCAAACTGCTCACCCGCGCGGGAATGGGCTGGTGCCAGGGACGGATGTGCGGGCCCGCCGTGGCCGCCCTGGCCGGCGAGGAGCCGGCACCGGACCGCCGCCCGCTGTCCTGCCCCGTACCGCTGAACCACCTCGCCCGTCTGCCCGGCGAGACCGTACCGACGACGAACGACTCGGACCGCTCCTGACCACGGCGGGCGGGGCCGCCCCACCCGTCACCCCCGCCCAGCACATCCACTCGTCCACCACTCGTCCGACGCTGCGTCAGAGTCCCTCCGCACGTGAGGGACCGAGTCCTGGCGCCGGTACCGCGGGACCGGCGAAGTCGCACGTTTTACATCTTGCATCTCACATCTCGTATCTCACATAAGGAGTTGCTATGGCACCGGCACCCCGTACGCGCCCCTGGCACGGCATCATGGTCGCCACCGCCCTGCCGCTGCACGACGACCTCTCCATCGACTACGACGCCTACGCCGAGCACGTCGCCTGGCTGATCGCGAACGGCTGCGACGGTGTCGTCCCGAACGGCTCCCTGGGCGAGTACCAGACGCTCACCGACGACGAACGCGCCCGCGTCGTCCACACCGCGGTCGAGGCGGCGGGCGACGGGATGCGCGTGATGCCCGGAGTCGCCGCCTACGGCAGCGCCGAAGCCCGCCGCTGGGCCGACCAGGCCGCCGAGGCCGGAGCCGGATCCGTGCTCCTCCTGCCGCCCAACGCCTACCGCGCAGGTGAGGAAGCGGTCGCCGCCCACTACGCCGAGGTCGCACGCAGCGGCCTGCCCGTCGTCGCGTACAACAACCCGCACGACACCAGGACCGACCTCACCCCGGCCCTGCTCGCCCGCCTGCACGGCGAGGGGAGCATCGTCGCCGTCAAGGAGTTCAGCGGCGACGTCCGCCGGGCCTACGAGATCGCCGAACTCGCCCCGGGTCTCGACCTGCTGGTCGGCGCCGACGACGTCCTGCTCGAACTCGCCCTCGCCGGCGCGGTCGGCTGGATCGCCGGATACCCCAACGCACTGCCCGCCTCCTGCGCCACGCTCTACCACGCAGCCGTCGCCGGCGACCTGGACACCGCGCTGCCGCTCTACAAATCCCTGCACCCATTGCTGCGCTGGGACTCGAAGACCGAGTTCGTCCAGGCCATCAAGGTCTCCATGGACCTCGCGGGCCGTCCCGGCGGCCCCACCCGACCGCCGCGCTCACCGCTGACCGGCGAACAGAAGTCGGCCGTACGCGCCGCCACCGAGAAGGCATTCGCCGAGGGCCTCCACTGATTCGCCGAGGGCCTCCACCAGCCGGAAGCGACCGAGGAACACCGAGAAGGAGACCTCATGCGCACCCGCCACGTCTACCACGCCGTCGACTCGCACACCGAGGGCATGCCGACCCGCGTCATCACCGGCGGCGTCGGCGTCGTCCCGGGCGCCACCATGGCCGAACGCCGACTCCACTTCATCGAGCACCTGGACCACCTCCGCACCCTGCTGACGTACGAGCCGCGCGGCCACTCCGCCATGAGCGGCGCGATCCTGCAGCCGCCCACCCGCCCCGACGCCGACTACGGGGTGCTCTACATCGAGGTGTCCGGACTGCTGCCCATGTGCGGCCACGGCACCATCGGCGTCGCCACCGTCCTCGTCGAGACCGGCATGGTGCCCGTCACCGAACCCGTCACCACCATCCGCCTCGACACCCCCGCCGGACTCGTCGCCGTGGACGTGCGGGTCGAGGACGGCGCGGCCACGTCCGTCACCCTCACCAACGTGCCGTCCTTCTGCGTCGGCCTCGACCGCAAGGCCGACGTACCGGGACACGGCACGGTCACCTACGACCTGGCGTACGGCGGCAACTTCTACGCGTTCGTCCCCCTGGACACCCTCGGCCTCCCCTTCGACCGTGACCGCAAGGACGACCTGCTCGCCGCCGGACTGGCCCTCATGGACGCGATCAACGCCACCGCCCGGCCCGTTCACCCAGAGAACCCCGCCATCGGCGGCGTCAAGCACGTCTATCTGACCGCCCCAGGCTCGGACGCCACGCGGTCCCGGCACGCCATGGCCATCCACCCCGGCTGGTTCGACCGCTCCCCGTGCGGCACCGGCACCAGCGCCCGGATGGCCCAGCTCCACGCCCGCGGTGAACTCCCCGTCGGCCGCGACTTCGTCAACGAGTCCTTCATCGGTACGCAGTTCACCGGCCGCATCGTCGGGGAGACCACTGTCGGCACACTCCCCGCCGTCGTCCCCACCGTCACCGGCCGCGCCTGGATCACCGGAACCGCACAGTACTTCCTGGACCCGGCCGACCCGTTCCCCGGGGGCTTCCTCCTGTGACACCCCCGCCGACCTCGCCGCCGGGCCCGAGCCTTCGAAGGTTTCGTCGACGTACCTGGCCGAACTCAGGGCAGCGCGACGTGACATTGTACGCTTGGCCTCCACTGGATTCACGGAGGCAGCGCCATGGGGGACCTGAAGCAGATCACCCTGATCACCGCTCAGGAGCGACTGCGCGACCAGGTCGCCCACGCCCTGCGCGCCGCGCTCGTCGCCGGCGAACTCCGCCCCGGCCGCGTCTACTCTGCACCCGGCCTCGCGGCCGACTTCGGAATCTCGGCCACACCCGTCCGTGAAGCGATGCTCGACCTCGCCCGCGAGGGCCTGGTCGAACCCGTCCGCAACAAGGGCTTCCGGGTCACCGAGGTCAGCGAGCGCGACCTCGACCAGTACACCGAACTCCGGGCGCTGATCGAGGTGCCGACGATCGGACAGGTCACCCGGATCGCCACGGAGACCCAGTTGGAGGCGCTGCGACCGGTAGCCGATGAGATCGTGGAGCATGCCACCAACCACCATCTGATCGGCTACCTGGACGCGGACCGCCGCTTCCACCTCGGCCTGCTGGCCCTGGCCGGCAACGACCGTCTGGTCGAGACCGTCGGAGAGCTGCGCAAGCGCTCCCGGCTGTACGGCCTCACCAGGCTCGACGAACTCGGCATGCTCGTCGCCTCCGCACAGGAGCACCACGAACTGCTCGACCTGATGCTGGCGGGGGACGCGCCGGCCGCCGAAGCATGCATGGCCCGCCACCTCGGCCATGTCCGGTCCCTGTGGGCACAAGCCAGGGACGAACCGGTGGAGCCGCGCCCGAAGCGCACACTCGGCAGCCGCTGACGCGGCAGAGCGGCGGCCCTGGGTAGGTGGTCCCGGCGATGGTCGGGGGCTGCGGTCGAGGGCGCCGGGTGAAACGCCTGGTGGAACGAGGGTGACTATCGATGGTTCCGGTGGAGCTCGAGTTCGCCGTGGAGTTCGAGGGCCAGGACACTGGGAGCGATGGGGGGCTTGATGCGGATGACACGCGGGATGTTCCAGTCGGGCAGACCCTCGGTCACGTGATAGGGGAGTTCCAGTCCGGTGCTCAGAACGGAGACGCGCCGGAGTGTGTTGTGCAGCCCTCGCAGTTCGATGAGGCCGTGGGGCGTACGGGCG
Organism: Streptomyces sp. FIT100; assembly: GCF_024584805.1. Lineage (NCBI taxonomy): Bacteria > Bacillati > Actinomycetota > Actinomycetes > Kitasatosporales > Streptomycetaceae > Streptomyces > Streptomyces sp. FIT100. Next base: position 4,791 of record NZ_CP075715.1, on the reverse strand, counting down.
CAGATGAGGAACAGCGTACGGCGGTCCTTTGCCAGGGTTGACGGGCCGTCGAAATACCCGTAGGGCAGACCGGTGGTGGTGTAGACGGCCTCGCGGTTCCGGCGGATCCACTGCCCCAGGCCCGTGAGGCGGACCGTGTCCGCGGGGGGAATCGTACCGTCCTCTTGCGGGCTGGTCTTGAGCAGGAGGTTGCCGCCGCCGGCGATGGTGTCCGCGAAGACGCTTATGAGCTCGCGGACGGACGGGTGGTGAGCGCCGGCGGGCTGGTGGCTGTTGCCGCCGCCAAGCGGGTAGCACAGTTCCCAGGACCCGTCGGACGGGACGATCGCCGTACCCAGTTCCGGTGTGTCGTGGTCCCCGTGGCCGCATGTACGCCCGATGACGACCGTCTCCGGACCGAGGGCGGGGATGATGCCCGCCCAGTCATCCGCCCGCCACTGATCCCGGCCGTGCTCCCGCGCACCGTCGAACCACAGCAGGTCCGGCCGGTAGTTCTCGACCAACTCGCGGACCTGCGCACGATTGGCCGCGCGCACGAGCCGCTCCCGCGTCCGACGGTCCTCGTCGTGGTCCCGCGCCGCGCCCGACTCGCTCTCAGCCGCCTCCCTGTGCGGCTGCGAGCGGCGGGTCGCCGTGTACGGGCCGTGACTCCAGCCGTGGTGCGAGAAGTACAGCCCGACGCGTAGCCCGCGCCGGCGCAGTGCCCGGGCGAACGGGCGGACCAGATCCTTGCGGGCCGGGGTGACCCTGACGACCGACAGATCCGTGGACGCGGTGTCCCACAGGGCCATCCCGTCGTGGTCCTTCGCGGTCATCACCGCGTACTTCGCTCCGGCGCGGGCGAAAAGCTCCGCCCAGGCGTCGGGGCTGTAGCGCGCGGCGGTGAACCCGTGGAGCTGTTCCATGTACTCCTCGTACGAGATCTGGCCGGGCAGGGAGGACCGGGGCAGGGCCATTCCCCGGACCGAGGAGATCCCCCAGTGTACGAAGATGCCGAGTTTGGCCTCGGCGAACCATGACTGCGTGGTCATGCGTATGCGCTCCTTGGTTCCGGGCCGCAAAGAGGGCACGGGGGAAGTACTCACGTGGTTCCGGGGAAGGACGGGGTCCGGTGGCGCAGCCGGAAGCCCCAGCCGATGACGTGTGAGAAGCGGCGTGGTGCGATGCCACCGGCCGTGATGGCGCTACGCGCGCAGACGCGGCGGGACGGATGGCCGCTGACGGGTTACCGGGGTGTGCGTTCGTGTGCGCACGCACGCCGGATAGACGGGGTGCCGTTCAGTACCGACGGCGGGCCTCGGGCTCCCCATGGCCCGGCCCTCGTGCGCTTACCAGTCTGTGGGTTTGTCTCTGTCCGGGACCGGGACCGGGACCGGGGACTTGGGACGTGCCGATGGGCCGGCCCCGGTGGCAATCGGGCCACGGGCCTCACGTAGCAGCGGCAAACGGTGAATCCTGGTCATGTGCGCCTTGCTTTCCATCTGTCTCGGCACGGTGAGGCAATGCGGTTGAGCCCACCGGGAGTTCGCCAGTCGGTCTTATGGCTGTTGTCCGGACAGTAGGAATCGGCCACACCCACGGTCAATACCGTTGAGGCATACGGTCAGAATTCGGTCAGTATTCCCTAGGAAGGCTTGTGCCTCCTGTGACCGGGCGAGCCAGATGCCGTGACGTGGCGTGAGGATGCTCGCGGAACCGGCCGCGTCCGCAGACCGCATGGCTCGATGGGCCTGGCCGGCCGCCTCGGCTCATCGCGCTGGGCGAGCGGTCGGCACGTCAGGCCGACGGAGAACGGGCCGCGCAGCGGATCGACCGTCGGCTCGCCGAGCGCCCGGGGCTCGTCGGCTCCAGAAGTCTGTGGGCTCACTGACATGCCACTGGCTCAGGTCTCTCCCGCGACCCGTGACCGCAGACTGACCGGAAACGATCCGTTTCTGAAGGTGGCTGGTCTTATGGCATCTGCCTGGCGTCCTCCGGCCTGGCCCGGACACCCCGCTACGGAGCTCACAGGCCCCGCGCGGGTCCTCAGGCTCGTGCCAGGGAAGTCCGTCCCACGTGGGTACGCCCTGCCGGAGCTGTGAAGTCGCGCTCTGCGGACGGCTACTCAGGATCAACTCACCAACTGGCCAACAGCGGCCAGGCTACCGGTGTTTGGTTTTTCCTTGTTTGCGGTGATGTTAGTCGGGTGTGGGGCGTGTGTAGTAGACGCTTCTTCCTTGTTTGGTTCGGTGTGCGAGGCCTTTGGTGACGAGGGAGTTTTCCAGTGTGTTGCGGATGACGGTTTCGGTGGTTGTGTCGTGTGGGTGTGTTTGGGCTAGGAGTTGTGTGATTTGTTTGACGGTGTGGGGTTGTTTGTTGAGTAGGGCGAGTACGCGGCTGGCGCGGGTGGAGCGCTTCTGCCCTGATGTGCCTTGGCCGGGTGTGGCCGTCGGCCTCGTCCGCCCACCGCCCGCCGTCGTGGCCGGGGGCATGTACACCGCACCGGCTGGAGGAGCGGCGGACTCCGCGCGCCGCGCCGCTGGTACGGTCACCGGTTTGCCTGGTGGGGCGGCACCCGCGGGTCGGGGCGCGGCAGCCGTCTGGCGGGAGCGGGTTCCGAGTTGGTGTTGGAGTTCTTCGAGTGTCGTTTTGAGTTTGCGGAGTTCGTCGATTTGCTTGGTGGTGTGTTCGAGTTTTTCGGCGACTTGTGCGGCGAGTTCGGAATCTGACATGACGTGGCCTCCTCGCTGTCGGCTGTTCCGTCTGTTGGGGCTCGATTCTACTGGCCTGGCTTCGTGGGGACTTGAATTGAAGGGGCGATTTTTCGTCTCCGTGGTCGGGTGTGGTGGCGTCTTTGTTTCGTTCGACGGTGATCGGTCGGACGTTCTTGCGGGTGTGCATTGGCGTTCGGTGTTTTCGCTGTGTGGGACGAAGATGCATGACGGACGATGTGGGACGGGTGTGCGTGGGCCGGTAGTTCGTTCCGGTCCGGTGGTGAGAAGGATTGCGGACTGGCCTCTGTGGTCGGGTCGTTCCCGGGCGGGGTATTCCCGGCCGTTTCGTGTGGATCGATGTTGTTGAGGGGGCGATCGGTCGGTTGCCTCGTATCCGATGCCGGGGACTAAGAGGGTGTCTCACGTGGTAAGTTTCGCCAGCTTCTTGTAGCAGGTCAGGGCGGCAGCCAGGCCGGGGAAGGCGAGGAAGTGCGAGCCCTTTCGTTCGTATCGGACGGTGAGGCGGCGGTAGCCGAAGGGCCAAGCGATCGACCGTTCGATCTTCCAGCGGTGCCGACCGAGGCGTTCGCCGGACTCGATGCCGGGCCGCGGCGCGATGCGCGCGACAAGCCCGCGCTCACGCAGCCAGGCCAGGTGTTCGGCGGAGAAGTACGCCTTGTCCGCGCGGAGTTTGACCGGTCGGCGCCGCCGCGGCCCCCGGCGGGACCGGACGGAGGGTATGCCGCGGATGAGCGGCTTGAGGGCGAGGCTGTCGTGCATGTTCGCGCCGGACACGGCGACGGCGAGCGGGATGCCCTGGGCATCGGACAGCACGTGCAGCTTGCTGCCCTGCTTGCCGCGATCGACCGGATTCGGCCCGGTCAGCGAGCCCTCCTTTTCACGCGAACGGAGGCCGCGTCGACGATCGCCAAGGTCCAGTCCACCTCGCCCAGGGCCCCGAGTTCGTCCAGCACCGCCCGGTGCAGCCGACGCCACAGGCCGGCCTCGGTCCATACCGTGAAGCGGCGATGCGCGGTGGCAGGCGACGTGCCGAACGTCGGCGGCAGATGCCGCCAGGCACAGCCGCTGGTCAGCACGTACACCACTGCCGTGAACACGGCCCGCTCGTCACACGGAGCGGTCCCACCACCTTGCGGACGAGCAGCGAACGACGGCAGCAACGGGGCGGCCAGCTCCCAGAGTTCATCAGGAACCAGACGCTTCGACAGAACAGCACTCACGGCTGGCATCATGCCGCTCGAACATCAAGCCACGTGGTACGGCTCTTCTATGCCTTGCCTGATGCGGCCGACCTGGCGACCTGCTCGATCTTCGCGCAGTAGGCGGTGCGGGCTTCTTCATCGATCTGCATCTCGTGTTCGGGGCGCATCCCGGTTCGGCCGTCGACGCCTTCGCGCAGGATGTCGGCGTGCCCGGCATGCCGGTTTGTCTCGCCGAGGACGTGGACCAGGATGGCGAAGAGGTTCGTGTTGCGATGTGGCTCCGGCCACCACGGCACGTGGCCGGGGGCGTCGAGGGCAAGCTCGTCGATCGTCGCGTCTGAGTGTTCCCACGTGCGTCGGTAGGACTCGATGATCTGATCGCGAGTCTCGTCCTCAGTCGCCCACAGATCGCTGCCGTCGTGGTCCTGCCACCGGGGCAGCGGTTCCGGGGACGGCCGGTCGAAGACTTCACCGAAGTACCTGGCCTCGACGCTGGCCACGTGTTTGACCAGGCCGAGGAGGGTGGTCCCGGTCGCTGTCAAAGGTCGGCGGGCGTCGTACTCCGACAAGCCGTCGAGTTTCCAGAGCAGCGCCTTGCGGTCTCGCCGCAGTCTCTCGTGCAGGTTGTCCTTCGCGAATTCATCGATCATGCGGCATGAGCCTGCCACGGGCTGCTCGTGGCCTCAAGATCCCGTACGTAGACCGCAGCGACCGGCAAGCCGAAGCCTGGCCACGGCCACGGCTGCCCTGAGCTACTACAAGAAGCCGACGAAGCTTGCCACATGAGACAACCTCTAAGCCACGGGCGGATCTTGGGTGTGATGCCGGGCGGGAGGTGGCGTGCCGGGGTTGACGACGAGGCGGTGACGGTCACC